>DASYJM010000061.1:0-11165 GCA_035996445.1 Candidatus Acidiferrum sp. | reverse complement strand
GTCTTTCTCGGATGGAGATGGCATCGACGATTTGACCGCGCGACTGTCCGCTGACACGAGCGTGCTGCGAGCGGCGTATGCGGCGCTTGGACCGCAGGTGTCCAATCAGCTCTTTTTTCAATACTCCTCGCGCTTGACGATCCGCCTCGACCCTGGGCGACAGGACGGGATCAAACTCTACTGGAACAGCAGATGGTGGTAGCGAAGCTCAACCGCACGATGATTGGGTGGGCCAACTACTTCTGTCTAGGGCCAGTCAGCAAGGCCTATCGGGCAGTGGAACAACACGCCCGCGAGAGGCTGCGTCAGTGGTTGTGTGCCAAGCACAAAGTGTGGGGACTGGGGACCAAGCGGTTTCCGGACACATCCCTGCATCAACTGTTGGGCCTCTTCTGCCTTACCAAGCGGACGAGCAATGTCCCGCGGGCGACATCGTGAACCTTTCTCCGAGAGCCGGATGCCTGAAACAGGCCTGTCCGGTTCGATGAGCGGGGTGTGAAAACGGAAGCATGGTGCAGCTATTGAGGCACCGACAATCGAAAGGGTCGGCAACGGATAGGCTGCGCCTAACTCACCGCGTCACACCTCGACTCCACATTTCAACAACTACCCATTTGCGCCCGCGGCCAAACGTGCGAATGCGATTTGATTTAATAACCTACCGCTAAGAAATTAGATGGCTTCGATTATGGCTGCGATCGTTAACAGACGGCGAGTACTGACCGGTTGAGTTGCTCGATTTTCTCTACGAATAGTTTTGCCTTTAGTCGTCTTCGCCGATTTTCGAAGGCATAGTCCGCCCAGGCACATTCGGTGTAGCTTTGCTGAAGCGCGAGACGAAATCGTTCGGTGTGAAGATGAAATACTGGTATCAGCTGTTGCTGCGTCCGATAGGACGCAAGCATTTGGCGCTTAACTTCTATTTCGTGTTCAGAAAGTTTCAGGATCACGTCGTCATCCCGGCTGTTGCGAAATTGTTGGAAGATGTCCTGGCCATCTTCAGCCTTCCAGTAGGAGGGGAACTCCATGAGCATCATGCTGTGCGCACGCGCGATATGCGCGGCTAAAAAATGACAGGCGTCGTGATCGATGTGACCGCCTTCGTACGCGTGGGTGACGATAAAATCCGGTGAAAAGCGACACACAAATTGATTAAGGGACCCCAGGGCCTCGGGCAGTTCTTCGAAAAGATGCTGGTCCACGTAATGTGCCCCGTTCTGCCGGGCTAATCTGTCGGACGAACAATGTGGAAGAGCGCTCAGCGCCAGGGAAGCTTCGAGAAAGCGGATCTCCGAGTACTGCGCGAGAGAGCCGTATTTTTTTTCAAATCCGTAATGGGGTGGGGCACCATCTACAGCGAATACAACCAGCGCTGAGCTGGCTCGCTGCAGAAGGCCGCTGCAGCCGATGGTCTCGTCGTCTGGATGCGCTACCAGCACCAGGACTCTTCCGAAATTGTCGGTTGTAGCGTTCACGGCACATTTCCGTTACTAGCGTTTTTATTTAACGCGCGACCTGCATACTCCGCGGCGCGCAGTTTGATGGCGATTTCCAAGTCTTCATTGTGGAAGGCTACCACATCGCAGAAGCCACCTTGGTCTGCAATGAAGTGATGGAGATCCTGTAGCGCCTCTACCTGATCCAGAGCGAGGCTCATGAAATACCTTCCTAGATTTTGATAAATCAGGATCCTCGAATAGCCCAAGGAAGAAAGGGTCGCAAAAACCGGGAACGCTTCCTGCCCCACCAATTCAGAACATTTTGGATAGTATTCAAAGAACAGGATAGGTTTGCTACCTTTGAGCAATTTAGTTTCGGCGGCGATGATTCTGCAATCGAAGCCTTCGGCGTCTATTTTTAAAAGTTTTGCTGCTGCAAAACGCGGATGGCGGGTTAGCGCTTCACTCAGTGTGCACATACTTGCTCGGCCGGGGGTCGGGCCCAACAGCACCTGAGCATTTCCACGATGCGCGTCAATGCTGCCGACGTGGTCTCCCGGTGCGCCGATAAAAGTCTGTTCAATCTCAACTGCCGGCAGATTACGCGTGTTCTCTTTCAATAGTCGAAAGAATCGCGGTTCTCCTTCAAGGCACAGAACAGGATGGTCACTGTAGCTGTGTACAATTGCGACGGAATCACCGATATTCGCGCCGACATCGATCATAGTCAGATCCGGATATTTGCGTCTCGCATGGAAACTGACTTTGCCAAGGTTGGAGGCATAATGCGGGAATTTTCTGCGGTAGAAGGCAAGCTCATGAGACAGCGGCAAGCGAAAGTTGTACGCGCCTAAGGGAAAATCCACGACAGGGTCCGAAACGAAAAGCCGCAGGTGACGAATTCCTCGAAGTAAGCGATATCTGGCGCGGTTGGGCAGGCCATTAATCGGAATATTCAAGGCCGCATCGAGTAACCACTGATCAAGTCTGGCGGTGCTCACGGATGCGTGTCCATCACTCAGACCCTGATTGTTGATTTGAGTCTGGCGAGAGAGCCATAGATTTCGCCGGGAAGGAAGCTAAGTGCGAGTTTTGCGAAGGCGCGCCAATGGGTGGATTGAAGTTCCAAAGCAGATGTCAGGTGTTTGCGAGAGGCCGTCTTTGCGCCGGTGGAAAGGAGATACGATCCGTAAAAATAGATGCGCTCCGCCAGCGCGAGACGCAGCGCGTGTTGTTCCGCCGCCGACAAGCCTGAGCAGCTTGCGCTGACGTGCTGGAGCGCGGCTACTCCGCTGCGTAGCCTTTCTTGCGGAGCGATGGTTACAGACAAGTTGCCCGATCGTTTTTTAGCTATGGCAAGTACTTCGGGCACAATGGCGATTTCCCACCGCGCCGCGATGCGTAACCACAAATTAAAATCTTCGCTTACCGGAAGCGCTTCATTGAAGAGTCCAATTTTTTCCAAACATTGGCGTCTCACAACCACGGTCGGAGTGAATACAAAACAATTGCGGACCAGGTGTTGAAACAGTCTTCCAGTGTCGGGCACATTACCGGCCAAAATATGCCGACTCTCTTCGTGTCCTGATTCGCTGATCAAGCAATGGGAACAAACCATGCCCAGAGACTTATTTTGTCGTAACAACGAGAGCTGACGTTCCAACTTTTCGGGCAGCCACTCATCATCTGCGTCGATGAAGGCGATGAAGGGACTGACGGACTCCCGGATTGCGCGATTCCGAGCAGCCGCTGGCCCAGCGTGAGCTTGAAATATCGAAACACACCGAGGCGCGTATGTTTCAAGGACCCGCATGGTGTTGTCGGTACACCCATCATTAACGGCATATATCCAGAAATCCTGATGGGTTTGGGCCAGTACACTGTCGAGAGCACGGCGAACATAGTGTTCAACGTTGTAGCAGGGAACGATGACATCTACTTCGCTATGGGTTGGTGAGGTGGATGGCAAGGTGTGCCAACAGTGCGCTTTGTTTGCAGGACTTATGATATTTGTCCAGAGCGGCAAATTGTCACGGCATTGTTAAAAACATGTCACATCGATTTGGGCGGTAAGAATCTGACTCTTAAGAGGGGTTATCAGCAGCTTTTTCGGGACTGCACATCGAAGCAGGGAGCGTGCTACTGCAGACCGTCTGGACTGCGGCGTAACGGCTCTGCGCATTCAAGCGACGCATGACGCGGTGAACGTGATTCTTAACCGTGAATTCAGAAATATGCATGCTCTCAGCGATTTCCTTGTTTGTGAAGCCGCGTGCCAACAGCGCAATTAGTTGTTGTTGTCTGGCTGTTAAGCCCAGGCGGTAACAAAGCCGCTGATTCAGAATCATGGAGCCTTCGCGAGTTGTGCGAGCCACAAACTGAAACAGGTAGTGGCAGAGCCGAGGAGGGGAGACCGCTTCTCCGGCCATCACTTTGCGGACGGCAGCGATGGTGTCGTCGGCACTTGCATCGCCCAGGAGATATCCGCTGGTCCCCGATCTTACGGCTTGCAGGAAAGTTTCCGGATCATCGTCCATCCCAAAAAGAATGGTCTTCCGTCCGGGACAGAGCGACAGCAGATCAGTGACGAAAGTGGAAGGAAATGCGGAGGCCGATGCCTGATCGGCCAGCAGAATATCGCATCCCGAAGAAGCCGCTTGTTTGTAGCTCGTGGTTGAGTAGGGTATGGCATCGACAACGAAGAAGTCTGGCTGCTTCCGCAAAAGCGAGCTCATGGCTTCACGCAACATGCGGTTCTCAATAACGAGGAAGAGCCTAGTCGGCTTTACTTCGGGAGTGTCGGCGCTGTTTTTCATTTTGAAGCGGGCTGTCGAGAGCAGTTGGTAATCTCTTCCGCAGCCTTCGATAGGACCTTACTGTGGGAACAAGATGTGGTCAATCTTCAGAATGTCAAAAGGATGTCAACTTTGTGTTCGACCTGGAGCTTTCGATGACATGTATAACGCGCGTTTCCAGCGCAAATGTTGCATGGGTAGTGTCGCCATATCTTTCAGGTGTACTGCCGCACGGTGCGCCAGGTAACGCAAACGAGTTGTTTGTAATTTGAGGAACATATTTCTGCTAGTGGTGGCGACTGCGCCCATCGAGGCGTGAGACTTCCTCGGAAATAGTCTGCTTCGACAATACTGAAGCCGGAGACTACGCTCAGGGATAAACTCCGCGGCGAGAAGAAGATTTGTCAAACTTCCTGGCCAATCGGAGACCGCCCAGTCCACCGCAAACGCATCCAGCCAAGCGCGAACAGCAAGACTCGGAGTTTCTTTTGTCCAGCACCGAAGCGGTGCGGGAATTGGCATTCGGAACAAGCGCGTAACCAGCTCCAAGACAAACGCAAAGATATGTCTCGTTAAGCGGGTATGTCCTGCTCTTTCAATGATGCGAGCCCAAAGGGCAATATCGTCCTGATGTAGTTCCATGCATCTGCCAATTTCCAGAAGCCATGAAGGTCGAATCCAGGAGCGAAAGGAGTGTCTAAAGGCGTGAAACACTTGAAGGATAAATTTATCTGCCAGCGAAAGAGCAAGAAAGTCGATGCCATAGACACTCTGGATGCGCGCCTGTTCCAGGCTATCCTGCGGCACTTGAATCTGCATCCACGGGCTCTGTTCGAAGATTGAGGTGTGTAGATCTACCTGGCGGTGATGTTGTAGTGCGTATAGGTCGTCGTCAGCGGAGGGGATGTGCCGCAATGGCGTGAGAAAACATGTTTCTGCCGTCTTATTCAACTGAGAAGTGGAATATCCGCAACGCTGAAGAGCGTCGGCGGCTCTCCCGACGCTATCCTGGTAGACCAAAAAATCGAAGTCGGTCTGATGACGCAGGGTGAGATCTTCACAAAAATCGGGAGCCAAGGTGAAACCCTTTAGCGCGACGGCCGTGACACCGTGTGCGCGGAAGGCATCGTTTACGCGTTTGAACTCTGTAAGCATATCGCGCGTACGGAGGAGGTTACGCGCCAAGCGCTGAGCAAGCGCGTTAAGCCACTCGGCGGACATCGACGGAGTCGGCTCAGCTGCTTGTAAACGCGACAGGAGAACAAGGGACAACCCGCTGCGGTCTAACCAACGTAATAAGTGTTGGCCGCTTTCGCTTTGCAGTGGTGGAAAGGCGGCGAGAGCCGAGAAGTCAGATTGAAAACTTAGCGCTGCAAGGACAGCTCGTTTGCAGCCGGCATTAGACATGAGCGGAATTGTGGCTCCAGCTGACAAAACATCCGATGGGATCTCCGGACAGCACGTCTTTGGTCATTCGACAAAGAAAGGGAACCAGATATTCCCGAAATGTGGGCGCATCAATATCCGTGCCAATGAACGCGAACAACTTGTGCGTCTCGTGGTCAAGGCCAAGCAAACACGCGGTGCCCATGGCAACGACCGTAAGTGTTGCGGAAGTCAAAAACATCGGAGATTCCAAGAGGCCTGGCGAATCGGCGTCTCGAATTAATTTCCATTCGAGAGCGCAAGGTCCTGTGAGATCCGCGTCCAAAGGGAGTTCTGGAAGCAGAGCACAGTCGTTTGTTTCAACTCCCACTCGCGCTCCGTCGAGGCGATAGGTGGCCTTCATCGGCGTCTGGATGAATCGCCGCAATAAATCGAGTGGATCTGAATAATGTGAGAATTCAAGCGGTTGCATATTTGGTTTACAAAATGAAGTGATCTATGGCTTCGGAAGTTCGTTGGGGACTCTCGCCCGTTCGCAGAATCCAGGACGGCAGAACGGAAAGTGTACGAATGATGGTGGTACGAAGGGCCTTGGCGTCGACCAGCTCGTCAGGAAGACGCTCGGCATTTTTCTCAAAGAATTCGCGTATCGATGCAGGTGGGCAGGAAACAAAATGGCAACCGGGATCGGAGGTTCGTTCTAAAAAGAAAATCCAACTCGGACGAGAAACATTCTTGACTTGAGATCCGACGAAACGCGCAGGATCAACTTCGTAAGCTATTTCGCCATTTAAAGATATTGCAGGGGTCAACTCGCGCAATTCCTGAAAGAACTGAATCGCGTCGGGTAACAATTTTATTGGCGAGAAGAGTCCATGGGCAACAAGCGTGGATTGTTCTTTGGAAAAATAGGTCCAGTCGTCGGAGATCAATGCCAGACCACGCATCGTCAAGGCCGCGGTGAGGGTGGATTTGCCGACGCCGGAATCGCCAGCTATGAGAAGGCCGTTACCATTTCTCTCCAAGCACGCGCAGTGCAGCGGAACGACGCCCACCGTAGTTCCGGCAATACCGATGGTGATGGGGATGAGCAGCGTGTTCCAAAAGGAATCATCGCTGGCCGCCTCGGTGGAGAGCACCGCCCGCACATATTTGCGGAGCAAATCATAAGTAATAAAACTGCCAGGCGGTAAAAATCCAAATACGAGATGTCCATTGCCGCGAAAATATGCCGGACGCTTTGCAGCGGTGTCCAACCTGGGGTCAACAATAATTTCCATTTCAAGCGAACGGGAACCGACGAGATTTGGTCCTCGCCATCGCCACACTGACTGAAGAACGTCAGCCGAGTTTGTGGAAAGGTGGCAGTGAGCTCCCGCTACATAAAAATCGGTCTGGTAGGGAAGTGATTGGCGATTGAATGCGAAGCTCAAGGTCACGATGTTGATCACTCTAACGCGAAATCAAGCGTATAAATTGCGTGCGAAGAAGAAGTGACAGTTGTTTGACATGTCCTTGACAAATGCAGCCGCACCCTGACGTAAGTTTTAGCTGGCGTTTGGGACGACAGCTAAGCGATGTCCAAAAAAGTAGTCTTCTTTTTTCCTTCCTTTGCGAGCAACGAAGCCACGGCGCCGCTGGGAATTCTGGCGGTGGCAACGCCACTGCTGCGAGCCGGCTTTTCGGTGCGGCTCATAGATTCCACGATTACTCCAGATTTTAAAAAACGAGTTCTTGAAGAGGTGCGGGACGCGCTTTGCCTGGGAATTTCGCTGGTGACTGGTCCGATGATTCGCGAGACGGTCGAGATCGCCCGAGCGGTGAAAGCGTGGAAGCCCGATTTCCCGATTATTCTCGGAGGCTGGCATCCTTCTCTGCTCCCGAAGCAGACTCTTGAAGCGCCCTACATCGATTACGTGGTGCGCGGGCAGGGTGAAGAAACACTTCTGGAGGTGGTGCAGCATCTGGAAGCGGGTACGGCGCTTGATCTGGTTCCAGGTATTGGTTTCAAGCGCGACGGCAAGTTGTGTTTCACCACCGAGAGGCCACTCAAACCGCTGGCAGAGATGCCTCCGAAGGCTTATCACCTGGCGGACTTTGATGCGTACGAACGGAGTTGCGGGCGCCGGTGGGCCATGTATACGTCCAGCCTGGCGTGCCCTTTTAACTGCTCGTACTGCACAAATGCGGGAGTCTACGGGCGCAAGTGGAATGCGCTTCCTGCCGAACAGTTTGTCGAGGAGACGGTGGACCTCACGACGCGCTACGGCCTGGAGATGCTGTGGGTGGTAGATGACAATTTCTTGGTGGATCTGGATCGAGCGCGTCATATCGCTGAAGGTCTTGTGCGCGCGGGAGCAGATTTTAAGTGGAGTATCCAGGCAACGACGAATCTTACGGCACGTTTAACTCGCGAAGATCTAAAACTTCTGCGCCGAAGCGGGCTCCATCAGATTTGTCAGGGCGTTGATTCGGGTTCGGAAAAAATCCTGAAGCTGATGAACAAGACCTTTCAGGATTTCGATTCAATTTATGAGAGTGCGTCTCGCTGTCTGGACGCGGGCATCCGTCCTTCATTCAACATCATCTTTGCCTATCCCGGAGAGGGCAGGAAAGAACGCCGGGAAACTATCGATTTCATGATGGACGTCTGTCGAAGATTTCCTGGCGCCGAATTCTGGACCAATATTTTCACGCCGTATCCCGGCTCTCCGATCATGGAGAAAGCGCAGGAGCTGGGCATCCAAGTCCCCACTTCCCTTGAGGATTGGGCGGATTTCTTCCCGCGCTACACCGTGCTTCCCTGGTTGAATGGCCGCGAACACAACCGTCTGCAGGTGATGCGTGACTACCTGCGAATTGCTTTTGATCGCATACCGATTGCGGCGGACACGCGCAAACGCACAACACGCATCGCGCAAAAGATGCTTTCTTTTCCGGCGCGCTGGAGGCTCGACCACGACGTCTACACGCTTCCCGTTGAGCTGTGGGTCAATGACAAACTAAGGCGCAAATCATTAAGGTCCAAGCCTGCTATCGACGCAAAACGCCTGGAGCCGGCGGCGGGAGAGGCAGCCTGCTGATGAGGCGCAAGGTCGTACTGTGTTACCCGCCGTACGATGGACCACCGTTGGGGGCACCACTTTGTTTGTTGAGCCTTGCCGCGCCGTTGCTGAACGCCGGTTTTGAAGTGGTCATGGTGGATGCGGCCATCGATCCGCAGTGGATGAAAACTGTTCTTCGCGAAGTCAGCGACGCTTTGTGCCTGGGAATCTCGGTGCTAACCGGCCCGATGATTCGTGGCGCGGTGCGCATGGCTAAAGCGACCAAAAAGGAAATGCCGGCGCTGCCGGTGATCTTCGGTGGCTGGCACCCCAGCCTACTTCCGGGCCAGACGCTACAGGAAAATTACGTTGACGCGATTGTGCGTGGACAGGGCGAGCTTACGCTGTTGGAAATCGCTGAAAATCTCGCCGCCAAGAAGTCTTTCAACGGGGTTCATGGGGTTTCCTCGAAGCAGTTTGGGCTTCCGCAGCATGCTCCCGAGCGACGTGTCGCTCTTCTGGACGATTTACCTACTCCGGCTTTTGAAATGGCAGATTTTGACGCTTATGAGCGCGTTTCTGGCGAGCGGAAACTCGCCTATGCGACCAGTGTGGGTTGCCCGTATGCCTGCAATTACTGTACGGACATGGTGTTTTACAAGCGGAGATTTAATGCGCTTGAACCGAAACGCGTTATCGGTGAAGTGACCGAACTGGTTGCGAAATATCGCATCACAGAAGTTGCCATGCTGGATTCCAATCTCCCGGTGGATTGGCACAGGGCCCGGGACATCGCTCAAGGATTTTTGGATTCGAAGATCAAATTTTCATGGACCTTTCAAGCTTCAACGGACTTCTTGTGCAGGATGAGCGATGACGACGTGCGGCTTCTCGGTGCGAGCGGTGTCTCGCACATGGGCTTTGGTACTGAGTCGACATCGAGCAGCGTATTGAAGTTGATGAACAAGCGTCACCAGCGCGTGGATGAAATGTATGAGACCGCACGCAAAGCGGGTATCGGCGGGATCCACGTCACGTTTAACCTGATTTTTGGTTATCCGGGCGAGACCGAAGCGGACCGAGTGGAAACCCTCAACACCATGAGCGATATCGCGCGACAATTCTGGAATGTTAGCTTTTCGCCCAATATATTCACTCCGTATCCCGGAATTCCTATCTGGCCGCAACTACGCGAGATGGGATTGCGAGAACCGCGGTCACTGGAGGAGTGGGCCGAACTTCCACTTGGCCGGAACACACTGCCGTGGTTGCAAGGTGAAGAACTAAAGAAGTTGTGGCAAATGCTGCAGTTCTTTCTACTCAACAACCAACTGCGAAAAGTAACCAAGAATCATCCGCGGCTCCGGACCGGGATACGTCGTGCGCTTGGCGCGCCGATACGATGGAGACTCAAGACGAACAAGTATTCTTTCCCTTGGGAATTGTGGGTGGGCCGAAGGCTGGAAAAAATTGTCACACGTAGGTCGCTCGTTACCGGTCAGCCGTTAAAACCGGAAGGAGCGGAAGCATGCTGATCCATTGTGGTGCACAAGTTATCTGTGCTGGAGGGCCGAGTGACTGACGTCCTCCTGACTCACTCCTATCATCTGCCCTACGACCGAAAACAGGTGCAGAAAATGGAGCCTTATCCGCCGCTGGGGACTCTATATGCAGCGGGTTATTTGCGCGCAAATGGGATCTCCGTAGCGCTGTTTGACAGCATGTTGGAACAGCCCGAGGAAGGGCTGCGGCAGGCACTGCGTTTGCATAATCCGAAGATCGTGGCCATCTATGAGGACGATTTCAATTTTCTGACCAAGATGTGCCTCACAAGAATGCGTGAATTGGCCTGGCAAATGATTGACATTGCGCGCGAGCACGGGGTGCGAGTCATCGTTCACGGCTCAGACGCAACCGATCATGCGAGAGAGTTTCTGCAAAACGGCGCGGAATGCGTGCTGCAGGGAGAAGCGGAATATTCGTTGCTGGAGGCGGTGAAGGCGTTGTTGTCCGGTGAATCTGTGGCGAATATTCCAGGCGTAAAATGCTTGAACCAAAACGGCCCTTCAGGGTCACTGGAAAGCAGTTCGCGCACCAGGTCCCGACGGGCGTCGGAACTGCCGCTGCCGGCACGCGACTTAATCGATCTGTCTGCGTATCGGAAAACTTGGAAGGATGCGCATGGCAAGTTTTCTTTAAATTTAGTGGCTAGCCGAGGTTGTCCGTTTCGCTGCAACTGGTGCGCGAAGCCGATCTTCGGGGATAGCTACAAATTACGACCGGCCCTGAACGTTGCGAGTGAGATGCGGCTGTTAAAGGAAGAGTATGGCGCCGAGCATTTGTGGTTTGCCGATGACATTTTTGGATTGAATCGCCATTGGCTCGAGGAGTTGGCCCAGACCGTAGAAGCATGCGGATCTGTCATACCGTTCAAAATTCAGGCACGCGCGGATTTGCTCAACCGCGAGTCCGCCAGCGCACTGAGGCGGGCGGGTTGCGCG
>DASYJM010000060.1:0-28894 GCA_035996445.1 Candidatus Acidiferrum sp. | reverse complement strand
GTGTGAGCCAACGTGGAGGCGCGGTAACCGGGATGAAACTCTTCCGTGACGGCCCCGCCGCCGACAATTTCGCGCCGTTCCAGAATCAGCGGCTTGAATCCACCCCTGGCCAGGTAAAACGCCGCGATGAGCGCATTGTGACCGCCGCCGATGAATGCTACGCGCTGGCCGATGGGCATGTCAGTAGGGCTCTTTGGTGGAACGCCCGGCGGTCGCTGGTAGGGGTTCCGTCGAAGGTTGCGCGCCATTTGTTTTTTGACGCGGCACGGCGGACTTTTTCCATTCCTTGAGAATGACCTGGCTAGCGATACGGCCGTTGGCGCCCATGATGCCTCCGCCCGGGTGGGTTGCCGAACCGCACATATAAAGATTGTCGACCGGAGTGCGGTAGTAGGCCCAGCCGGCTACGGGGCGCAAAAAGAATAATTGCTCAAGCGAAAGTTCACCCTGAAAAATATTCCCCTGCGTCAGGCCAAATTCGCGTTCCAGATCGAGCGGAGTCAGAATCTGACGTCCGACGATAATGTCCCTAATGTTGGGCGCATATTCGGAGATCGTGTCGATCACATTGTCGCCAAAAGCTTCGCGTTGATCGTCCCACGTGCCTTCCGCGAGTTTGTAAGGAGCGTATTGCACGAAACAGGAAAGAACATGTTTGCCGGGCGGTGCAACGCTCGGATCGGTCAAGCTTGGAATCACCATGTCGATGTATGGACGGCGCGAATAGTGGCCGTATTTGGCTTCGTCGTAAGCGCGCTCCATGTATTCCATGCTGGGAGAAATGGAAATCGCACCGCGAAGATGCGCTCCATCGCCAGGCAGAGATTTGAATTCGGGCAGCGCATCCAGCGCAATGTTTACTTTGCCGGATGATCCGCGGAATTTGTAGCGTCGTACGCCTTCCAGGAAATCGGCGGGCAACTCCGAAGGCTCGAGGAATTTTTCGAAAGTGAGATGCGGATCGACACTGGAGGATATTACGTTGGCGGTAATTTCCTCTCCGGACTGCAGAACGACTCCTGCGGCGCGACCTTCTTTCACCAGAATTTTTCCCACCGGAGCCTTGGTGCGAATTTCAACGCTGGCTTCGCGTGCCGCCCCGGCAATGGCGTTAGATATCGCGCCAGTTCCTCCACGGCTGAATCCCCAGGATCGAAACGCTCCATCAATCTCACCCATGTAGTGATGCAGCAGCACGTAAGCGGTGCCCGGCGAGCGGATGCCTAGAAAAGTGCCGATGATCCCGGACGCGGACATGGTGGCTTTCAGTACATCCGTTTCGAACCACTGGTCCAGAAAATCCGCGGAACTCATAGTCATGAGCTGGATCAGCGTGTAGCGTTCGTCGGAAGATAATTCGCGGAAGCGTTGCATCAGGAAGTGCAGCTGCTTCAGATCGCGCGGATTAAGCGTCGTGGGGTCGGGCGGCACCATGGAAAGCATGGGCTTCACGAAGCGGCACATCGGCAACATCATCTTCGAGAATTCGTCGTACGCTTCGGCGTCGACGCGCGAGTGGCGCCGAATTTCGCGGATGGATTTGGCGTGATCGTTCATGCGCCAGAGATGATTGCCATCAGGCATGGGAGAAAATGTGCCATCCAGCGGGAGAATTTCAAGACCATGGCGAGGAAGATCAAGCTCACGAATGATTTCGGGGCGCAACAAGGAGACCACGTAGGAGCATTCCGAAAAAAGAAAACCCGGAATGATTTCCTCGGTGACTGCGGCGCCACCCAGTACGTGACGGCGTTCGAGGACCAAAACCTTCTTGCCAGCCTTGGCCAGATAGGCGGCGTTGACCAGGCCGTTGTGACCGCCACCAATGACGATCACGTCGTAATGCTGCGTCATTTTGCTAAGGCTCCGTCAACATACAGCGCGAGGAATCGACAAATGAGGCGATCGCAAAGCGCGCACGTGAGTACTAGAAGGTTGAAGAAAGCAAAAGGCATTCTACTGGCAGCGGCAATGCGGCACAAGTCGCGCGATAAATAGGTCATTGAAGTTCACGCTCTAACTCATCGCGTATACTGCAAAAGCACCATAGGTCCGGTGCAAAAGCGAGCGTCTCGTGAGCAAAATAATCTCCGTAAATATTGGGTTGCCGCGCGAAGTTCTCTGGCACGGACACGCGGTGACAACGAGCATATTCAAAGAGCCCGTTAAGGACCGCGTGTTTCTTCACAAATTAGATCTTGACGGTGATCGGCAGGCCGACCTGAGCGTGCATGGCGGCGAGTACAAGGCCGTATATTGCTATCCACTGGAGCACTATGCGTATTGGAAGAAGGAGTTGCCCGGATACGATTTGACGGCGGGAAATTTTGGAGAAAATTTTACAACCGAAGGTCTTTTGGAAGATGCGATCCATATCGGTGATCGATTTTCTATTGGGTCAGCAGAAGTCGTGGTGACACAGCCACGTCTGCCTTGCTACAAGTTGGGTATCAGATTTCAGTCAGACGCCATGGTGAAGCGCTTTCTGGCAGGCAAACGATCGGGCTTTTATCTTGCGGTAACCCGCGAGGGCGAGGTCGGCGCAGGCGATGAGATCAAAGAAGTTTCACGAGACCCGAACCACGTCTCGATTTCAGAGATTATTCGTTTGTACCTCGCGAAAGACTACAAAGCTGTTGATATTGAAGTGGTGCACCGCGCCTTACAGGTGACGTCTTTTCCTGAAAGTTGGAAGGAAGATTTTCGCGCCAGCTTAGCAGATTGACCCCCGTCAGCAGATCGAAGTGACTGGCGAAATGAACAGTGCGCTGGCAAGCGCCTTGCGGCTGTGCTGAACCAACACCTATAATTCGATAGTTTCGTAACACGCCATGTTTTTTGCAATGCGTAGATTACGCCGCGATTGATGGAGGGCTTGTGCCGGTTGGTACTGCGTTTCACGACAGAACGCTTGCGCTGTGCGAGAGCCTGAATTACCGCGAATGGTCCGGCTACTACACGGTCAGCGTGTATGAAATGCATCATGAGCACGAGTACAATGCCATCCGCAATTCCGCAGCGTTAATCGATATTTCTCCACTGTTCAAATACAAAGTAACCGGAACAGACGCGACGAAATTCGTGAATCGCGTGATTTCGCGGGATATCAACAAGGTCGCGATCGATCAGGTGATTTATTGCTGCTGGTGCGATCCTGAAGGCAAGGTCATCGATGACGGCACAATCACGCGGCTGGCCGAAAATGAATACCGCTGGACGGCGGCGGATCCCAGCTTGCGATGGTTTCAGCAAAATGCGCTGGGCCTGAATGTAAGAATTGAGGATATTACCGAACTGGTGGCCGCGCTAGCGTTGCAGGGACCTACATCGGCAAGATTGCTGAATGCCGTGGCCGAAGCAGATATCACCCAGCTGAAATATTTTCGTGTCCGGCATGGAAAAATTGCTGGCGTGCCCGTGGACATTTCGCGCACCGGATATACCGGCGACCTGGGATTCGAAATTTGGATGCCGTGGAAAAACGCAGTGAAAGTTTGGGACGAGTTGAATTCCAAGGGCAAGGCCTTTGATATTCATCCTGCCGGAATGATTGCGCTGGACATCGCGCGCATCGAAGCTGGCCTGATTCTGATTGAGGTCGACTACACTTCCAGCAAAAAAGCGTTGATCGATGCCCAGAAATTCTCTCCCGCGGAAATTGGACTAGGCAAGCTGGTGGACCTGAAGAAAGAGAATTTCGTCGGTCGCGAAGCGCTGGAGCGCGAGGCGAAGAAGGGCGCGGATCGAGCGCTGGTGGGCCTTGAAATTAATTGGAACGAAGTGGAATCGCTCTACGACAAAGTTGGCATGGCGCCACAGGTGCCAAGCATGGCCTCTCGCGCCGCGGTGCCGGTGTATCGCGGTGGGCGAGTGGTTGGCAAGGCGACGTCCACAACGTGGTCGCCGACTCTTAAGAAAATGATTGCGCTGGCTTGCGTAAGTCGCGAGAACTCCATTGTCGGTACAACGCTGAACATGGAGATTACCGTCGAAGCCGTGCGGCACACAGTATCGGCAAAAATCGTACCGTTGCCTTTCTTTAATCCGCTCCGCAAAACGGCCGTACCGGTCATTTGACAGCGCACCCTTAAGACGTTCCGTAATAACCAAAACTATTATTCACTCGTTCAGGCGATTGTATTTTTTCAATACTGCACGCAGGCGATCATGCGGCAATGCGATGACTTTGTGATTTTCGATGCCTGTCAGAGTTTCGGCCGCGACCATTGCGTTGATAATGGCTTCCTCGGTAGCTTGCACCGTAGCAGCGAAGAGCGGCTCAATTTTTTCGTTGGGCAACATTTTCAAATCTACGACGTGATCTGCAAACGCGGCGCCGGGGTTGGCGGTGGAAAAAGCGATAAAAATGTCACCGGAACCGTTGCCGGAAATACTTCCATCGCGTCCGAGGCCCAGAGTGACGCGGCGAGCCAGGCGCTTCAACTGATGGGCTAGCAGTGGCGCGTCGGTGGCGACCACCACGATGATGGAACCACGATCCAGTTCATCAAATGTACTGGAAGCGTACGCGCGATCCTCGGGAATTTCTTTGCCCACCGGCACGCCCGCGATGCGCAAATTCGCGCGCGATCCATAATTACACTGCACCAACACGCCGACCGTGTAGCCGCCGAATTTTGCATCGACCTTTCGCGACGATGTGCCGATCCCGCCCTTGAATTCATTGCAAACCATTCCGGTGCCGCCGCCGACGTTACCTTCCGTCACTGGTCCCGACGATGCGGAATCAATAGCTTGAAAAGCGTCGGCAGATTTCACGTGAAAACCGTTGATGTCATTGAGCCAGCCGTCCCACGTTTCCGCTACCACCGGCAGCGACCACCAATACCCGGCGGGATCAGGTTGGCCGTGAGCAACCCGCCACTGAATTATGGAATCGCGCACGACTCCAACGCTGTGGGTATTGGTGATCATCACCGGGCCTTCCAGAAAACCGGATTCCTCCACCCAGGTCGTGCCGGTCATTTCTCCGTTTCCGTTTTCCGTAAACCACCCGGCAAAGACAGGATTACCCATGGACGCTTGCCCGCGCGGCAAAACAGCAGTGACGCCGGTGCGCACCGGACCTTTGCCGATCTGCAGTTTTCCTTCGCCGGCAATAAGCGTGGTGTGACCGACGGTGACGCCGGCAACATCGGTGATAGCGTTAAGCGGGCCGGGCGTACCGTCAAAAGGGACGCCAAGATCACGTGCGCGTGGTTTGCCAGATTTTTTTTCCTGAACCTTATCCTGACCTTTATCCTCGCCTCGGGCAGCAGCACTGAATAACAAAACCGAAGCCAAGAACGAAATTAGAATTCTGGGATTACGATGTGTGATCAACAGTTATCTCCGGAAGCGAGGCAACGCAGGTTGAAACAGTAATGCAACACCCGGTGAAAGAGAAGAAGGATTAAGGGTGATCGAATAATGATTGTTTAGAATTCTAAAAACTTAAGATGGAAACACTTTTGTCAGTGCAGATTTGATCGCTCGTGCAATGAGCGCGGATTCTTCGGCGTTCAAAATGAATGGAGGCGCCAGAAGAATGTGATCGCCACGCAGGCCATCGACGCACCCTTGTGTTGGATAGGTGAGCACGTTTTCCTCCAAAGCAGCCTGACGAATGCGCTCGGCGATATTTTGCGACGGCGGAAATGGTTCGCGCGAGTTTTTGTCTCTCACGAATTCGATGCCGATTAATAAGCCCATTCCGCGGATATCGCCGACATTTGGATGTGACCGCAAAGGCTCCAGATGGGCGCGTAAAGTTTTTGAGATCGAGACTACGCGATCGAACAGCTTGTGGGCTTCCAGGTAATCCAGCACCGCATGGCCCGCAGCGGTCGAGACAGGATGCGCCTGATAAGTGAAGCCATGGTGAAAGATTCCAGAGCCGCGCTCGAATGCTTCGAGGATCCGGCCGGAAACCAGCACAGCGCCGAGTGGCGCGTAGCCACTGGCGATGCCCTTCCCCACCAGGATCATGTCAGGTTCGACATTCCAGTGTTGAATGGCAAAAGGCTTCGCGGTGCGGCCCATCCCAGACATTATTTCATCGGCGATTAGAAGAATTTTATTTTTGCGGCAAATTTCTCCGATGCGCTCGATGTAGCCAACGCTTGGCACCGCCGCACCAAGAGTCGCGCCGACCACCGGCTCAAAAATAAACGCCGCCGAAGAACTGCCGAGCGGACCGCGGAGAAATTTATCCAGTTCGTTAGCGCAAGCGAGGCCGTAGTCTTCATCCTTCAAACTGCCGGCATGGTGATATGCGAAGCATTCAGAGATGTGCCCCCATTCGGGGAGCAGCGGTTGATAAGGAGCGCGGCGCGCCACATTACCACTTACAGACATCGCGCCGAGTGTGCTGCCGTGGTAGCTCTGGCGTCGTGAAATCACCCCGTAACGCTGCGGACAACCGGACTCCAGATGATATTGCCGCGCAAACTTGATAGCCGTTTCAGTGGCTTCCGAACCGCCGGACGTAAAGTACACGCGGCCACCATTCTGAAAATTTGCAGGTGCAAGTTGCAAAAGGCAGGCCGCAAGTTTCTCCGCCGGAACGGAGTGAAATTGTGAAGTATGCGCGAATGCGATCTGCGATGACTGTTCCGCCATCGCTCGGCCAATCTCAGCAACTCCATGCCCAATGTTCACCACTGCAGCCTGGCCAGCCGCATCAAGAAAACGCCGTCCATCTGCTGAAGTGATCCAGCAGCCTTCCCCGCGGACAGCTATGGGGTAATCTTTTCTAAAATTTCGCGGAAAGATGCTGGAGCCGCTCGCCATGGTGGATTGGTACGGAATTGTAACAGAGGGAACACGGGAGATAAGCCGGTGATGATGGAGCGAACGACATCGGTAGTTGTGCTACGCTGACGGCGCTTTTGGCGAGCTAAAGATTTATCGCCTCGGCTAGCTGTAAAAATTTCGGGATGGAGCGCCATTGGCGGCTGAGTCTCACAGCGGTTTGGTTCGGGCCATCAGTCGCTGGAGCCTGGCAGCTTTAATTGTAAATACGGTGATCGGCGGCGGTGTTTTCGGTTTGCCCAGCGTGGTTGCAAGCCGCTTGGGAGAGTACGCTCCCCTGGCGTATTTGGTGGCGGCCGCGGGCATCGCCCTGGTTTCCGCGTGCCTGAGCGAAGTTGCATCGCAATTCAGCGAAACAGGCGGCCCTTATCTCTACGCCCGCACGGCGCTGGGAAGATTTTGGGGAATTCAAATTGCGTGGATGACGTGGTTATCGCGCCTCGCGGCGGCCTCAGGCACGGCCAATCTTTTTGCCACTTATCTTGCGGAGTTCATGCCACATGCAGTCCAGCCCGTATACCGCGTGACAATTCTGGCCGCGTTAATCGGAGTGCTGGCGGTTATCAATTATCGCGGAGTGCGATCGGCGATACGGGTTAGCGATTTTCTAACCAGCGTAAAAATATTTCTTCTGCTGATTTTTATTGGCGCGGGACTTGGGTGGTTGATGGCACACGGCCGGGTTGTTCCGGTGCCGATGACCCACACGGTCACCTTGCAAGATTGGCTTGGCGCTATTTTGGTGCTGGTCTTTGCGTACGGCGGATTTGAAGCGGTTTTTTTCGCCACCGGGGAAACGCGCGACCCGCGCAAAGATTCTGCAGCGGCGCTACTTTATGCGCTGGTGCTGGTCACGGCGATTTACACCTTGGTGCAGGTGGTGATAAACGGCACGCTGACCAATCCTGCTGGAACCGAACGCCCGCTTGCGGAAGCGGCGCGCCACATTTTTGGTAACGGGGCTGCGGCAGCGATCGCCGCCGGGGCGTTGGTGTCCATCTACGGATATTTGGGCGCTAATATGTTGCACACCCCACGATTGACGTTCGCGCTGGCAGAGCGCGGAGATTTTCCACGATTTTTCGCCGCCGTGCATCCGAGATTCCGCACTCCGCACCTGTCCATTATCGTGTACACCGTTTTACTGTCGGCTTTTACGGTGATGGGTAACTTTCGATGGAACATCACTCTTTCCGCGGTGGCCAGGTTGCTGACCTATTGTTCATTTGCCGTGGCGCTACTGGTATTGCGAAAAAAGCGCCCTACGGCGGATGCGTTTCGTCTGCGCGGTGGTCCTTTTATCGCGACGCTGACACTGGCGTTTTGTGTGGTGTTGTTTATGCAGACGCCAGTCAGCAATTTGTCCATCGTTCTCGGCGTCATCGCAATTGCAGCATTGAACTGGCTGCTAGTGCGCAACAGCGACGCGACTCCGCAGCTCGACGCATAGTCCAAATTGGCGAGCCTGTTTCCTTAAATCACGCGCGCTCGCACGGAACTGCTACGGGCGTCAGCGTGTGAGGATTATTGTTCGCGTGCTCGCGAACAGCGGAGGATGTACCCATGAGCATGACGCGTACTGGCGACGCCTGGATGACAGCGGACGAATATGGTCGAGCTCTACCGAAATTCTCGGTGAACCTGCTGGTGCGAGACTTGTCGAGATCGCTTTCTTTTTATGAACAGGTGCTGGGAGCTACGGTCCGTTATGGCGATGCTGATTTCGCGGCGATGGTGCTCAATGGAGTGGAGTTCATGTTGCACGCCGACCATACCTATGACCATCATCCGCTGTATAGGCGGCTACACGGCGGAGGAAAACGCGGCACCGGCGCTGAACTTCGAGTGATGGGCATCGATCCGGATATGCTACAAGAACGGGCGGAGGCGGCAGGAGCGATTATTCTGCAACCAGTGGCGGATTTCCCACATGGGTGGCGCGACGTAATTCTGGAAGATCCCGACGGTTACATTTGGGCGGTGGGCGTGCCGTTGAAAAAATAATCCACGCCAAAACTAATAAAACCGGACGACACTTGGCCAAAGCTAGACTTCCTGACGCGGCTTGCGCCGTATCTAAACAAAGGTCCAAGCAAGGCCTCGCTTCCTTGGCACCGGGCATAAATCGTGACATTATCCAGGGCCCTGCAAAACATATTTCCAAAGTGATTCATAGGAGAAACACATGAAACTTGCGGCGCTGAAGTGCGGATTTGTGGCGGTGGTATTAAGCGGCGCGTGTCTTGCCACATTCGCGCAAGATACCGCCGGTAAACGCCCGATCACCTTTGACGATCTGAGAAGCATGCATCGCGTGGCGAGCCCAATAATTTCCCCCGATGGAAAATGGATAGCCTATGCCGTGGCGACTCCGGACATGGATGCCAACCGCAACGCCAGCAATATCTGGATCGTGCCGGCAAGTGGCGGCGCGGCAATACAACTGACGCAGAGCGGCCACGATTCCGCTCCGGTGTGGTCGCCGGATAACAAGGCGCTGGCATTTATTTCTTCGCGCGAGGGAAATTCTCAAGTTTACGTGCTGTCGATGGAAGGCGGCGAAAGCCATGCAATTACGCATGTGGCTGGCGGCGCTGACTTAGTGAAATGGTCGCCAGACGGATCGACAATCGCTTTTACGTCACCCGTTTATGTGGATTGCAAGAACGACGCGTGCAACAGCGCGCGCGACGCGGATAAAGAAAAAAGCAAAGTGAAAGCGCGAGTGTACGAAAAGCTCTTATATCGCCATTGGACGCACTGGTCGGAGGGAAAGCGCAGCCATTTGCTTGTCGCGCCGGCGGATGGGAGCGGAACGCCGCGAGATTTGACGGCCGGTGCAAATTACGATGTGCCTCCCGATGAACGCGGCGGGGCGGACGATCTAAATTTTTCGCCGGACGGAAAAGAGATTTGCTATACGGCCGTGCCAGACAAGGTAGAGGCGTTAAGTACGAATGGAGAACTTTTTGTAGTGCCGGTCAGCGGCGGCGAAGCGAAAAAGATCACCACAAATCCAGGATTTGACGGAAACCCAGTGTATTCCCCAGATGGAAATTACATCGCATACCACGCGCAATTGACGCCGGGATACGAGGCCGACCGATGGCGAGTGATGCGCTACGACCGGCACACCGAAAAAAGTGAAGATTTGACCGAGAAATTTGATCGCAGCGCGGAAGGTCTGGTGTGGTCACCGGATAGCAAGACGATTTACTTCACTGCCGAAAACGAGACGCTTTCGCCGATTTACGCTGTCGACGCACGCGGCGGAGCAGAGCCGAAGAGAGTTGTAGCTGAAGGATTCAACACCACCGTCTCGATCAGCGGGGATGGAAAGATGGCGTACGAACGCACCAGCTTGACGATGCCAGCGGAGCTTTTCGTAACGGCGGGCGAGGGAGAGAACGCCAAGCAAGTGACGCATCACAATGACACTTTGCTGGCCAAGCTCGATATGAATGCGCCGGAAACGTTCTGGTTTGAAGGAGCCGGAGGCTCGCGCGTGCAAGCCATGCTGGTTCGACCGCCTACATTTAGTGCCACGAAAAAGTATCCGCTGCTGGTGCTGCTACATGGCGGGCCACAAACGATGTGGTCGAACGCCTGGGGTTACCGATGGAATGAGCAGGTATGTTCCGCCGCGGGTTACGTGACACTGATGATCAACCGCCACGGATCAACCGGCTATGGACAGAAATTCACCGATGAAATCACGAATGACTGGGGCGGCAAAGCATATATCGATGTGATGAAGGGCGTGGACTACGCGCTGGCCAATAATAAATTTATCGACGGGTCGCGGATGGCCGCCGCGGGCGGTTCGTACGGCGGATTTATGGCCGACTGGATCGCGACGCACAACGGGCGCTTCAAGACACTCGTAAGCCACGCGGGCGTTTACGATCAAACCTCGATGTACGCTACCGAAGAGTTGTGGTTTATCGAGCACGATATGCAGGGAACGCCGTGGAGCAATCCGGAAAGCTACAAGAAGTGGTCGCCGTCCACGTACGTGGCAGAATTGGGAAAATATAAAACGCCGACGTTGGTGATTGCCGGGGAAAATGACTTTCGTGTGCCGTACACGCAGTCATTGGAATTTTTCAACACGCTGCAGCGGGAAGGGGTACCGTCCAAGTTAGTAATTTTCCCGGACGAAGGCCACTGGATACTAAAGCCGCAAAATTCACAATTGTGGTACAAAACTTTTCTCGACTGGCTGGCAGTATATTTAAAGTAAGACGCACAATAAGATGCAGATCAAGCTGTGGACAAGCGACGAAACGCGCGACGCGCAAACCTAAACAAATGGAAGATCAGAAAAGCAGAGAGAATCAATAGAGCACCGACCACAATGGTGGTGGTCAGCGGATGAGCGCGGGCCATCCAGGTGAGCCACACAGCGAGCAAATCCTCGCCAAAACTTAGAATCCAGTTACTAACCGGTTCGGGACTGGTGTTTACGGCTGCGCGCGTAGAGGCTTTCGCGCTATGAGAGGTGAGCGCGACACCGCCAGCAAGCAATGCTGCGGCCCAGCGCCATTCCGGCGAAATGTCGCCGACCGACGCATAAGCGAGCAGCGCGGCAGCGGGCGGACGAATAAATGTGTGAATGGCGTCCCAAACGGTATCGATGTACGGCACTTTGTCGGCGAAGAATTCAACAAAATACAGGACCGCCGCAATTCCCAAAATCAGTGGATGCGAAAGAATCTCCAAAGATTTTGCGAGATGAATAAAACCATACCGCTGGAGAAGTCCGAGGGTAAGGATGGTGGCATAGAGATTCAGCCCGGACGAGTATCCGGTTCCCAGGACGGAGCCGAGCACATTCAAAATATTCATAGTGAGCTTGCGGAACTCAATGAAGTTTAGCAAGCACTTTGCAGATGTTGCGAAAAAAAAAGCTGGCCCGGATGATCGAGCCAGCTTGATCGACTACTACAAAAAAACAACCGCAACAAAGGAACTACGCCGATGGAATTAAACTGATCCGGCGCCGCGGCTCTTGTCGCGCCGAACATTTTCATCGTGCTGCGCGGCGTTATCATCCGAGAAAGAATTACCCCAATCATTCACTTGCCGTTCAGCTTCATCTTTAGCAATGCCATAACGTTCCTGGACTAAGCCTACAAGCTGATCTTTCTTGCCGCTGAGCGTTTGCATATCGTTGTCTGTAAGTTTGCCCCACTTGGCCTTGACTTTGCCTGCATACTGCTTCCATTTGCCTTCGATCTGATCCCAGTTCATTGAAGCCTCCCTATCGGTTCTTTGACGATTCAATCAAAACAGCAAGGCGCCTGGTGAAGCAGACCATACCGCCAGTAATGAGCAAATACAGGATTCGGTTGATATGCACGGCGTGGCTCTTGTAGCCTTTGTGCCGACCAAGGTTTGGTACTTTTTTGATTGATTAGCGAGCCAAAAATTGAGGTAAATTGCTACACGATGCAATTGCTCGGGCTAAAGGTTTATAGGTATGGAGCCTTAGTCGCTGTTCACGTACAAGTAGCAGGACTCGCCGTAGACCTCGTGTTGACATTTTGAGGTACACGTATTACGAAGGACCCGCCGGCAGAACTGACGGAAGGGACGGTAGATGAACGGACGAACGCTTTTGGGTGTGGCCCTGATTGTGATCGGCATCATCGCGTTGGTGTATCAGGGTTTCACTTACACGACGCACAAGAAGGTCCTTGATATCGGGCCGATACAAGCGACCAAAGAAGAACACGAAACGATTCCGGTTCCCCCAGTAATTGGCATCATTGCTGTGATTAGTGGTGTTGCGGTACTAGCGCTTGGGCGCGGCAAGTGAAAACTCAAATTTAATGGAGGAAACAAAAGATGAAAAAGTGGACAGTTGCAATGGCAGGCGTATTGGTCTTTTCAACGCTAGCGGTTGCAAGACCGGCTAGTGACAAGGACGAACGAGAACGCCTGGTAAACGCCGGTAAAGTAATGAAAGAGATCCTGGATGTTCCCGATGATATTCCGCAGGACATTTTGGATAAGGCGCGCTGCGTAGTGGTGTTGCCCTCGGTGGTAAAGGCTGCGTTCGTGGTAGGTGGCAGCTATGGCCGCGGCGTTATGGTGTGCCGTAGAGGCAAGGACTTCAGCGGACCTTGGGGCGCGCCGGCGATGATGGCTCTGGAAGGTGGCAGCGTAGGGTTCCAGATCGGTGGACAAGCGACCGACTTCGTAATTCTGGTAATGAACGATCGCGGATTGGACAGCATGCTGCACAGCAAGGTAAAGCTCGGCGCCGACGCTAGCGTAGCGGCGGGACCCAAAGGCCGCACCGCTTCGGCCGAATCCGATGCGACCTTGCGAGCGGAGATGCTAAGCTACTCACGTTCCCGCGGAGCATTCGCTGGTGTGTCGCTGGAAGGCTCGACATTGCGGCCGGACGGCGGAGCGAATGAGAAACTGTACGGCAAGGGCGTAACCGCTGCAGAGATCGTTGAAGAGGGAAAGAGAGATACTCCTCCAGAGGGCCGCGAGCTAGTCGAGCGCTTGCAACAGGCATCGCCTCATCCGAAGAAGTAACCAGCAATCAATCTAGGAGCGGCGCGAGGGCGGAGAGTTTCCGCCCTTTCGCTTTAATTTGAGTCGTTCCCTAGAAAACCATACCTGCGCGGCAGAACGATTTTGTTTGTTAGTCTACAAAATCCTCAGTGGCCAGGTACACGTTCCTCTGTATTGTTCATTTACGGCCCACCCCCTACCTTGAAATTAAGCTCCGGCAAGAACAAGCGGAGAAGTTCCTACTCTCGAATTCCCGAGGCCCCCCTGACCGAGAGTGAATCGCAAATCTATGGGTTGTCCGAGGAGCTTACAGACATGAAAAATGAAGTGTTATCTGCGGAAGACAAGCTGATCGCGATGGCTCGGCGGGGGAATCACGAAGCCTTCACAGAATTGGTGCAAAAGCACTCCGGGAAAATTTATGGCGTGTCGTTGCGCATGCTGAAGAACCGCGAAGACGCCGAGGACAACGTGCAAAACGTTTTGGTGAAGGCCTATTACAACATCGGGCGCTTCGAGGGCCAGTCACAATTTTCAACCTGGCTCTTTCGCATCACCATCAACGAAGCACTCATGAAATTGCGCCGGCACAAGCCAGAACGGTTTGTGAATCAGTCGGATGCTGGCCAGGATAGTGGGACGTTCGCAAATTATCCGGAAATTGAAGACCAGCGCCAAAATCACGAACGCGAATACATCAACCGCGAGCTGGCCACTAAAGCGCTGCAGTGTCTGAATCCTTCGCTTCGCCATACCTTCGTACTGCAGAAAGCAGAGGGATGGACGAACCGGGAACTGGCGCGAGCCATGGGCATCACGGTAGAGACGGTGAAATCGCGAGTTTTCAGAGCCCGGACGCGCTCGCGACGAAGACTTGAAATGCTTGTTCGTAACCGGCCTTTAGCGGCCTACGGTGCGTAGGTTACTACCGAGGGTTCGTAGCAATATTTCAGACCGCAGTGGTTTCCAATGGCTTAGGCTCGCTCGTACACTCTGCAACTGGGATTGTGGCGCGAACGGCGGTGCCGCGGGGACGCCGCTCAACCTCCAGTGTCCCATCCAACTCCGCCAAACGCTCCCTCATCCCGGCAAGACCTACGCCAGAAACCCTGCCAGAGAGAAAGCGTGTCAGAACCTCCGAGGATATCCCGGCCCCATCATCAGTAACGGAGAGCGCGACATGTCCCGCGGAGCAGGTAAGAACGACTTCTATAGATTTAGCGCCCGCGTGTCTATGAACATTGGTCAAGGATTCCTGAAGCACGCGAAATAATGCCAGTTCTACTTCTTTTGGCAAGCGATTGATGATGGGGTCGAGATGCAGGCTTACCTTTAAGGCGGAACGTTTTGCAAACCCATCGGCGTACCAACGTGTGGCCGATTCAAGACCAACCTCATCCAGGAGCGGGGGATGAAGCAAATGTGAGATGGTCCTTACTTCCACCATGGAACGATCAGCCAGGTCTAGTGTGTCGGCCAACAACTTTTCGTGCGCGGCAGGTAAATTCGCTCGAGCGCTTAGTAACTGCTCCAGGTTAATTTTTAGACCCACTAGATATTGCCCGACGCTGTCGTGTAATTCTCGAGCAATTCTGCGTCGCTCAGTATCCTGAAGATCAAGAATGCGCGCGCTGAGGGCACGCGAGAAGCGCACGTTTTCGCGCTGGAAGCGTTCCAGGTTCCGGGTCCGAACGATTTCTCTGCTTAGCAAACGAAAATTGTAAGCAAGGAAGCCCAGTGCCGCGAAAAGCGCCAAGGCAAGGACAATCGAGGTTCGCCAAAACAGGCGATTCCAGTGACTCAAACGCTGATTCAGAAGTTTAATTTCCTCTTGGTTCATGCTGCGCAATACGCCTTGCACTTGTGCTTCTTGCGAGTCGAGGCCGCGAATTGCAGCTGCCTTGGCGGGCGAAATGGAAGCTGGTGGTACCGCAGACACCGCGGTGCCTTGCAGTTGCGCGATGTAGTCTTTGGATATAGATTCGAGTTCACTCAACCGCTGCTGCTGTTGGGGGTTGTCGGCGGTCAATTTGCGAAGATCTTCAAAAGCATTTGAAATGTACTGGGAATGTTGGCGGAAAAACTGCAGCTGGAATTCGTCTCCGGACCCGCTGTACGCCAGTGCACTGGCACGAATTTCTGCTAGCTGGGTCTGCAGATTCTGCAACTCACTGCGGACGTCATAGGTGTGCAAGACCCAATTGGTGCTGTTACTGACGCCCCGTTGGGTGAGATAAGCCGCCACAGCAATAATGGCGATGATAAAAAAACCAAAGAATACAGGTATTAGAGAAACAGCACGAACCGGCTCAGGACTAGGCGTCTTTCCGCTCGCAGCTACATCGACATTATCCTCGATCATTGTTCTCTGACACGGGAGTTAAACCAGTAGCTTGGACAATCCAAACTAATATCTTTGGTATATCACAGTGGGAAGAAAATAGAACATGCCAAGACTTTACATCGAGCTTGCGGCAGGAAAATGCAACGGGGAGCGGAGCCATGCGGCTACGCTCCCGGCGATCAAATTAAGGATGTGAAGAAGTGGCCTTCTGTCCTCGGACTTCCATTTCGTTAACTACCTGCTTGACGTTGGGAACACTTTTGGCAATTTGTTCGATGGTAGAGCGACGGGCTGGCGTGCCGGCATCGCCCTTCAGAGTAACCACGCCGTTTTTGACATCGTAATGCACGCCCTTATCCATTTTGCGTTTTACGAGAGCGGCATCGAGATTTTTTTCGATGGCTTTGTCGAGGTCGGCGTCCACCGCTTTGGCAGCGCTCTCATCTCCCGGAGGGCGAACCGCGATGATGTTGGCTACCACCTGGCCGCCAGCTGCGGCCTTTGCTAGCGATTCGGCTTGCGCCTTATCGCTCTCGGAAGCGACCGTGCCCGCTAGCGTCACCACACCTTTATCACGATCCTGGGTGACACTTACATCTTTGTAACCGGCCTGATCCAGCGATCTGCGGACACTATCCGTGACATCCGGCGATTTAGTCGGGGAGTTCGAGCAGCCCAGCAAACCCCCAACCAACAACACAGGAACGAGGGTCAACATTGATCTAAGCGATTTCATAGCTCTCCTTGAATTTCCCAATTCTTACGCATTCAGTCGGAGGTGATCGACGTTTTACCGGGAAGTCCGACTGTGCGCGGTACTGTGCCTCGCTCCAGCGTCAGTCTCAATAGGGGATTACACGTAGAATTGCGGATGACTAAAGGTAAGAAAAAATGACCGACAAACCGCCGCCAAACTTAAGACCGCGGCCGGGGATAGCTTCCAGACAGGTCAAACTGCAAAGGCCCTGCAGGGCTACCGTGTGCAGTCACTCCCGCGAGGGACACCGGCCAACGGTGCTGTAATCATGCGAAGAATACTCGCTATTGCGTGGCTCGTCGAATCCAGCAAAGACCTTAGAACGCGGGATTTCATTTCTTAAGATGTCTCGTGAATATTGATTATAGTGCGCAACGTACCGCGTTGTACTGATTGTTCGGTGTCGCAGGCTGAGCCATGCTGTCCTTTGAGTATTCAAAGGAGGAATTGATGCCGCGTCTGCACGCAGCAGAACCGAACTGGCCTGGTCCGGAAGAACCGGTGCCGCAACCTCCGCAACCGGAACTGCCTCCTAAAAAACCTTCCGAGCCAGAATGGCCGTCGCCCGACCCAGACCCTGGATTTCCTGGACCAGGTCCAACTGATCCTGGAGTGCCTCCGCCCACCACCTATTAAGTGCGGGTTATCGGCGAATCGCACGCTAAAAAAACAACGATTGACTAAAAAAGAAGTACGTAGAAAGTTCTAAGTGTGGCCGATTGAAATTCGGATGCGCTTATAGTTTCGGGGGGTCGATTCCCAATGCCGTGGCCAGCGCGATTTGATGATCCTGTTCCTCAATAAGGATTTCGCGGATCAACTCGGCGGTGGCGAACTCGCCAAGCTGTTCGCACTGTCGAATCCGCAGCCGATAGTTCCTTATTGTGTCGTTTTCATTGTTTAGATCTGCGCGCAACATCTCTTTGTTGTTTTCCGTGGACTTCACGGGCTCCGGCTGCACGGTGGGAGTGCCGCCAAGATAATCGATTTGCTTGGCAATAGTGAGCGCGTGCTGCAATTCTTCGCCAGCGTGTTTTTCCAGTTCGCCCGCGATGTTCATGTATTCCGCGCCTTTCAAGACTTGCGAGTAAACGACGTAGGCGATAATCGCCTGGAATTCGCGCGCCAAATCTGTGTTCAAACTCTTGATAAGATCTTCGCGTGTGCCCGTATCGGCGGGGCCCGCTTTCTGGGTAGTGGGGGGCATCTGAATCCTCCTGGAATTTAGCAATACAATTTGCGGCTCTATTTTGTATGCGGACCAAGGAAAAGTCCACGCGTGAAGCCGCATTCACCTATATAGATTAATTGCTGCCGAAGGTGGATTCTTTCGCAGTGCGAGCATCAATCGCTGGACTTACGTAAGTGCCTTCTCCGATCACAACATTTAAGGCGCGCACGAGCTCGTTTTCCGCATCCGATTTCAAAACGTAACCTCTGGCTCCCGCCCGGAACGCGCTGCGCACAAATTCCGAGGAAGAATGCAGCGTGAGCAACAATACTTTAGTATCAGGAAGCACCTCGTGTATTATGCGCGTTGCTTCGAGGCCATTCATGCCGGGCATGGATACGTCCATGATGACCACCTCGGGCGCTAGCTCACCGGCGAGCCGGATGGCATCTTGACCGTTGTCGGTTTCACCGCACAGGTCCCACTCAGGATAGGTACTCAGTATCCCTTGGACGCCACGGCGTATCACCGCATGGTCATCCACAACTAAAACGCGTGGCATAACTCTCCGCACAGCTACTACTGCAGGCTGCAAATTGTTCCGGACTGACGCTTCAAATCCGATTGATTATGCGTCTCAGCAGCCACCGATCGCCTGTTATTCTTACGCCTCGATAATCTGGTTTCTAACCGCGTAACGAACTAATTCGCTCACCGAATGCAATTCAAGCTTTCTCATGATATTTGCGCGATGCGTTTCCGCGGTTTTTACACTGATTCCCAACGACACGGCCACTTCTTTGCTGCTCTTCCCTTCCGCCAACAATTGAACTATCTCGCGCTCGCGAGAAGTGAGGCGGTTGCGAATTACGGCGTCGGGATCAGGGGGGGCGGTATGCGGACGAACAAATCCGTCGAGCAGCATGTCGGCCGCACGTGCAGTAAAAAAAGGCCGATGATTGGCGAGCGCCTCGACAGCAGCGACCAAATCACGGTCAGCGTCGGATTTCATGATGTAGGCGCGCACGCCAGCCTCGACGATTTCGCGAACCAGCTGGTCGGAAAAATGAAGCGTAAGGATCAGGATTTCCGTTTTTGGAAGACTCTTGCGAATCTTTCGAGCAGCTTCCAGTCCATTTAAATCGGGCATGCTGATATCCATCACCACTACATCAGGTCTCAACTGCTCGGCCAACGTCACCGCCTCACGTCCTGTTTTCGCCTCGGCACAAACTTCCCACCCCGGGCGTGAGGTCAGCAGTTCTTTGAGACCACGCCTGATAATGTCGTGATCGTCCGCTACCAAAATGCGCAATGTGGTTATCTCCTGTTCGTAAAGAAATCAGACCGAGAAAAATCTATGGGAAGCGCCCTGCCAGATGCTAAACATCGATGCGCCGAAAGTCACTCGATAGATAATTGTCCGCATCCCATTGAAAAGAAATACTGTTTACGCTGTATTCGCATGCCCTTCTTTACGCACGAGAGCGCGCCCGTCAAACCCAGTGAGCAATTAACCCGCACCTAAATACACACTTACACCGATTGTTCTAGCTCGACGAAAACGGTCCAATGCGCCACGGAGGGAGCGCATGCTGACTATTCTTGTGGTTGTGCTTTTGGTTCTCGCACTGGGATCATTTCCCGCATGGCCGTACAGCCGCGGATGGGGCTACTATCCCAGCGGCGGTTTGGGGCTTGTGGTTGTCATCCTAGTGATATTGCTGCTGCTCGGAAGAATTTAGAGCAACCGTAATAGGTATTAGGTACAGGCGCGGATCGTATTGCTTGCCCCCGCCGGGTTCAAATCATTCCATAGCAGGAGAATCCGGCGTGGCCACACCCGCAAAATCCACGGTTATCAAAACTCCTGAAGATAAGATCGAATTCAAGGCGCGCCGCACAAGTATCTCTTCTCCGGACCCAGACTCTTTTGCAGAGAATGTGGCGATCGTGGGGCCGGGGCTTGTTACCGGTGCGTCGGATGACGATCCCAGCGGTATCGCTACCTATTCGCAGGCGGGCGCGCAGTTTGGCTTTGGAACGCTGTGGTTGGCGCTTTTTTCTTATCCCTTCATGTGCGCGATACAAGAAATCAGCGCGCGCATTGGCCGCGTAACCGGAGCGGGAATAGCGGCCAACATCCGCAAAGTGTACCCACGGCCGGTGGTTTACGCGATCGTAACCATGCTGCTTGTATCCAGCATTTTCAATCTGGGTGCCGATCTGGGTGCCATGGGCGAATCGGCTCATTTGTTATTCGGGGGCCCGGCGTGGATTCACTTGCTGGTGATGGGATTAATTTCCATAGTGCTGCAAGTTTTTGTGCCCTATACGCGTTACGTGAAATATTTAAAATTTCTCGTTTTGTCACTGATGGCCTACGTGGTGACGGCATTTCTGGTGCCCATCGACTGGCCGGAGGCTCTGAAAGCCACAATCGTGCCGCCGATAAAAATGTTTCACGGCGAGTACTTGACCGTGGTTATAGCGGTATTAGGTACCACCATCAGCCCATATCTTTTTTTCTGGCAAGCTTCGCAGGAGGCGGAGGAAGTAAGGGTTCGGTCGGAAGAACATCCGCTCAAACACGCGCCTGCGCAGGCGCCCAGACAATTGCGCAGAATCAGAATTGACACCTATGCGGGCATGGCGGTGTCCAATGCGGTGGCGTTTTTTATAATGCTGACGGCCGCGGCCACGCTGCACGCCCACGGGTATACCACTATTCAAACTGCGACGCAGGCGGCCAGCGCGCTGGAACCTTTGGCTGGCCGCTTTGCCTACGCCCTTTTTGCCACAGGAATTATCGTAACGGGTTTGCTCGCTGTTCCCGTGTTAGCCGGAGCTGCGGCCTATGCTGTTGGTGAGGCCATGCACTGGCGGGTTGGATTGGAAGTTAGGCCGGCGCGCGCGGCAAAGTTTTATCTTACGCTGGGAGTTGCAACGCTGGTCGGTTTGGCTTTGAATTTTGCGCACTTCGACCCGATCCGATCCCTTTTCATTGCGGCGGTGATCAACGGATTGTTAGCCGCGCCGGTTATGGCGTTGATGATGCTGATGACCCGCAGCCGAAGAATTATGGGGCAATTCACGTTGCCCCTTTATCTACAGTTCGCTGGATGGATTGGAACGATTGCCATGTTCGCGGCATCGGTGGCGTTCTTGATTTCCAGCGTGAAATAGAAACCGCCGCTGGCCTGTGTGGGCGCAACGGCGGTTTTTCTAATTTCCGTTAAACCGTTTTACGACGCTTTTACAGTTAGCTCGTTCTGTACCTTGTCGGTTCCACCAGCGGCTTCCGAAGCCTTCGCTCCAATGGCGTTCTTCTCCTCCTCGGTGTGCACCGGACCCTTTAGAGTAACCATGCCGTCGCGCACGATGACCTTGATGTTGTGAGCGTAGGTGGAGAGGGAGGAATCGCTGGCAATGGATTTGCGAATTTTTTTCGCCAGTTCGCGATCAGCAGGATTATTTGGCTGCTGATCTGCCGTGGTTCCACCCTTCCCATTGTCTCCCTTGTTGTTGCGGGTGTTGTCAGGTTGGGTCTGTTGATCCGACTGACGCGCGAGGGTGGAGATCCCTGTCACTGAAAATCCAGCGATCCCAAGGCCCAGAGCCGCGATTTGCAACGTCTTGAATTTAATTGTCATAAGTTTGCCCTCAGTTAAAGAGTTAAGTAAAAACGCTAAAGTGGCCGTGGCAAAAGGTAGCGCTGCTGGACCTGTATCGCCATACACGGTCGTATGTAGTCTGCTCGTGAGTGCAACGTAGAAGCCTGGAGGGTCGGGTAAACCCCCATTTCTTCTGCAGCGAACCCCGTATTGGTTTGCTCTTGCCGCTGCAACACTATGAGTCCGCCCCGAAGGCGGTAAAAAGAGCGCTAATTTTTTTACGTCAGATGAAAACTAATTTAAGGAGAATATAAAAAATGGCGAAGAACAAATCGGTATTCGGAATTTATTCAAGCCGTAGCACTGTTGAAAACACCGTACTCGCGTTAAAGAATGCAGGCTTCCAACAGTCAGACGTATCCGTACTACTGCCGGAAAATCTGGGCAACCGCGAAATCGCCACGGAAAAAAACACGAAGGCACCAGAAGGCGCCACGGCGGGGGGCGGTACTGGAGCAGTGATCGGCGGCACGCTTGGCTGGCTGGTTGGTATCGGCGCGTTGGCTATCCCTGGCTTGGGCCCCTTCATCGCAGCTGGACCGATTATGGCCGCATTGGCTGGCGCTGGAGTGGGTGGTGCTGTAGGCGGAGTTACCGGCGCTCTGGTAGGAATGGGCATCCCGGAATTTGAAGCGAAGCGTTACGAGGGACGGCTGCAAAAGGGTGGAATCCTGGTGTCTGTGCACTGCGATACGTCCGAGGAAGTGAAGCGCGCCAAGGACATTCTTCAGCGCACGGGCGCGGAAGATATCTCCACAGCGGGCGAAACATCGGCCGATGTTAAAGACGTCCCGTCGACTCGCAAGGCCGGGACTGGATACTAGCTTCGCGAGGACTTCGCAGAGGTTCTTGGTTATTTAGGCTGCAAAGGAGGGCGTATGTTCCTGGTGCTATTCATCATTTTGCTGCTTCTGTGGCTCGGTGGGTTTCTCGTATTTCACGTTTCGAGTGCGCTGATCCATTTGCTGCTGTTATTTGCGGTGATTTCGGTCATCGTTCATTTCTTTCAACGCAGAACAGTAGCATAAGAAAAAAGGGGCAAAAGAACTCAAACCTGACTGGCGGTTTCCACCAAAGGTGGAAGCCGCCATTTTTTGCGCTGCCCGGTATATCTGGACTAATCGGAAATTTGCGACAGGCCAATCGCGCGCGCTCAATGGAGTCCGGTTGGATAGACACTTTGGCACTCCTGGTGACACCACCGATCCGCGAGGAATTTTGCATGAGGCCATGGCGCGCCACAACGTCGACAAAAATCCAGCTGACTTTGAAGCGCACTACAATCTCGGCACGATGTTGCAAGGCCGTCGCGATTTAGCCGGTGCGGAAAAACGATATGCGATCGCGCTCAGCATCCGTCCGGAGGATGCCACTGTAAACAATGCCATCGCGGGAGCGAATCTCGCCGCGGGCATCCCGATGTGGCGGTGACCTATCTGCAGACCGCGCTTCGTTCGCGGCCCGATTATTTTGACGCACTCTACAATCTGGGAGCCGCGCTGGCCATGCAGAATAATTTCGCTGCAGCGGTGGGAGAATTTCTTGCGGCGGTCCGCCTCAATCCGCAGGATGCCAATGCGGAAGCGAATCTTGGAGCAGCGCTTGCGGAATTAGGCAACTGGAAAAAGCCCTGGCCATCGATCCCACTCTCGCAAATGCGCGTGACAATTTGGAGCAAGTAAAGCGCGCACCTCCCAGCGACCAATGACGACCAATGACGAATGCCCAACGCAAGGCCTGATCACCGTAGTCATTAGGCTCGTTGATCGATGCGTTGCGCTTGTTTTTCGGCCTTCAGCGCCAATTCCATCGCGTAGAAGCAATGCTCCTGATTCATGGCCGTGTCGGTGCGATCCAGCACATCGTTGATGAGTTGTTCTCCATACGGCAGCGGTACATCCTGGCAGTCGATATAGCGGGTGCCTTTCTGATCCACTAGGAAAAGATGGCTGCCGAGATTTCTTCCCGCGATATCGATGTTCTTGCGAATTTCGAAGTAACCGTCGGTGCCCAGCACAAAAAGTCGCCCATCTCCCCAGGTAGCAAGGCCGTCCGGCGTAAACCAGTCGACACGGATGTAACCCGTCCCGTGATCCCCTCGCAACATTGCGTCGCCAAAATCTTCCAGGCCCGGGTACTGCGGGTGGTTCAAGTTACCGATTTGCGACGCAACAATTTCAGCTTTTGTGGAATTGGTGAAATAAAGAAACTGGTCGAATTGGTGCGAGCCAATATCGCAGAGCACGCCGCCATATCGCTCGCGTTCAAAAAACCACGGCGGGCGTTGCGACGGATTCATGCGATGCGGTCCGGTGCCGATTGTTTGCAACACGCGGCCGATTGCGCCGACCCTCACCATTTCCGCGGCGCGAACCGTTGCGCGATTCTCCAGCCTTTCGCTGTACATGATCGAATAGATCCGCTGGGTGGACTTTTGCGTGCTTCTCACTTCGGCGAGTTGTTCGAGCGAAGTCATGCCGGGCTTGTCGACCATGAAATCTTTTCCGTGGCGCATCACTTCGAGGCCTAGCGGAGCGCGCTCATTGGGGATCGGAGCGCTCAGAATCAGCTTAATGGACGGGTCCTCTAGTATTTCGTTTTCACTGCCGGCTAGTTTTACGTCCGGATAATGCTTGTTGAAGGCCGTAGCCAGCTCGGGTTCTTTTGCATAAAAAGAGACCAGTTCTCCGCCACCTCGGCGCGCAGCCTCCACCTGAGCATAAATATGATCGTGATTGACGCCGATAACCGAAAATTTCAGAGATCGCTTCACGCGTGAGTCCGATGTATTCCTGCCGCTTGTGGCCCGCAAAGGAAGAGCTGCGGCCACCATCATACCCGCCGCGGCGTTGCCCGAGGTCTTGATAAATTCTCGCCGGTCGACTGAATTTGTTTTCATTTGGTTTCCCTCGAAAAATTATGCCGTAAATTGCACCTTCTTAAGTCCAGGAGCCAAGATGCGAATGACAACTATGGCCACCAAATAAGCAGTAGCGGCCGTGCCAAAGAGCGTGACATAGCTCTGCGTCAATTGCAGGACCTTGCCGACCGTCACCGAAAAAAGCACCGCGCCCACCGAGCCCATCATTCCGCCGATGCCAACGACCGCGCCCACGGCACTGGGCGGAAACATATCCGAGGGAATGGTGAAAAGATTTGCCGACCATCCTTGATGTGCCGCCACTGCAAGGCTAAGCAATGCCACCGCGGCCCATTCAGATTTCAAGTTGCCGGCCCTAAAAATGGGAAGCACCAGACACGCGCAAATAAGCATGGCAGTCAGCCGCGCCCTGGCGGGATTAGCCGAGAACCGAAACATCGCAGGAAGCCAGCCGCCCACAATGCTGCCAATCACCGAAACGTTATAGACGATGATCAGCGGCAAGCCAAGATGCGACAGCTCGAGAGTGAAGCGCGAATGAAAAAACGAAGGCAGCCAAAAAAGATAAAACCACCAGATCGGATCGGTGAGAAATTTCGCAATGGCGAAAGCCCAGGTTTGTCGGTAGCTGAGAAGTTTAAACCAAGGGATTTGGGTTCCAATCTGTTCTCCTTCGCTACTGCAGATGTGCTGGAACTCCGCGGCAGTCAACGAAGGATGTTCGGAAGGGTTGCGGTACTTCTTGAACCACCACACGATCCAGGGAATGCCAAGCAATCCGGTGGCCACGAACGCAGTGCGCCAGCCGTAGTGTATGGTGATCCACGGAACGGTGGCCGGAGCCAGAATGGCGCCCACGTTTGTACCCGCGTTCAGTATCCCTGTTGCAAGAGAGCGTTCACGCTGAGGGAACCAATTTGCCACGGTTTTAATGGCCGCCGGAAAATTGCCGGCTTCGCCCAAGCCGAGAAAAAATCGCGCCACACCGAAGCCAAGCGCGGAGCCCGCCAGCGCATGTGCAATGGTCGCCAAACTCCATACGCCCATAAACACAGGATAGCCAACGCGAGATCCCAGACGGTCCACCAAACGGCCCGCGCTAACCAGTCCAATGGCGTAGGCCAACTGAAATGTGGCGATGATGTAGCCGTAGTTCACTTCCGTGAGGCCGATACTTTGCTGCAGCGTGGGCTTGAGCAGGCCGATCACTTGGCGGTCCATATAATTGATGGACGTGGCAACGAAGAGCATCCCGCAGATCGTCCAACGAACGCGACCTAGGCGCGCCGTTATACCGGAGTTCTCTTCGTGCTTCTCGCTGTTGCCTGCTTCAGATGGACTCATACGATTGGCAATATTTCAGAGACTATAAGTGCGCAGGAAGGATACTAAGGCTTGTGCTGCTGCGCGAAGTTTTCTTTCGCCGAGTGTTTCGCTAACGCAAAGGCAACATACACGCCGCCCGAACCGGACTTGGGATCTTTGCCGCCGCCCGCAGCGATGACAACAAACTGGCGGCCATTGACTTCGTAGGTGGCCGGCGTAGCGTTGCCCGCAAATGGCAAGATCGTTTCCCAAAGCAAATTGCCATCGGATTTATCGAAGGCGCGGAACTTTTTGTCAAAGTTAGTGGCACCGATAAACAAAAGACCACCAGCCGTAACGATGGGTCCACCATAATTTTCCGTTCCGGTATTTTTCACTCCTTTGGCAGCGAGCTCCGGATACTCTCCGAGAGGAATTTTCCACCTGTATTCGCCGGTATTGAGATCAATGGCGTTCAAAGTGCCCCACGGAGGAGCAACCGCGGGAAATCCTTCAGGATCGAGAAATTTCTTGTACCCGGTGAAGCGATACTTCATCGCAACAGGGGAAGGCTCCGAACCCACCAGCTCTTTGTTTCCACCGCTCGCGAGATATTCCACCAGAGCGAACATCTGGTCGTCATCGAGATTCGGAAAACCTGACATCCTGCCTTTTCCGTTTTTGATGACCGTCCCGATCTGCTTCGGTGTCAGACGGTCGGCTATTCCAACTAGAGTAGGTATCGCGGGAGGTGAGCCGGCTCTTTTGTCTCCATGGCACACTGCGCATTGACTGAGGTAAATATTCTGCGGACTATTTCCGCCGGTATTTTCGGCCAAGGCGCCTGTCCATGCAACGTCGCTTGAATTGATGTAAATGATTCCGGTCTCCACATCCACTGCGGGACCACCCCACTCTGCCCCGCCATCGAATCCCGGGAATACAACCGTATCTTTTCCTACGCTGAAAGGCACGAATTGGCCTTCGCTCCGAAATTTCCGGAATTTCTCGACGGCCCATTGATGCATTTGCGGAGTGCGATTGGTAAGCAGCTCCTCGGTGAGCGCTTGACGAGCAAATGGTGCGGGACGGGACGGGAGTGGTTGCTCCGAGGCGGCGACTTCGCCGGGCACATTGCTTGCGGGATACTTCCGCGATTCGATCGGAAACAGAGGTTGGCCCGTAACGCGATCAAAAAGATATACGAAACCTTGTTTAGTGGTTTGCGCTACGGCATCGATGTGCTGTTCTCCGTGTTTTACAGTTAGCAACGCTGGCGGCGAAGGAAAATCACGATCCCACAAATCGTGATGAACACCCTGAAAATGCCAGATTCTTTCTCCGGTGTCCGCGCGTAATGCAACTAAAGAATCGGCAAAGAGATCGTCACCGACACGATCGGCGCCATAAAAGTCGAACGCCACCGAACCCAGCGGCACAAAAACAATTCCACGTTGCGGATCGAGGGTCATACCGGCCCAATTGTTTGCCGCTCCGCTGGTCTTCCATGCATCCTTCGGCCACGTGCCGTAGCCAAACTCACCGGGGCGCGGGATGGTGTGAAATGACCAGCGCAGCTTTCCGGTTCGCACGTCGTAAGCACGAATGTCGCCGGGCGGCGCGGGCAGTGTTTCTGGATTGCGTCCGCCGACAACGATTATGTCTTTGTAAACGATTCCCGGGCTGGTCAAATAAATGGATTGGGAAGTTGCGGGCTCGCGTCCAAGATTTTCGCGTAAATCGATTCGACCGTTATCTCCAAAAGCCGCGACCGGCTTTCCGGTGGTCACGTCCAGCGCATAGAGAAAGTTCATTACTCCGACTAACAGCCTGCGGTCTCGGCCGTCCGCCCAGTACGCGAGTCCTCGATCCGGTTGAGTTCCCTTGATTCCAGAATCAAACTTCCATAGCAAGTCGCCGGTGGCGGCATTGAGAGCAAAAACTTTTTGTGAGGGAGTAATTCCATATAAAGCACCATCAAGAATAAGCGGACTGGTTTGCAGCCCACCTTCTTCACCGGTATCGAAAGTCCATGCGATTTTCAATTGCGCCACGTTGTCTCGATTAATTTGTGCCAGTCGCGAGTAATGACTATTTTCAGGAGCACCACCGTAACTTGGCCAGTCGCTACCTTTTGGGGCCAGCGCGCGCGTTGGGTCGGATTGTTGTGCTTGAGTAACGATAGTGACGATGACGAGAGCAGCTATCAGCACTAACCAACGTGAATTGTCAGGTCGAAAACGGAAGACCAGCGTCATGGTTAGGAATTCTTGGTCCTTTTACCGAGGCTCGTTTAGCGCCTGTCAGGTCAAATCTTCGCCGGCGTCTCCAAAAATTCCGGACCGCTACCGAACCTGTGGTCAAGCAAGACCTTGTGAGCGCGGCGATTTTATCACCGGCCCCAACACCTCACCAGCGGAAAGGGCTTGGACAAAACTATCGCTGTCGCATATGTTTCCGTAGTTCAAGGTGTGCGCGAATCGCCCATGACCAACGCTTCATCTGCACGACTTTTTTATGGCTGGTGGATAGTAGTTGCGGCATTTCTGAATTTATTTTTCGCGGTGGGCATCATTTTTTATGGATTTCCAGTTTTTTATGCCGCGCTCGCGGAGTCCTTGGGCTTCACGCGCGCGCAACTCACTCAAGGTTTTCTGCTGGGCTTCCTGATTGTCGGCCTGCCTTTCGGATTGGTCGCCGGAGCGGTAATCGATCGACTGGGCGCGAGAGGGGTCATCCTCGCTGGCCTCGGACTGGTTGGCTCTTCACTGGTGCTGATGGGATTCATGACCAAGCTCTGGCATTACGAAGTGTTGTGTATTACGGAAGTACTCGGCTATGTACTGGCCGGCCCCATTGCCAATCAGGTGCTGGTGACACGCTGGTTCGAAGCGCGCCGGGGACGTGCCATGGGTTACGCGTACCTTGGATTGGGCCTTGGAGGAGTTGTTGCTCCGCTGCTGGTGAATTATTTAATTCGAACTTTTGGTTGGCGCCACAGTTTTGAAATTCTTGGTGTCCTGATCATGCTGGTGCTTATTCCTGTTGGCATCGGTGTCACACGCTCGACTCCTGCTGACCTCGGACTCCTGCCCGATGGAGCTGACCATTCTGATGTAGCGATCCACAACGGCCCGGCTACTGTCAACGCATTCGAAGTGAAAACTGCAATTCGCTCCAGAAATTTTTGGCTCATTCTGGCCGGCTCCACTTTGGTGGTTGGTGCGATTGGCGCAGTCACCCAGCATTTCATTTTGTTCGCGAAAGATCAGGGATATTCGATCGCGATAGCCTCTCGATTTTTTACCGGCTTGTTGACCGCAAGCCTTGGCGGCCGCGTGTTGGTGGGGTACCTGGCGGACCGTTTTCAAAAGAAGAACACCATGGCTCTGTTCTATTGCGTGCTTAGCCTGTCGAT
>DASYJM010000059.1:0-3715 GCA_035996445.1 Candidatus Acidiferrum sp. | reverse complement strand
TCCCGCCCCCATAGCCACCTTTGACCATTTCTCCAAAGACATTCGGCTGTGAGAAAGCACGCGTCAGCTTCACCACGTCATCTTTTCCCCAGTCGTAGCTGGAGCCATGAAATGACCACATCTCCCACGGATGCACTTGCGCATCGGAGAGCCTCGCATTCAACCGCCGCCGCTGGTTCACGCTTTTTTCAATGACGACATCCTGCGCGCCGGTGTTCTTGTATTCGACCGTGCTCAGTAGAATGTTCGGAAAATTGTCATAGACTTCCAGGGCCAACACCCGCTGCAGTTCGGTACCCGAGGGGCCCAGAGGACGCGCCGGAATTTCAATTCGCTCGCCCACTCCCATCTTGCCGATGGCCTCAAGAACCTTGGCCGCCTGAAAGTCGAGCGTGAAATGCACGTCTTTGCCACCGGCGCGCACGAAATCGCTGTCTGCGGGAGCGCCGACGTTGGGCTCGTCAAGGGAGAGCTTCTTCCCATCCTTCAGCAGAAATGCCTGGATGTAGCCATCTGGCCGCACCTGAAATTCGGCGCCGCTCGTTGTGAGCACCGCGGGGCCGCCACCCTTTACCTCAACATTAATAGTAGAAGGATGTGCGGGTTCAGCTTTGCCCGTCGAGCCGCGTGAGAACTTGAGGGGCGCTTGCGAATCCTTCGAGCAAGCTGCTGCGAGCAGAATCAAAACGAGCGTTATCGGAATTGTTGCTGCCCCGTGTTTGCGCGCGACCATGGTTGTCCCTCTTGTTCCACCAAAAGGCTGTTTTCGTTTACCTGACATTAAAATATCGCAGTTGACAAACGCTATCAAACGAAAGTAAAAGTAATAGTTCGAAATAGTACCGCGAAAGCTAATCTAGCGCTCAACAAATCGCGACAAGGACTTCAACATGCCTCGCTGTCTCGGTCGATGGCCAATCCGCTCGGCTCGGTTTTCCTCCTTATTATTAACTCTGCCATGCGCAACCGCATGTTTGGCACTCATATTTGCGGCTTCCTCCACAATGTGGGCGCAAAAAGATGCCGGAGCTATCGTAGGCGTAGTACGCGACCCCAGTGGCGCGACGGTTGTTGGCGCAAAGATTACGGTTGCAGACGTGGACCGTGGCGTTGAAACAAAGCTTACAAGCAATGCTGACGGAGAATATGTCGCGAGCCCGCTCAGAATCGGAGCTTACACCGTCACGGTAGAAAAAGCAGGTTTCAAAAAAGCCGTCGCCGGTCCGGTTCAAGTCAATATTCAGGATCGAGTCGCGGTCGACATCAAACTCCAGACCGGAACGGTCACCGAAACCCTGATTGTCACTACCGAACGCCCGCAACTGGAGACTGAAACCTCCGAACTAGGGCAGGTGGTCGACAGCACGCGTATCAACGCTCTTCCCTTGAACGGCCGCAACTACGCGCAACTGGCTTTGCTTGGCGCGGGTGTCGCTCCGGCTGAGCCAGGCTCTCGTGTGGAGACAACATTTGGTTTTAGCGCCGGTGGGGCCCGGTCCTTGCAAAACAACTTCCTGCTCGACGGCGTCGACAACAACGCCAACCTAGGCGACGTCCTTAACGGGGCGGCATACGTAGTTCAGCCCGCGGTGGATGCGATTGCGGAGTTCAAGGTTGAAACCAACGCTTACAGCGCCGAGTTCGGCCGTGGCAATGGTGCGATTCTGAATGCCGTCATAAAGTCCGGCACAAATCGATTTCACGGTGACATCTGGGAGTTTCTGCGTAACGAAAAATTTGACGCGACCAACAAATTCGATCAGTTCGGACGTCAGCCCTACAAACAGAATCAATTCGGATTTACGCTCGGCGGACCTATCGTTAAGAATAAGATCTTCTTCTTTGGAGACTACGAAGGCTTGCGCATCCGTCAGGCCCTGCCGCAACTAGCCACGGTGCCAACTCAAGCTGCAGTTGCTGGAGATTTCTCCTCGTTGCTCAATCCGGGTGCCCCGGCGATGGCCGTCGATATGAATGGAAATCCTACAACGCAGATCGCGCTCGACTGCAATGGCAACCCGACTTATCAGGGAGAGATTTTCAATTCGCGACTGGCGCAACAAAGCCCGATCAATCCCAATGGACTTTGCGGCTTGCCGATCGGAGGCTACACCGCCGACGGACTTCCGGCAAATATCTTCAACGGGACGAACGGGAGCATCGATCCCTTAGGCGGCGAACTCGCGAACCTGTTTCCCGCGCCCAATTCCAGTTTGCCCGGCGGCAACTACCTGGCCAATCCCAAGCGCACCGAAACGGAGAATAAGTTCGACATTCGAGGTGACTACACTCTCAGCCAGAAAGATAATTTCTTCACTCGATACAGCTTTGGCAAGGACAGTAACTTCCTCCCTTCGCCATTCAACAATGTGCTCGATGGCGGCAGCTTTCAGGATGGTTACAGCAATAGCACTGCCCAGGGCCTGGCTGCGAGTGAAATACATTCTTTCAGTAACAACCTGATCAACGAATTCCGCTTCGGCTTTAATTACCTGAACTCCCATCGCTTCAATTTGAATTACAACGCCGATGTCTCGCAGCAACTGCCTGTTCCTTTCCCAGGAGTTCCATTCATCCCCGGCCAAAATATCGGGGGACTGCCTTCGATCAGCTTTAGTGATGGCACGACAGCCATTGGCAGTTCCGGATATCAACCCTCCGTGGAGAAACAGCATAGCTACGTTTTTACCGACAATTTGAGTTGGGCCCGAGGACGCCACTCCACGAAATTCGGCGGCGAAGTGCGATTGGAACAGTTCACGATTCTGCAACCAGCCTCACCGCGCGGCAGCATGAGCTTCGGCAGCGACTTCACTGACAATCCTGCCGCACCCGGTCAAGGCGGCGGCGAGTCTATCGCCACGTTTCTCCTCGGCATTCCCGATGGCGGAAATATTACGAGCGTGACACCAAACATCGACTATCGACGGCAGATTTATGCGCTCTATGCCCTTGACGATTTCAAAGTGACTCCGCGCCTCACGCTGAATTTAGGCCTTCGATATGAATTTTTCTCCACCATTAAAGAAGCAAACAATAACCAGGCAACATTCGATTTCAACTCGCTTTCGCTGATCGTTCCGAACGGACAAAAGATGCAGCTCACGCCAACTCTCGCGACCGAACTGAACATTCAGCGCAATGGATCTCCCGGACTTATTTCTCCCGACCGGAACAATTTCGCGCCGCGTATCGGTTTTGCGTACCAATTGTGGGACAAGCTTGTTGTTCGCGGCGGCTATGGTATTTTTTATGGCGGACAGGAAAACGGCCCCTTCTCAAATCCGAGTCCGGGCTTCAACCCGCCGTTCTTGTCCTCGCAAGCCTTCGTTCCAAACTGTTCCGCTCCGACGGCAAGTCCTGGCATCGACTGCTCGATTTCGGGCGCCTTGCCGCTTAACGTTCTCCAAGATGGATTTCCGGCCAATTCTCTCCGCGATCCAAATACACCCGTGCTCTACTCGCTCGATCGGCATCTGGTCACGCCTTATAACCAGCAGTGGCATCTTGGCGTCGAATACCAATTGCCAGCAAACACCGTTCTCGAAGTTTCGTATGGTGGCTCGCGAGGACTGAAGCTTTTTGCTTTTTACAACGGCAACCAAGCGGTGCCTGATTCGAATCCATCCGATGCCACAGCGCCGCGACGTCCCGCTAATAATTCAGCGCCCGGAGCCGGGCCTTGCACGCTGGCCGAGCCGCAAAATTGCAATCC
>DASYJM010000058.1:0-7872 GCA_035996445.1 Candidatus Acidiferrum sp. | reverse complement strand
CAATTTCGTCGTGGCGGTCATGACATACGGGCTTTCGAAAGATGCTTTAGCGCTGATGATTGGAATATTCTCGGCCTGCGCCTGGGCGATGAGCATACCGTCAAATGGTCCTTTTCAGGGCCTGGCGATGAGGGCCTGGCGGAAAGCGACTAGTACCTGGGAATACACGCTTGTTGGTATGTTAAATAATTCCTTGTTTTCAACGATATCTGGACTCTTTACCAAGATCACCCCGGGGTGGGGTCGCATCGTTGCAATTAATTCGGATCGAGCTAAATAAATGTTAATTTGACTAATGCCGGAGCCTCACTAAAAATGCGCGGGGTAGAATTCGGCACGCAAAATTCCTCGGAGGCATTAAATGAAGAACGTCATCAGGTGGGCAGCCATGCTTTTAGCCGTCACGCCATTCACCCTCAGCGCGCAAACGGATCCATCTGCAGAAACGAAAACACCGGCGAAAAAGGAAACAGCCGCGCGGACCAAATCATCCGCGAAATCGACACAGACGGCCAAAAGGAAACAGCCGCTGAAATTGGTTACGACCACACCGCTGCCCGGATTCACCGGTGACTTCGATCACTTTGCCCTCGACCTCAATGGCAAGCGCCTTTTCCTCACCGCCGAAGACCACAAAACCGTGGAAGTTTTTGATCTCGACGGCAAACATCTCCATAGCATCACCGGCTTCGACACGCCGCACGCCGCCCTCTATGTTCCGGAGTCCGATAAGTTGATCGTGGCCGATGGTGACGACGATTTCGGCAAAGCCGAAATCGTGGATGGCAAAACCTACAAAATCGTTAACACGCTGAAATTGCCCAACGGTGCTGACGGTGCCGTTTACAACCCTACTAATCACACTTACTACATCGAAACCGGCAGCGACGCGGAAGGCGTCAAAACGCACGCTATCAGTAAGATTGACACACAAAAGCTGGAGCACACCGGCGATCTTACTTTGCCTGGCAATCATTCCGAAGGCATGGCCATCGATCACGAAGGCAAAAAACTCTACGTAAACTTGACCGGAGAAAACAAAGTCGGCGTCGTCGATCTCGCCAGCGGCAAAGTGGAAAACACTTGGCCAGTCCCCGAAGCAAAAAAGACCAACGCGATGATCCTTGATGAACCGAACCACCGCCTGTTCATCACTGCGCGCATCCCGCCAACATTAATCATCCTCAACTCAGATAACGGTTCCTTGGTCGCTTCTTTCCCAATTTCAGGACTCAACGATGATGCATGGTATGACGTTGCCCGCAAGCGTATCTACGCCACCGGCACTGGAACCACCACCGTCGTCGAACAAAAAGACGCTGACCACTATGAAAAAATCGCGGATGTGCCCACCGGTTTCCGCGCGAAAACATCCATCCTCGTGCCCGAACTGAATCGCCTCTACATCGCTGTGTCGGGCAAAGGCAAAGCCGGCGCAAAATTGGGGCTGCAGGTTTACGACATCCAATAACGGCGACAAGCTTGTAGGAGTCTCCACTGCTAAAGTCATTCGCGACCGTTGATTCAAACGGGAGCGTTACCGGATTTGCTCCGTGGACGAGGAAGGCCGGAATTTTGCATGTACAACCTCCACCCAGAGGTTATGAGCGGCCTTCTCGCCATCAGGCTGCATTTGGAATTGACAACGGACCCTTGCGCGTAATCCCTGGTTCGCATCGCAAAGGATGCCTTCCCGCAGAACAGACTGGAGCCTGGACCAAGGAAGCTTCTGTGACCTGCGCGCACCGTACCCACAGGGGAGCGCTAGTCATGCGCCCCGTGCCTCTTCACGCGTCGTCTGCGTGTGCCGTTCCGAAATTCGGCGAGTGATTCACCTCGAGTTTGCAGCGACCGAACTCCCTCACGGACTAGATTGGAACGACAGGGTTTCCGCTAAAGTTTCGGAAGTCCATCGCTAGGTACTGGTAAACGCATTATCGGACGCTTTAAGATTCATGGAATCGGAATTTGGTAGAGATTGCGTTGCATGGTCTGGCGGGAGAAGGCGTAGACGTCGGAGGTAGGGCCGGGGGCGACGTCAGCCGCGTCGATCACGCGAGCACCGGGGAGAGTTGCGATCTCGGCTTCGGATCGGAAACCGCCGGGCGGGATGTTGGGGAGCATCTTACCGGGGGGCAGCGGCAGGATATACGTTCTCCCGGTTGCACCGGCGGACTGCATGCCAGTGAAAATAGAGAGATAAAGGAGCTTTCCGCCCGGTTGCCATCGAAGTATGCAATTATCGCCGAAAATCAGAATCGGCGGGCCTCCTCCGATCGGGAAAGCGTGCGTCTGCATCGCGCTATTGCTTTTGTCACCGGGAATGGCCGCCCTGCCGATTACCCAATGGCGATCCGGGGAAACGCCGTTCAGTTCAGTGATCTGCTGCGAGGCCAACTTCCTGCGTCCGGTTCCGTCCTCGCGGATCCGAAAGGCGAACGTGGAGCTGCCTTCGTAGGCATGGAAGATCAGCTCGCCGGCCGGCCCGAAGTCTGGCATCTCTCCTTCGGCATTCGGGATTTGCTGCGGAGGCGTCCGGCGGTCGGTTGAGGCCAGCCAGAGATGCGACTTGCCGCCGGAATCGAGCGCGGAAAAGATGATGCGACGACCGTCGTCCGAAAGATGATAGCCAGTGACAGCGAAGCCAGGAAACAGCGGTGCATTGCGGCCGGAATCGAGGTCTGCTGTCCACAACTCGCTAGCGCCGAGGAACGGCGAGGTGCCGCCCCTGAGGATGCGGTAGTACAGCTTGTCGCCCCCTGGTGAAATCGTGGGTAGGTAGGCATAGCCCTCTAGGGAGACCTGACGGTCGCCTGTCGCATTGTGAATCGACACGATCCTTTGACGGAGACCTATAGAGGTAATGAGGGACCGGCCGTCGGGAGCGAGCGCAATACCTTCCTCCTCGGTGGGACCGGAGGTGATCTGTTCCGGCGTACCTTCCGGAAAACGTTCGCGCCAGACGTGAAAGTTGTCCTCAGTATGCACAGTGAGGTAGATCCACTTGCCATCCGGTGACCAGGCCGCGTTTGTACATGGAGCACCGGCAGGCCCAACCCGATTTCCGAGGGAGTTGCCGTTGGATGGAACTACACGGCACGGTAGCCACTCACCGTTTTTCATTTCGACCACGAGTATCCAGTGGGTATCAGGCGAGAGATAAGAGTGGTGGGCCATGCCGCGCGCGTCGGACGGCACATAAATGTCGCGGGCGTCTGCGCGACTCTCCGAGGCAGCGACGATGCCCATCTGCTCGCCGGTTTTAATCTCCGAAAACAGCAACCGCTGCGGCGCCATCCAGACCAGGCCCGAGGCGTTCGGCAGCCAAAGTTGCGGCTGCCCACCCAGCACCGGCACGACCCAGGTATCCCAGCTAAATGGCCGGTCCAGCGCCGTATAGGCGATGCGCGAACCGTCAGGCGAAAAGACGGGACTCATCTTGGATAGATTGTCGTGAGTGAGCTGGACAGGCTCGCCGGAAGGCAGGATCTTAACGTAGATCTCGCCGGGCGCGAGAAAAGTGCTGATGCCCCGCACAAAAGTGAGCATGCGGCCGTCGGGAGAGAGGGCTGGCTGGGTAACGGAGTCGGGAAAATTGGTAAGCCTGACATACTGCGATGTTGACGTCGTCGGCTTGTTCGAGCGCCGTATCATCAGACCGCCGATAGCAAGCAAGGAAGCAAGCACCATGCCTATACCAATCCAGGGCGCTCCACGGCCGCGCCACGACCTTCGCGAGGTGACCACAGCGGGACGCGAACCTGCTGGCGCGATAGTTGAATCTGTATCGCGCTTCAAGCGGACTAAATCAGTTCGCAGATCCGCGGCGCTCTGATAACGTAGCCGGCGGTCTTTCTCTAGAGCCTTGTTGACGATCTCTTCGACCTTGGGCGGGAGTCCTGGATTTAGGCGAAGCGGCGAAATAGGAGTCTGGTTCAGCATCGCGTCGAAGATGACTGCCGAGGTGTTACCTGGAAACGGAAGCCTGCCCGTGGCCATCTCGTATAGCACCACGCCAAACGAGAATAGGTCCGTCCTGGCGTCCAGTTGTTCTCCTCGGGCCTGTTCCGGCGACATGTAAGCCACTGTGCCCAACGTCGTGCCGGGGCTGGTCAGGCTCATTTCCGACGAATCCACTGTCAGCAGTTGTGAGGCTCTGACCCCCGCGTCCTTGTCGCGTCCGTCTACTTTGGCCAACCCGAAATCTAGAATTTTGGCGCCGCCGCGATCAGTAACAAAAATGTTAGCTGGCTTGATGTCGCGGTGGACGATTCCTTTGGCGTGCGCTGCATCGAGTGCGTCCGCAATCTCGATTCCCCAGTCCAACACTAGCTCACGCGGGAGCGGCTTGCCGGAAATGCGGTGTTTCAGCGTGGTGCCTTCCATGAATTCCATCACAATGAACGGCTGACCATGGTGTTCTCCGATTTCATGGATGGTGCAAATATTTGGATGGTTCAGGGCGGAAGCGGCCTGCGCCTCGCGTTCGAAACGGCTCAGAGCTTGGGAGTCTGGAGCGAAGCCATCAGGGAGGAACTTCAAGGCAACGAAGCGGTGGAGCTTGGTGTCCTCAGCTTTATAGACGACGCCCATGCCGCCACCACCGAGTTTTTCTAAAATGCGGTAGTGCGAAATGGTCTGGCCGATGAATGATGCCGGGTCCGCCATTGGCGCTCATCTTAGGTTGCGCGGTGAGCCAAGTCAACGAAGAGGGACAGCTTGCGGTCAAGTCCTGGCGCAGTGATCGGAAACTTGAAGGCACTTCTCCGGTTACACGGCTTCTCAGGAGCGTCGTATTTTTCGCTCACGGAGGATGTTCGATGTCACGATCATTTAAGGATCAGGCAACATAATTTTTAACCCACCTCCATTTATACCTGTTGCGCAGTCCAGATACGCTAAAAACCTTTCAAAAATGTAATTTTCAGGAAAGCCAACGGCAACGTCTTGTCGCTACAAGTCTATTTCGCTTATGAGCGCCGTGAAACTCAGTGATGAGAAACTAGTTGAATTTTTGTGGAAGTGTTCACTGAAATCGTTTCCAGCGATCCTGGATGCGCTTCGATATTTGGATGGAAAGTGGGTACCGGAAGAAGCGGAATATGAACTTTTTGATGGGACGACGGGAGATGATTCGACTGAGACAATTCAAATTAAGGTTCCACAAATACCAGGGATTCCGGCCACTGCACTTCTGGCTTTTGTGATTCACGCCCAGGCTTTCAATTTGATTAGACGCATGCCGAAAAGGATGGCAACACAGCTTGGTAGTCCTGAAGAAATCGGTGTGTTCTACGAATTGACGCCTTCAGGAAGCTACGTGGTGACAGTACTTGAGATTCTGACGGACACCTCAGCAGAATGCATTTGATGTTATGCAATCAAGTGCCGTTGAAGTGCAGGGTGCCAGTTCGATTACAACGCATGATCTGTTGAAACATTTTCTTGGGCAACGTTACTGCCACTTGAAGTAGGCTTGGGGCGGTCACAGATGCCGACATAGCCCTCGGCACTCCTCTTGTTTCCTTCGCAGCTCAAGCGGGAGATTGATCTCTCATTCGTTTCGACACCGCTTGCCCAGAGTTATACAGGGATTTAGTTAGCGGTTTACTTAGCCTGCTGGATAGCTTCACCCAAACCACAATCTACAATCTGCCCTTTCGACGCGAGGGCAGATGGCACGCAACGCCTCCAGATTCCCATTTTCAGCTTCGGCAGAAGTGGCTGACGACTCGGTTGAGTTGACCCGCGTGACGGAACTTAGCCGTTATGGGTGTTACCTAGAAACCACGAAGCACCGGGCACCGGGTACGCGAGCGACTATAAAAATAATAAATAGGGGCCAGATATTTGAAGCAACGGCAACGGTGCTGTACTCACGACCGACAATGGGCATGGCCGTTGCCTTTCGACAAGTAAAGCCAGTCTTCCGGTCGATGCTGAAAGACTGGCTGCACCAATCGTTAGAAGAGCAGAATCGAAAGCCATCAATAGATTCAGAATAAGTCAACAATTCAGCTGTTAATTGCCTGATCTCTTCTGGTCGATACGTGCTTAATTATCTGCCGGTCTAGTTCGTTCCGAACAAATGTGATGAGCAAATTCGTCGTCACGTTGGGCCTTCAGTAGGCGGCGTAGCGTTTCCGATGTGAAATGACCTTCAAGGTCGCATATCTCTGGAAACCGGCGGCCGCACAAGCTACATGCAAATCCGTGAGGATTAATCTGCAATAGCTTGCGATGGTGGTACGGCGCAAAATGATGCATTGCTCGTACAGCGGCTGAGGTAATGGTAGGAAGTGTCTCGGCGCTTAATTCAGCGAGAGCGATCTGGAGTTTCTTTATTTTTTCCGTGACGATCACGCTTCAATAATCTCATGCGACGTTCGGCAGAAATGTCCCGTTTTGGACATCAGGTTGCAACGTTATATCGCGCCTCTCCGTTGCATTGCCAACTACTTACAAGTTGCAGCAGCCAGAAACTCAATCAGGTAGGTTGTTCAATTTTGAACAGATAACCTTGCCGTCGATCTCTAGTGCGTGCAGCATCGACAGAAGGCAAATCGTGCCCGTACCACTTTCAGGATGGGTAAACTGCGCGTATTTCGACTGCCTCGTTTTGTTGCCGGCTGTTTTGATCTCGATAAAGTACAAACCAGATACCAACATTCCATTCGACGAGTCAGTCACGTGGATGTTGTAGGTGCCGGAGTCTTTGACCATTAGTTTTCCTGATGTGTGTTGTTGTTTATCGTGCTTCACGGCGTTTCTAAAATTGTCAGCTGGAATTTCTCATCCGCTTCTAGAATGACTTGAGATAATTCGACAACCGAGTGGTTCTTTCTTTACGCGTTATATGACCGACTTGACTGTTCTTGTTCAAATCGCCTTCACGTCGCCCATTACCGTAAGTATCTTACTTGCACACTCCGCATTTACCCCCTTCTCTCGCGCAATGTCGGCAATACCTACAATTTTTACAAGCGTTGCAAGGGTCAGAGCCGGTGCAGGTCGCAGCGGAAAATACATCGAGCGGGATTAGTGTCAGCAGGGCAAATGACAAAAATATGTGAGGAACCGACCAAAAAATCTTTCTTGTTTTCATGGAATCCCTTCTTTGCATTATGCCCTTTCCGATGTTGACCTTCAGTTTCTACCATCCGCGCTGAGCACAAACTTTGTCGGGCAAACTCTCTTTCCATATGAATCTTTTCTAACAGACATGTTCCCGTTCGCGCCCGACCTTGCGGCGGGCGGGTTTCTGGGACTCTGCAACCGCATCCACTGCATTCGTACCCGGTACAAGCGAGAACTGATGCCGCAATTCCCGGCTTATCCATCTCCACTGTCGGTGCCGCGATAGCCCTCGCGGGCGGCCGTGGGCGTTCATGCTGCATGCTGTCCCTACTCCGTGAATAAAACTGTCTCATTCCGTACACCCACGCACCATTGTTAGAGATGGACGGTTAGTGTTAATCAGGCACTGACCCAAGTGGTGCCCTTTGTGCGCAACCCATCTGCAATTTTGCTTTTCGTTCCGGGTCACTTTGAGTACCATGCAATCGCTGCAGCAGCTACTCGAAGTTCTCGATTGCCCAAATGTCTCCGCCCTGCGGCCGGAAGCGATCGAAGAGTACCCACTTACCATTCGGGGACCACACTGGATAGTCAATTCGGCTTTCGCCGTCGGGAAATTCATACACCTTTACTGGTTTACCGGTGATAGCAGGCGATACCCATAGGGTTTTATGACCAACTACATCCATGATCGCCGAATAGTCAGGCGAGAAGGACATATGGGAGCCACCTACGATTTCACTGTTTAGCGGAATAGCGTCAGCAGTCCGAAGGGATACTTGGTAGGTCTGTGGC
>DASYJM010000057.1:0-15393 GCA_035996445.1 Candidatus Acidiferrum sp. | reverse complement strand
TTGCTGGATTTGAATTTGGAATAAGCGCGTGTGGCATTATTCCCGGCAAAACAAAGAAGAAGAGAGATCCCTCCACTTCGCGAGAAAAGCGTCGGCGCGTTTCGGTCGGGATGACAGTTTTTTTGCTTATGGATGGTTGCTGCGATTGTTCAAAACAACGCTCTCATGAATGACAAAGATGCGTTTTGACCTGATCACCATTTTTCCCGATTTTTTTGCGGGTCCCCTGGACCACGGGATTTTGCGGCGCGCGCGAGAGACGGGAATTGTTGACGTGAACGTGCAGGACTTGCGGGTGTTTACGAAGGACCGGCACCGTACCGTGGATGACCGGCCGTTTGGCGGTGGCGAGGGCATGGTGCTGAAGCCGGAGCCGTTGTTTGAGGCGGTGGAGCATTTGCTTGGCGCATCCGTTGGCGACGCGCTTGATAAGCGCGAAGTTGATGCAGGGACGGCAATTGTGTTGCTGTCGGCTTCGGGAAAACGATTCCATCAGGAAACGGCGCGGCGGTTTGCGAAGTTGCAGCGAATCATTTTGATTTGCGGGCGATACGAAGGCGTTGACGAGCGCGTGGCGGAGCATTTAGCTACCAAAGAAATTTCCATCGGCGATTTTGTTTTGAGTGGCGGCGAGTTGCCGGCAATGTTGATTGTGGATGCGGTGGCGCGATTGCTGCCGGGTTCGCTGGGGAATGAGGCGTCTTCGCAGAACGAGTCGTTCAGCGAGAATTTCGCTAAAGGTGAGAGTTCGGAGCTATCGTCCTTGCGCGCGACAGCATCTTCCATGCTGCTGGATTTTCCGCATTATACGAGGCCGGCGGAATACCGCGGATGGAAAGTGCCGGATGTGCTGATTGGCGGGAATCATGCGGAGGTTGCCGCGTGGCGTCGCGCTGCGGCCATGGAAAAGACTAAGAAAAACCGAGCCGATCTTTTCATTCGTTAATTGGGAATGCGGTGATATAGTTCGCGAATTATAACGCGTCTCTTTTTCTGCACAGAGAGCTGTGAGATCCTCGTGCGAAAATGGGTGGCGTGAATGGTGCGGGATTGGCTATAATTACAGATTGGCCTTGGTGTGCCGGCTCCGCCTGAGCGGGTCTGCAGGGAAACTACAATGAATCCGATAATACGAAAATTGCATGAAGCGCAATTGCGCAAAGATTTGCCGGAGTTTCGTCCTGGCGACAGCGTGCGTGTGAACGTACGATTGAAGGAAGGCGAAGGCGAGAAGGAAAAAGAGCGCCTGCAAGCGTTTGAAGGTGTGGTGATTTCGAAGAAGGGCCGCGCCTCAAGCGCGACGTTTACGGTGCGGCGCGTGAGTTTTGGCGTGGGCATCGAGAGAATTTTCCCGCTGCATTCGCCGACCATCAGCTCGATTGACGTGGTGGGACGCGGCAAAGTGCGGCGCGCGCGGCTTTATTATTTGCGCGAATTGAAGGGCAAGGCTGCGCGCATCAAGCGTGCCGCGCGTGAAGAAGCCCCGGATACCGCGGCGAAACCGCAGGCTGTTGAAGCCAAGGCGTAAAATTCATCAGACATTTTAATTTTGTCTGTGGGCCCTGCCCGTTTGAATGGTGGGGTTGGAGGTGAAGTGTTTTTGGGTGAGCATACAGAAATTTCAGGAAAGCGCTGCGCCATTTAGTTGAGTGATGTTTCTACATTACAAGACCCACTCTCCAAAAGGCTGAGGATGGGCCACCCTTCGCGTTTTTGTGGTTCTAGATGCGGATTTTGATGTTGCGATATGGTGGGCAAAAATCAAAAAGGAAAAATGGAATGGGGCTGGCGTTGAGGTTAAGGCTTGCGGGTTTTTTCTTCGGTTTGGGGCTGGCGACGCAGATTTGTGTGGGGGCTGCGGCGCAGGATAGCAAGCCGACACAAATGGCGGCGCCGCTGAGAGCGCCGGATGAACGCTACAAAGTGGATATTTTGTTGGTGGTGGCGCATCCCGATGATGAAGGCGCGGCGACGGCTTACCTGGCGCGAGCCATGGATGAGGGTAAACGCGTGGCGGTGGTTTATGGCACACGCGGGAGCAGTGGTGCGAATGAGGTGGGCGCGGAACAGGCGTCGTCGTTGGGTGCGATCCGTGAAATTGAGGCGCGCCGCGCGCTTTCTCAGTTGGGCATCGCGGAAGTATGGTTCCTCGACGGCAAAGACACGGCTTCGCAAAACGTTCTGCAATCGCTTTCCAACTGGAATCATGGTGAGACTCTTCAACAATTGGTGAGGCTGATGCGTTTGACGCGTCCTGAAGTAGTGCTGACATTTTTGCCCGGCACGTTTATCGGGGAAGATCATGGCGATCACCAGGCCTCGGGGGTGCTGGCTACGGAAGCATTCGATATGAGCGGCGATCCGGTCGCGTTTCCTGAACAACTCGCGGGCGCAACGAAACGGCTCGAACCTTTGCTGGATAATTTGCGGCCGTGGCAGCCAAAAAAACTTTATTATTTTGCGGATGCGGATAAAGAGGACATTTTTAAAGGGCTGGGCCCCGCTTATTCCGTGAAAGAGCTGTCGAAATCAAACAAGCACGCGTACTGGCGCATCGCGTTGGATGGTTTTTTGGCTCATGAGACGCAATCAAGGGCCATGGCGGAATCGCTGAAAGGAATGAGCGACGCGGCGCTGGAAAAGTTGATGACGACAGAGGGGTATTGGAGCGATTCGTTGCGTTTTGTGCTCGGCAAGTCGCTGGTGGGCGGCTCTGCGACGGGCGATGTATTTGAAAATGTGAGCGGCGACGCGATTGAGTTTAGACGGCCGGAAATTGGACCCGAGCCCCAGAAACCGGAATTGTCGGTGGAACTTGGCGGGCCCTGGAGTTTTTACGCGGATTTTCGCCGCGCACATGGATTGACACATTTGCCGCATCCGGAACCTCCGGAGATCGCCCTGCAAGTCGGGACTACGCTGGTAATTCCGCTGTGGCTGCGGAATCAGACTTCTTCGCCGCGGGAGATTACTTTAACCGGGGAGTTACCGAGCGGTTGGACGGTGCAAAGCGGCGCGGGAAAATTCTCGATTGCTGCAAAACAAACCGCGGCGGCGCGCGTTGAAGTCGGTTTGCCGGCAAGTATCGATGGCGCAAAAAAGACGGAACCGCAGGAGATTACCGTGCACGCTGAATCGGGCGGGCGCTCCATTGGCGACGTAAAGCTGCGCGTGGAGTTGCGTAAGCGCACGCTACCTCAGTAATCGTTTCGGAAGTAAAAATTCAGGATTTTTTGGCGCGCGCCGATTCCATGGCTTCCCAAGCTGAATCCGGTAGCGTGGCCAGATCGTTAAACTCACCAGCGCCGCGCAGCCACTGTCCGCCATCGATTACCACGCACTCTCCATTGATGTAGGGCGACATATCGCTGATCAGGAAGGCCGCGAGGTTGGCGAGTTCTTCGTGACGCCCAAAGCGCTTCATGGGATTGAAATTCTTGCGGTCTTCTTCCATTTGTGCGGAAGGCATAAGGCGGGACCATGCGCCTTCAGTGGGAAAAGGGCCGGGGGCGATCGCGTTGAGGCGGATGTGATGTTTCCCCCATTCCACGGCTAAAGAAGTGGTGAGCGCAAGCACGCCTGCTTTCGCGCATGCGGATGGCACCACGAATCCAGAGCCAGAATTCGCGGCGGCGTAGGTGGTAACAATGTTGAGCACGTTGCCGGGCTGTTTTTTTTCGATCCAGCGTTTGCCGAAGACCTGCGTACAATTAAAACTGCCGTTGAGAACGATGCTGACCACGGCGTTGAATGCGTTAGGCGTAAGCTTTTCAGTGCGGGCCATGAAATTGCCGGCGGCATTGTTGACGAGAGTGTTGATTTCGCCGATTTGCGACTCGGCGGTTTTGCTGGCGGCTTCGACGGCTGCGTAATCACGAACGTCGCAAGACGCGAATGCGGCGGTTCCACCGGCGCCCTGGATTTCTTCGCAGACGGATTTGAGTGGCTCGGGCCGTCGGCCGACTATGAAGAGGCGTGCGCCGAGACTGGCGAAATGCACTGCCATGGAGCGGCCCAGGCCAGTGCCGCCACCGGTCAGGAAGACTCCCTTCGATTTCAGCAGGTCTGATTGGAACAAGAGTGGTCCTCAAGCATTCCAAGGCGTAAAAAATTTATCTTGAAAACCTGTCGAACTACCAGATTTTACAAGCTTGTTCGCGCACCATGGGGTCGCCTTTCTTGCAGCCCCAGGCCTGGGCGAAGGAGGCCATGTCCGACAAGGGTCCGTTGCCGCGGAAACGCGCGAGCGGATGTGGATTGGTGTTGGCTTGCAAGCGTGCAGCTTCGGGGCGCTGGTTGGTGCCCCAGACTTGCGCCCAGCCCAGAAAGAAACGCTGCTCGGGAGTGAAGCCGTCGAGGTCTTTGGGACGCGGCTTCCCTTCCAGGGATTTTTCGTAGGCGGCGTAGGAGATAGCCAGGCCGCCGAGGTCGCCGATGCTTTCGCCGAGCACAAGCTTGCCGTTTTGATGCAGGCCGGGCTCGACCTCGTAGGTGTCGAATTGTTTTTCGACGCAGGTGGCGCGCTCGTCAAAATTTTTGCGGTCATCGGCGGTCCACCAGTTACGCAGATTTCCTTGTCCGTCGAACTGCGATCCTTGATCGTCAAAGCCGTGGGAGATTTCGTGGCCGATTACGGCGCCCATGCCGCCGTAATTGACGGCATCGTCGGCCTTGGGGTCGTAGAAGGGCGGCTGCAGGATGCCGGCGGGAAAGACGATTTCGTTCATGGTGGGATTGTAGTAGGCGTTGACGGTGGGCGGCGTCATGCCCCACTCGTTGCGGTCCACGGGCTTCCCGATTTTTGCGAGTTCGCGAGCGTTTTCAAAAGAGGCGGCGCGGCGCAAATTGACGGCGTAAGAGGAGCGTTCGATGTTGAGCTTGGAATAATCGCGCCACTTATCGGGGTAGCCGATCTTAATATTGAAGGCCTCGAGTTTTTCGATGGCGGCCTTTTTTGTTTCCGGATTCATCCAGGAAAGTGTGGGGATATCGGAACGCAAGGCAGAGATAAGATTTTGCACCATCTCGCGAGCATGGGCCTTGGCTTCCGGCGGAAAATATTTTTCGACGTACACCTGGCCGAGAGCTTCGCCGATGTTGCGATTGGTGGACTGTACGCAGCGTTTCCAGCGAGGCTGAAGCTCGGCGGTGCCGGAAAGGCGCTTGCCGTAGAAATTAAAGTTTTCCTGTACGAAGGCGTCGCTGAGAGCGGGCGCATTGTTGTGGATCACGTGCCAGCGCAGATAAGTTTTCCAGTCGGATAAAGGCGTAGCGGTGAGCTGATGATCCATCTCCTTGAAGAAATCGGGCTGGCCAATGTTGGTTTCGGGCAGGCCTGCAAGATGGACATCGGCGAAGAAAGAATCCCACGACCAATCGGGCGTGAGCTGTTTCAATTCGGCGGTGGCAAGTTTGTGGTAATTGGCTTTGGGATCGCGCAGCTGCACATTAGTCAAGGAGGCCTTAGCGAGGGCGGTCTCGATGTTCATTACGGTCTGGGCCTCGGCGGCGGCTTTTTCGGCGGGATCGCCGGCGAGCTGAAACATTTTTGAGATGTGCGCGAGGTAGTCAGTGCGGAGTTGCTTGGAGCGCTCGTCATCGCGCGTGTAGTAATCGCGGTCGGGCATGCCCAAGCCACCCTGATCGGCGTCGCCGATCACCTTGGTGCTATCGGCGAAGTCCTGTGTAGAGCTGAAATCAAAGAGCGCCTGGATGCCCTCGTTATGGAGAGCGGCTACTTCCGCGAGCAGGGCATTGCGGTCGTTCATGGCGTTGATGGCGTCGAGTTGTGGGGCGAGGGGCTTGATGCCGGCCGATTCGATGGCGCTCGAGTCCATACAAGTGGCGTAGAAGTCGCCCACCTTTTGTTCGTTTGAGCCGTGGGTAGCTTTGGCCGAAGCGGAAGATTCAACGATCTGACGAAGCTCCTTCTGGTTTTTTTCCTGAAGTTCAGCGCTGGTACCCCAGCTTGGACGATCTGCGGGGATAGGATTGTTCTTCATCCAGCCGCCCATGGCGAATTGGTAGAAATCGTCGCAAGGCTTGCAGGATTTATCGAGGTTGGTGGCGGCGAATCCCCAGGAGGAGGGCGTGTCAGCAGCGTGAGAGGCGAGTAGCAGCACGCCAAAGCCGGTGAGACACAAAACAGCGACGAGAGCCAAAAATCTGAAGAAATTATTTTTCATAAATCATCCTTGGAAATGTGGTCGATCTGAACTGATGTATTCAGCATTTAGAAGAGGCGTACTGGAAAAGCGCATTTGAGAGACAGTTGAACAATCACTTGTGTGCTGCAGGCGGAGTTTGATACTTGCTAGTGTCCACGGATTGCCATTCGCCTTGAATGATTCCCGCGCGGATTTGTGCGGGAGTTTTTCCTTTATGGGTTTGTTCGTAGGCATATAGATCTTCGCGAACGCAGGTCTCGCAACCGGCGCCATGCTTGCTGACGAAGCAATCGAGAAGGCTTTCATGACCCTGGCTGCGGTCGCAATGGCAGTAACACGGTTGCTGGTACAGGACTTTTTTCACATGGGCTGCGAGGGCATAGGCATTCTGAACTACAGGATCAGAGAAATTTTCAGGGCCCATGGTCGCAGGAAGCGCGCCGGCAGGAGCTTCATTGTGGAAGGCGGGGACGTCGGTGGCGGACTGCGGCTCGGCGAGTGGGGATAGACGGCTCGCGCCGGATATGGATTGCTGCGGCAGCAGGAGTAAGGCAAACGCGAACGCAAATAGAATTAACAGAGCAGAACATTTCTGGATTAAGGGCATAAAGATTTCTCCGTACACCGGTACTTTTCGCAAAGCTTCCGTTGTGGACTATAGGAGCACTATTTACTGTACGGTGTAAGCAACAAAAATTCCAGTGCCGGGTATCAACTGTTCCTCTGCGCCGACACGTGCAGCTATTCGGGATGGGCTAAATTCCCGCCGTAAGGCCCCACCTGAATCTCATTTTTTTGCCCCTGACTCTGCTGATCCACGACTTTCTGATAAGACGGCTTCGAATGCTGATAAGGCGGCTTCGAATCGCAATGGTTTGAAAGACCTATTGATTTGATGCCTCCACGAGCCCATCAAGTTGCGGCTTGAATTGCGTATCCCGGACGGCAGGTACCGCATCTTAGATTCGGTCGGGGGCGGAGTCACCGATCAGCACGCACTGGTCCACGACAAATCCTTATCGGGAAAATGCCTTGCAGGGTTAATCACAAGGATAAGGGAGTACCCTGCGCGGCACTTACTGATACTGAAGCTTAGGGAGTGACTGGGAAGCGGCACAAAAACGGTAGTCCTACTTGACGCGGCGCTGCTTTTGGGTAAACTGCATTTTCTTTATGGCGACGATGACACAATTCGTACCGGCCGTGGTGATGCAGGATTTCGACCTGCCACAGCGCGAAGCAGCTTTTTTCTACGGCTTGTTTTTGCGCGGGCACTCGGCGGAACAGTTGCGGCGGGATATTGAAGTACCCACGGCAGTGTTGGTGAAATGGCATCGCGAGGCTGAGCGCGAGCCGGAATTGCGGGATATTTTTACGCGCATGGTGGAATATCGGCGGCACGTGTTGGCAATTTTTGACAATTTGGTTGGTTCGGACATGCAGAACCAGCGGCTACAATAGTCCTCGCTTAACTCGCCTTTAGAGCGGTTCTCCTCTCAGTCTTAGAGCAGTTTCCTACTCAGAACTAAAGCTTTTCTCTGTTCGCTGGTACAGGGCTCGAATGTCTGTGGGCAATTCTCCTGTACGTTCGTACAGGTTTCGGAAGCGCCGAGGCAACTAATTTTTATCCTGCTGATTCTAAGCGAATCGGGGACAAGTGTCACAAAATGAAGGGGATTACTCAATTGACGCCAGCCACTGGCAGAGTTAGAATCCTCACTTGCCAGATTTGAGGTGTACTTTCATGGTCAGGGTAGCGCGCACCCTCTTTACTTCGCTGTCTTTACTAGCGCTTGCGATGCCCGGGGTCCGGGCACAACAGGAGCAGCCAGCACCGCAGCAACAGGATCCCACCGCACGTCAAGGTCTCGATAAAGCCCAAAAGAAGAAAATACGCAAGACACTTAAAGAATTAGACACGCCTTATAAGCAGTGGTTGAACGAGGACGTGGTCTACATTATTTCGCCTGAAGAGCGCAACGCGTTCGGGCAGCTGGCTACCAACGAGGAGCGGGAACAGTTCATTGAGCAGTTCTGGCTGCGCCGCAGCACTAACCCAGACCTGCCGGATAACGAATTCAAAGAAGAGCATTATCGACGGATTGCGTACGCGAATGAGCATTACGCCTCGGGAATTCCAGGATGGAAGACCGATCGCGGACACATGTACATCGTGTGGGGCCCGCCAGACGAGATTGAAAGTCATCCGACAGGCGGCACATACGACCGGCCGATGGAGGAAGGCGGGGGTTCCACATCGACGTATCCGTGGGAGACGTGGCGTTGGCGGTATATCGAGGGCATGGGCGAAAACGTAATCATGGAATTCGTCGATCCATCGGGCTCGGGCGAATATAAATTGACAATGGATCCTTCGGAGAAAGATGCGCTGCTGCATGTGCCGGGCGCGGGCCTAAGCCAAATGGAGCAGATGGGGCTGGCCTCGAAGACCTCCAGATTTACGAGGTCGGACGGAACTAACCTGCCGACCACGATGGGCGGGACACCGGCGAGCATGAACGAATTTACACGCCTGGAGAATTACGCGAATGCATTTAAACCGCCGGCAGTGAAGTTCAAGGATCTGGAAGCGATCGTGACGTCGCGCATCGTGCGCGATCAAGTGCACTTCACGTGGCGCACGGATTTTCTGAAAGTGACAAACGATACGGTGCTGGTGCCTGTGACGGTGCAAGTGCCTAACAGTCAACTGTCGTTTCATTCGAAAGAAGGAGTGCATTCGGCGACTATCAACGTGTTTGGGCGCGTGAGCACGCTGACCGGCCGGGTGGTTCAGACGTTTGAAGATTCGGTAAGCCGGGATTTCCCAGAATCACTGTTCCAGCAGTCCGTGAAGTTGCAATCCATCTATCAAAAAGCGGTACCGCTGCGACCGGGACTTTACCGCCTGGATCTGGTGATCAAGGATGTGCAAAGCGGAAACGTGGGCGTGGTGAATTCGCGCTTGCAGGTACCGCGCTACGAAGACGACAAGCTGGAGACCAGTTCGTTGATTCTCGCGGATCAGATCGAACACGTGCCCGCGAAACAAATCGGGAGCGGGCAGTTCGTGCTGGGCTCTTCCAAGGTGCGGCCGCGCCTGGAAGGTGACTTTACGACCGCCGACAAGTTGGGAATTTACATGCAGGTATACAATCTGAAACCCGATGACAAAACGCATAAATCCAACGCGACGTTTCAATATACAGTGAAAAAGGGCGGCGCGCAGGTGCTGCAATTCAAGGAAACGTCCGTGGATATGAAACAAACGGGAGATCAAATTACCATCGAACGGCTGCTGCCATTGACGTCGCTGGCACCCGGCAAGTACACACTAGAGATAAACGCGACGGACACGCTTTCGAATCAAACGATTTCGCGTACGGCGGATTTCACAGTCAAACATCCATTGGAAACCAAGAGCGCGGCGAACGTTCAACCTGGAGGTACTGCAAAGTGAAGCAACGAAGGCTCCTCCATTTCGGGGCCATATCCCTGGCGTGTTTAGCGGGCGTAGCTTCGGCGGCTAACGCTAAGTTGCCAGACACACAGTTGAAAACTGCTTCCAAACCAGGGCCGGGCAGACTTGCCGGCGTGGTTCTGGACGGAACGGGAACACCGCAAATGGGCGCGAGCGTAGAGCTGCTTGCGGAAGCTTCCGGTGTGAACGTAGCGCGCCAACTGCTAACCAACACGGAAGGTATTTTCCGCGGTGAGAAACTTTCGCCGGGCTTTTACACCGTGCGAGTTACGCTGGCAGGGTTTTTGCCCACGCTGGAAAAGCATATTCGCATCAATCCGAACGTTACGACGGTAGTGCGTGTACAGATGGAATCGATGTTCGCGTCGCTCGAGCAGTTGAGGCGGCAGCCGGTAAACATTCCGGTGGAAGGCGACGATTGGAAGTGGGTGCTGCGTTCCGCGGCTGCGACACGGCCGGTACTCGAGTGGATGGGCGACGTACAGGTGATGACCGCGGATGCCAGCATGGATCGCGGGATACCGCGAGCTCCGCGCGCGAGACTCGAATTTACGGATGGGGCGCGGCACCCTGGTTCAGGTTCGAACCTGGTGGCGGCTCCGGCAACGGCGTTTGCCTATGATCAGAAACTGGGAGCCGGCCAGATGATTCTTGCCGGCCAGATGAGTTATGACCAGGACGCGCCCGCAGGAAGTATCGCGACAGTTTGGCTACCTACCGGGTCCTTGGGTGCCGGTCCGCATACTGCCTTGGTTTTGCGTCAAGCCAAGCTTGGACCGGATGGGCCTACATTTCGCGGCGTGCGCATCGATCAGGGTGGCGCGATGGCCATCGGCGATCGCGCAATTCTGAGCTACGGTGGAGAATTTGTATTGGTGGGGCTGGGGGCTGCGGCATCGTCAATACGCCCGCGAACGAAATTAGATGTGCGCGTTACGGACGATTGGAACGCAACCCTGATTTTCGCTTCCTTGCCGAATGGGCCTGGGCCGCTGGAAGCTGCAGGGGGCGAGTCCAACAACATGGCGGCAGCGCTGAATGAGCTGGATGGATTCCCGACTTTACTGTGGCGCAGTGGCAAGCCGGTGCTGCAACAAGGCTGGCACGAGGAAATATCCGCGGAACGCAAATTAGGAGCACGCGGGAAATTAGAAGTGGCGGCATTCCACGATGACAATCGCCATGTCGCAATTTTCGGACGCGGCGCTGATCTGCCGGCCGGAGATTATTTCCAGGATTATTTTTCGAAAGGGTTTGCGTATGACGCGGGCTCGTCGAGCAGTTGGGGAACGCGAGTGGTGCTGCGCGAGAGTTTGGATGACGACATCGAGCTTACCGCGGTGTATGCGTTCGCAGGGGCCTTGGCGCCGGGTGAGGACGTGAATGGCGTGTTGCGCGATATTCTGCGGACGGTCCCGCGGCACTCGCTAGGGGCCAGCGTTTCGGCGAAGATTCCTCGTGCGAAAACGAAGGTCGAAGCCGGGTACAAATGGGTAAGCGGCGTCGCAGTTTCCAGGGTGGATATGTACGGCGAGTCGCTTTTTCAGATCGATCCTTACCTGCATGTCGGTCTCAGGCAACCGCTGCCCAAATTCGCCCTAGGGCGATGGGAAGCGGTGGCAAACTGCGATAACTTGCTGGCGCAAGGTACCGTGCCGGTCACTTCACGGGACGGACGGACCAATCTGATACCAGCTTTCCGAAGCTTCCGCGGTGGTCTCAGCGTTCAGTTTTGACAATTCAGGCTTTAGAAAGCCATATCTGCTCTTCCGAATACCGTATCCCCGCTGGGTCTTTCCGGATTTTTTATTCGAACCGATAGATTTAAAAGGGTTTAAAGCGGATCTCCGTTCTTCGCGGATGGTCTCTGATTTGCACCAGATTTATATCGGGTAGGTGTATCCCTGTCGAGCCGTGGAATGAAGCAGAATCTGCGTGTAAGTCTTGGGGCGGTCGTGCTGGCGTTGGCTACGCTGGCGGCGGTGATCTTTGCCTTCCTGAATTTCCAGCAACGAAGCAAGTTTGAGCTGGTGGACGATGGCGTTGCCTGGCTGGATACAGATCACGGTATCGAAGCCTGGAAAGTTACCAAGGGTTCGCCGGCAGCCTTGGCGGGCATTCGGCCGGGCGATCATCTAGTTGAGATCGACGGTGTAAAAGTAGGTCGAGCCGTTCAGGTCACTATGCGTTTGAGCCGCGCCGGGCTGTGGACCCAGGTGCGCTACAAGTTGAGCCGGGGAGGCCAGGAATTTGAGACCCCGCTGGTCACTGCCCCGGCGGAGAAGCCCACTTCCATCGAAAATTACCTGCGGGTGGTAGGCCTGCTTTACCTCTTTATTGGATTATTTATTTTTGCGCGGCGATGGAATGCGCCAAAGGCGGTGCACTTCTATGTGTTCTGCCTGGTGTCTTTCATTCTGTATTCATTCCACTTCAGCGGAAAACTGGACACTTTTGACCAGGAAGTTTACTGGGCGAATATCGTGGCGCGGTTGCTGGCGCCCGCGGTGTTATTGCACTTCGCACTGGTATTTCCAGGGCGTTCCGAAACAGCCTTTCGCACCTCATCGAAGGCGCTAACGGTTTACCTGCCGCCCCTGGCGCTGCTGCTGGTACACATCAGCACGGCGCGCAACGCCCTGGGATTTGTGCCGTGGCTGGGCTCGCGCATTCTGCTGGATAAGATCGAGCTGAGTTTCCTGGGTGTATGTTTTCTAGCCGCGGGGCTGGGCTTCTACAGAAATTTCCGCGTGGCGCCTTCGGGAGTTTTGCGCCAGCAATTCAAATGGCTGACCGGCGGGACGCTGGCGGGCACATTGCCATTCACGTTGCTGTACATTGTGCCGTTCGTGATGGATCTGGGGCCGCGCGGGTGGATGCAATTCTCGGCGGTTAGTCTGGTTTTGATTCCTTTGTGTTTCGGCTATGCCGTCATCCGTTACCGGTTGATGGACGTAGATATTATTTTCAAGCGGGGCTTGGCGTACACGGCAGCCACGGCGGGAGTTGCCGCTGTTTATTTCGCACTGGTGGCGTCGCTCGCGCAGATTTTCCACGCGCAGACCACTGGGCCAGTTGGCGGCATGATCGCTATCGTGATCGCGGCGTTTCTGTTTCAACCGTTCCGCGAATGGACGCAGTCCAGGCTCGATAGATTCTTTTATCGCGACCGGCTCGATTATCGCAGGACGCTGATTGAGTTCGGACGCACGCTGACTAATGAAGTGCGGTTGGAGCCGATGCTGGGCTCGGTGATGGATCGCGTTTCGCAGACGCTGCTGGTGGATCGTTTGGCGATTTTTCAGGAAGATCCGACGAACCCCGGCCACATGCGGCTGGCACGCTCGATGGGCGTGCGATTGGCTGAGCCATTTGATCTGGGCTTCCTCGAGCCGGCCCGGCCCGAGTTCGCCCGTGGGGCGCTCTTTTTTGAGTCGCCCCGCGCGGCGAGAGATGTCGGCGAATCCGTGCGCCGCACGCTGGAGCAACTGGACCTGAATTATTTTGTGCCTTGCCGGATTCGTGAGCGCACCGTGGCGGTGTTGGGCCTGGGCAAGACGGTGGACGGAGATTTTCTATCGAGTGATGACGTCGAGTTGGTGGAGACGATCGCCGGTTACGTGGCCATTGCGCTAGATAATTCGCAGCTGTACACCTCGCTGGAACAAAAGGCCACGGAGATCGCGCGGTTGAAGGACTTCAGCGAAAACATCGTGGAGTCGCTGAACGTCGGGGTGCTGGCGGTGGATCTGGAAGGCCTGGTGGAGTCCTGGAACACGCGAATGGAGCAGTTATTTGGAGTGGCGCGGGAGCAAGCGGTGGGGCATCAACTGAATTCCCTGCTGCCGGAAGAATTGTCGAAGGAGATCAACGCTCGCAGCGACGATGAATTGATCACCGGAATTTACAAACAGCGGCTGCACCATCTGGGGAAAACGCTGACATTAAATGTTTCCATCACTCCGCTGGTAAGCAAATCGGGTGAGCGCATCGGACGGTTGCTGCTATTTGACGATGTGACGCAACGCGAGCGCCTGGAAGAACAGATGACCCAGACGGAAAAGCTTACGTCACTGGGGCTGCTCGCAGCGGGCGTGGCGCATGAAGTAAATACGCCGCTGGCAGTGATCTCCAATTACATACAGATGCTGGGGAAACAAATGCCTGACGGCGATCCCAGGCAAGCGATCATCGAGAAAATCGTAAAGCAGACTTTTCGCGCCAGCGAAATTGTGAATAACCTGCTGAATTTTTCCCGCACCAGCGCCACCGAAGTGGTGGATATCGACGTGAATCGCGTGGTGGAAGAAACCCTTTCACTGGTAGCACATCCGCTCAAGACCTCGCAGATCCAGGTCGTACGGCAACTGGGCGAAATGCTTCCGGCGGTGCGTGGCTCGGCGAACAAGCTGCAGCAAGTGTTTTTGAATTTATTTTTGAATGCGCGCGATGCCATGCCCGGCGGAGGAATGCTGGAAGTGCGCACCACGGCACACAATGGAAGCGTGGAAGTGGAAATCGTAGATACCGGGGCGGGGATTGCGCGCGAGCACATCCACCGGATATTCGATCCATTCTTCACCACCAAGGCCAGCGGCCGCGGAACCGGACTGGGGCTATCAGTGAGTTACGGAATCATTAAAGAACATTCCGGAAAGATCGATGTGCGGTCAACCCCGGGCAAAGGCACTTCGTTTCATGTAGAGCTGCCCGCGGTCAGGAAAGCCATTCATGTCTAAGGGCACGATTCTGGTAGTGGATGATGAATCAGAAATCCGCGAGGGCCTCGAGCTTCTTCTTACTGGAGAAGGTTACGGAGTCTCGAGCGCAGGGACGGGTGAATCCGGACTCGCTAAATTAGGGGAACATCCTTTCGATTTATTATTGCTGGACGTAAGCTTGCCGGACCGCAATGGTCTGGATCTGCTGAAGGAAATACACAAACGCGATCCGCATCTTTCCATAGTATTGATCACCGCGTACGGCTCCATTGACATGGCACGCACCGCTTTCAAGAGCGGGGCGATGGATTACATCACCAAGCCGTGGTCCAACGATGAGTTGCTGGCGCAGGTAGCGCAGGCGGTGGAATCGCGGCAATTGCGTGAAGAAAATGTGCAGCTGAAGCGCGCGCTGAAACAGCGCTTCAACTTCCCTAACATTATTGGCAAAAGCGACAAGATGCATACATTGCTGGACCTGGTGACGCAAGTGGCGCCGTCGCGCTCGACGGTGTTGATCAGTGGGGAAAGCGGCACGGGCAAAGAACTGATTGCCAAGGCGATTCATTCGGGGTCTACCCGAGCGGATAAGGCTTTCGTTCCCGTAAATACCGGGTCGATCCCTGTGGATTTGCTGGAATCGCAATTGTTCGGGCACGTTAAGGGCGCGTTTACGAGCGCGGTGGCTTCGAAAAAAGGCTTGTTTGAGGTTGCCGATCAGGGCACGATTTTCTTCGACGAAATTGCGACCATCAGCCCCGAGACGCAGGCGAAGCTGCTGCGCGTAATTCAAGAGCGCGAGTTTATGAGGCTGGGGGGGACGGAGCAATTGAAAGTGGACGTGCGCATCGTGGCGGCGTCCAACGTGGATTTGCTTACGCTCGTGCGTGAAGGGCGTTTTCGCGAGGACCTTTACCACCGGTTAAATGTGATTCACCTGCAGCTTCCGCCGCTGCGTGACCGCCGCGAAGATGTGCCCTTGCTGCTCGCGCACTTTCTGGAACGCTACTGCAAAGAAAATGAA
>DASYJM010000056.1:0-14104 GCA_035996445.1 Candidatus Acidiferrum sp. | reverse complement strand
GAGAACGTACCTGAAGCGATCGACATCTAAAGCAACGATCGAACTATCCGGACGATGGTTTCGACGCAAAGAAAACATCAGTGCGCGCTCCGGGAAAGAACGCTCGCATGTGAAGTAGTGGTCGAAGTAGTCAAGCGCACGGATCTCGGCTCTGACGAAAAAACGGAAAGTGGATTTAGCAGGAATTCGATTCATAAAGCAATGCTAGAGGTATCTGGATTCGTGGGCAACCGATGTTGAAGTGACACCTTAGATTTGAATCGCCGAGATAAAAAGTCTAAACGGCCCGGCTGTCGGCTTCAAAATTTTGTCGCAGTGCATCTGAAGTAAAGGTTGAGATGTCGGAGCAGAGTAGAAATTGAGGAAGATCGTCGACGCGCCGACATCTCAAGTGGCGGTTGAATTTGTTTTCTGGGCGCAGAGCTGGACGGATAAAACTAAGGTGATGGTTGAGGCTCAGTTTTTTTGTAGGGTATACACCGTCACGGGGAAAGTGTCGACGCGCCAACATCGTTACTAGTGGTTGAATTATCTTTCGAGCATGCGCGTAGTCACTTGAGGCTTTAAAGCGAATGTAAGGTGATGGCTTAGGCCGGAATTGTCAGGTCGAATGACGCCGACTGAAGAGAATGTCGGCGAGCCGACAATGAAAGTAACGGTTGAGGACTCGTTAAATTCATCCGATCGGGGTGCAACGATTCGAATGGAAGTCCTCGCCGAAAAATTTTTGCTTGCTGAACTTTGAAACAGAGTTCGAGAAACATAAAATCCTACATCGAGGGTCACAGTGAAAAAATGGGTGTATTTCTTCGGAGCTGGTAAAGCGGAAGGCAATGGCGAATGGCGCGAGCTGTTGGGGGGCAAGGGTGCCGGCCTGGCGGAGATGACCAAGATCGGGCTGCCAGTCCCGCCGGGCTTCACAATTTCGACCGAAGCTTGCGACTACTACTATAGGAACGGCAAGAAATATCCGCCCGAATTGAGGAAGGAAGTGGCGCAGCACGTCGCACACCTGGAGAAAGTCACCAAGAAGAAGCTAGGTGATCCTAAAGCGCCGCTGCTTGTGAGCGTTCGTTCAGGTTCCGCACGATCCATGCCTGGAATGATGGAAACCATATTGAATCTGGGCTTGAATGACCGCAGCGTCGAAGGGCTTGCTGGCGCGACGAAGAACGAGCGATTTGCCTACGACGCGTATCGCCGTTTCGTGCAGATGTATTCCACGGTAGTGATGGAAATGTCCAAGGAAGACCTGGAGCACAGGCTGGGTGCGCTGAAAGACAGATTAGGCGTGCGTGAAGATACCGCCGTTCCTGCCAGTGGTTGGAAAGAATTGGTTCGCGAGTATAAGGCGCTGTTCAAGGAAAAGACGGGCAAGAATTTCCCGGACGATCCGATGGATCAACTGTGGGGAGCAATCGGCGCGGTGTTTGGTTCGTGGATGGCTGAGAAAGCGGTCACGTACCGGCGGGTCGAAAAAATTACTGGAGTCATGGGCACAGCTGTGAACGTAGTGCAGATGGTGTTCGGGAACACCGGCGAAACATCGGGAACCGGCGTGTGCTTTACGCGGGATCCAAGTTCCGGCGAGAAAGTTTTCTATGGCGATTATCTTGTGAATGCGCAGGGCGAGGACGTGGTCGCGGGAATTCGCACACCAACGCCACTGCGTGAAATGGCCACGGCAATGCCGAAGGTCTACGCGCAACTCGATAAAGTTCGAGTAAAACTCGAGAATCACTATCGCGATATGCAGGACATGGAATTCACCGTCGAAGACGGAACCTTATATATGCTGCAAACCCGCACCGGCAAGCGCACGCCTGCAGCGGCGTTTCGTATCGCGGTGGACATGGCCAACGAAAAATTGATCAGGAAGGACGAAGCGATTACGCGGATCAAATCGGAAGATATCGAACGGCTGTTCTATCCAGTTATTGACGTGAAGGTGGACAAGAAATCGCTCGAGGCGCGCATTCTGGCTAATGGCATTGATGCGGTACCGGGAGCGGCCGTGGGAAAAGTGGTGTTCTCGGCGCACAAGGCTGAAGAGTGGGCAGAGAAGGGCGAGAAAGTTATTCTTGTGCGGCGAGAAACGAGCCCGGAAGATGTCGGCGGGATGGCCGTGGCGCAAGGAATCCTCACCGCGACTGGCGGAAAAACGAGCCATGCGGCGGTGGTCGCACGGGGCTGGGGCAAGTGTTGCATTGTAGGCGCAGAGAAATTGCAGATCGATTACAAATCGTCGTCGATGGTGGCGAATGGGAAAACTGTAAAAGAAGGGGATTGGATCACGCTCGACGGCAGCGAAGGTCTGGTGTACTCAGGCGAAATGCCGCTGGTAACGCCACAGCTGCCGCAGGCTTACGGCACACTAATGAAGTGGGGTGACGAAGTGCGACGGTTGGGCGTGCGCACCAACGCGGATACCCCGCAGGATGCGCGCAAGGCCAGGGAGTTTGGAGCAGAAGGCATTGGTTTGTGCCGCACGGAGCACATGTTCTTTACGGACTTTGAGCGTCCAGAAAGAAGCCATGAGCGGCAACGTGCCATCCAGGAGATGATTCTTGCCGAGACTCGCGAAGCACGCGTGAAGGCGTTGGATCGGCTGTTGCCATTTCAGCGGCGCGATTTTGTGGGGATATTTCAAGCGATGGATGGATTCCCGGTGACCATCCGGCTGATCGATCCACCGCTGCACGAATTCGTTCCACACGAGAGAGCCAAACAGGAGGAATTAGCCAAGGAGTTGGGGCTGGATGTTGAGGTAGTGGCGCGTCGAGTGGAGCAACTGCACGAAGCAAATCCCATGCTGGGCCACCGCGGCTGCAGGTTGTCCATTACTTATCCAGAAATTCTCGAGATGCAGGTGCGAGCGATCATCGAAGCGGCCATCGAATGCCAGCGGGGCAGAGTTAAAGTGTTACCTGAGATTATGCATCCGTTGGTTTTGGACAAAAAAGAGCTGCACATACTCGAGCAGGCCACTCGAAGAGTTGCAGACAATCTCATAAAGAAGGCTGGCGTCAAGTTGCCGTATTTAGTGGGCACCATGATCGAGCTCCCACGAGCGGCGTTGCTGGCCAACGAGATTGCCGAGGTTGCAGAATTTTTCTCATTCGGCACCAACGACCTGACGCAAACCACCATGGGCCTCTCGCGCGATGACGCCGGGCGGTTCCTGCCCGACTACGTAGATGAGAAAAAAGCCGGCGTGTTTGGCGCAGACCCATTTCAAACGCTCGACACTAAAGGAGTGGGGATGCTGATGCGCTGGGCTACGGAGCGAGGACGAGAGACGCGACCAAAGCTGAAGGTGGGGATTTGCGGAGAGCATGGCGGGGACTCGGAAAGCGTGAAGTTCTGCCATGGCTTGGGAATGGATTATGTTAGCGCTTCGCCGTTCCGGGTGCCGATCGCGCGGCTGGCAGCGGCGCAGGCAGTGATTGAAGAAAACGCGCGCGGAAATAAGAAGGCGAAAAAGGCGGCGGGTTAGTTGTGGCCCGTCGTTCGATTTTATTCTGAACGAACCACCTGAAGAATTGCCCAAGCGCCGCTGGAGATGTCGGCGTGCTTACGGGCTCTCGCGCAATATTGGATCGGCGATGTTCGAGAATGCGAGTGGCTGGCATCCTTCAGATGAAACATTAAAGTATTCCGCGAGATGTCGGCGCGCCGACTATCTCGCCATTTTTTGGGTGCTTGACAAACCCTCCGTGGTACTTCAAGTATCGCTTGAGTTTTAGATGGGCACTGGTGCGACGAACGTTCGGCTCAAGGGAACCAGGCGAAAAATTTTCTAGCGACTTGAGCCGCAAATAATTAATCCACAAGTTCAATTCAAAAATAGGGAGAATACTTAAGCAGCTTGAACCCCGTACGTCGAATCTAAGAGGTGGGAGCCTTAGAGCGGAACGCGCAGGTGTAACTAGCTGATTTCCACAGCGATCTGCAGCAAAACCGCTCGCCGCTAGGATTTTTTCCCTAAGTAGCTTACGATTGACTTTGGTTTGCGGGTGCCTACGTGTTCCCCCTGCACTTCAAGCAAACTCGTAAAGGGCGATGCGGCCCAGCGGAACCAGGCAGTTAGCGTCGACGGCCATGCTCCCTCCGTTAAACTGCTTGGAATGACAATCGATCATCTGCGGAATAAACCCAGCCTTATCCCGCGCTTTGAGTGTGTGCGTTAGGAGCGCAGCGTGAAGTGTAGATTCAGCATTCTGATGCCGGTTTATAACCGCGAGAAGTACGTTGGCCAAGCTATCGACTCCGTGCTGGCACAGACGTTCAAGGATTATGAGACGTTCGCGATTGATGACGGGTCGACGGACCTGTCTGCCGCGGTCCTGGTTTCTTACGGGACGCGCATAAACCTTCTGCAACAATCCAATCAGGGACCGGAGGTAGCGCGAAATAAGGCGGCAGCGCTGGCCCAAGGCGAGTATTTGGTGTTCCTGGATAGCGACGATTTTTTTTTACCGTTTGCGCTCGAGACATTCGATCAGGTGATTAAAAACTTGGATTCGCCTCCGCTAGTTTTGGGGAGCGTGGCATTCTTTGAGGACGCGGAAGGGAAAGGTCCCGAGATCCCCGCGGCTCACCCAGTAAAGGTCTTCAAGTATCAGGACTATTTGTCCAAGACGCGGCCTTTGGGAACCAATTGCATTGTGGTGCGCAAGTCGGTTTTTGATGAAGTGGGCGGCATGCGGAACAGTACTCCGCAGACATTTTACGGTGATGATACCAATCTATTGCTAAAAGTGGGGACCTACGGCCCTTGCGTCGTTATCGATCAGCCGTACACGTCAGTGTATCGCCAGCACCGGAAGAATAGCTCCAAGGACGTGGAAGCCATAGCGGACGCTATTCTGGAACTAGCGAGCACGGAGCGCCGAGGTGGGTTCGGCGGTGGCAAGGCTCGCCGCTGGGATCGGTACACGTATATTGGTGGGCGCGCAGCGTCCTGGGCGGTGAATTATTGTTGGCGCGGCGGGCAGCGAATACTGGCTTTAAAGCTCTTAGCTGGGACGGCATCGATGGTTATGGCGGCGGCAGGGGGCAAATTCTTGAGGTTGTTCAAGCATTCTGAGCCGGAGATTATTCTCTAGATTTCGGGTACACGATTGTCCTTCATGGAGAATCTCCAGGACTCGGTAGCCCGGGGCGATGTCGAAATCTTAGTTCCGCTAAGACTTTTCAACTGTCGAACGATGCGATTGCCCACTGCGTCGAGGTTAGCCAAGTCCTACTTCAAATGGCGGCGCTCCGACCCTTCCACCTAAAGTTTTACTTTAACTATTGAATGATCGGTATCGAGACTTCAGCCGAGCTTGCTCGCTCAAGTTGGGATCTTGAAGAAGAAGTACAGTCCAATAAAAAAGAAAATTAGGTCCGGAGACCACGCGGCTAGGAATGGCGGAAGTTGTCCAACGCCGCCCATAGCTTCCATGAGGCGGGCGATGCTCCAATAGCCGATTCCGATGGCGATGCCGATGGCCACTCCGCCAATCGCGCCACGGGCGCCGACCAGGAAAGCGAATGGAATCGCCAGCAGCATGCTCACGGGCGCAATCAGCGGGTAGGCAATTTTGACGTGCCACTGCACCGTAAGGCCTGCAACATCGAAACCGGCGCGACGTAGATCCTCGATATAGCGGTTGAGCTCGGACCAATTCATCTGAAATGCCGGACGAACTTCGCGATTGAAATATTCCGGGGGCTCGGTCAGCTCGGGAAAGGCCTGCACGCTAAATTGATCGAAGCGTGTGATCGAACCACCAGAAAAATCGCGAACCCAGCCTGATTCAAGGAGCCAGATTTTTTGCGATGCAGACCACTGCGCGCGCGTAGCGAAGATACGGCGGCGGACGTTGAAAGTGGCGGGATCGATTTCTACCACGCTGAGGCCGCCAAACAGATTTTGCAGCGGGCTGAAGAGATCGTAATTATAAATCTTTGAATTTTCGCCGAAAATCCATCGTTGTGGACGAGTGTAAGTTTGCGGCGGGCGGCCTTTGATCTGGTTGCGCAAGGCGTCCTGGCGCTGGTTGGCATAGGGGAGGTAAGTTTCGTTGACCAGAAGCATGGCGCCGGCGAGCACGATGCCGGCAACCAGGAGTGGAATAACCAGACGATGCAGACTGATGCCGCTGGCTTTGATGGCCACAATTTCGTTGTTCTTGCTCATGATGCCCAGTGTTACCAGCACGGAAACGAGTGCGCCAAGGGGCGCGAGGTTGTACACGAGATAGGGCGTCAGGTAGCGGAAATAATTGATAACGGTGAGAAAAGCGACGTGATGGCGCGCGATGTCATCGAGCAATTCGAAGAAGGTAAACGTTTCGAATAGAAAAACGAACACGGCCAAGATGAGCGCGAAATAGACGGAGAAGCGACGAAGAATATAAATATCCAGAAGCCGGGGGATGCTGCCGCCGGGGACCGTTTCATGAGAATTGTCGTTTTGAGGCGTGGACCCGTTGAGGGGTTGACCAAGCTTGCGAAACGCGGCGGTGCGCGCGCGCGCTTTACGGCGGAGAAAGCGTAACAGAGTTCTGATGAAGCCAGTGGGGTGCAACCAGCGGCTCTCGCCGCGGAATTGCTCCATGCGTGGCAGGAGGATGATGCCAAAAGCGGCGAGAATCAGATTCGCCATCCAAATGCCAATTGCCGGCGGGACGGTGCCCTGGCGAGCGAGTCCAGCGCCGGTAACGAAAAGTAGGTAATATCCCGCGATCATGGCCACAGCGATCAGGGAGCCGGCGGCGCGCCCACCGCGGCGCGGTTGTGCGCCGATGGGTACGGCCACCAGCGCAAAGACCAGGCAAGCAAAAGGAAATGCCAGACGACGATAAAGTTCCACTCGAGATTCCCGCCAGCCAGGGCCGTGATCTGCTATAAGACTGCGGACGGAGCGTTCTGAATTACTGATCTGCCGCTGTTTGGCGGGCATCAGGTTGTTGACTTCGATGGGCCAATCGCTCTGTCCAAAGGCAGTGACGGAATAGCGGTCAGGGCGATCGCGATAAAACTCGTGGGTGGAGCCGCCTTGAAGATGTAACTGCAGCGTGCCGTGATTGGGATCGGGAACAACAATGGCGCGCTCCGCGAGAGTTAAACGCGAACCGCTCTCAGCACCCGTGTCGGCTAAGAACACCCCGTGCCAGAGAGTTCCGCTGGCAGCCACATCTGAAATGTAAAGTATTAGTTGAGGAAATCGTTCGTCGAATACGCGAGGCTGCACCTGAAAAGAGATTTGGGAAGCGATTAGATTGGCTTCAATGGAACGAAAGGTTCGGAAAGCTAGAGGAGAGAGCCAGAGAGTCATGATCAGACTGACGATGAAGCCGGCGACAGCCAAGACGCCTACGGGCAGCAGGATGCGACGCCGGCCGATGCCCAAGGCGGTAAGGGCGATGATTTCGCTGTCGGCGGACATGCGGCCAAGTCCGAGCAGTACGCCGATAAGCACGGCCATGGGGATTGTAAAAGTGAAGACTGCCGGAAAGATGCAAAGAAACAGCTTGAGGATTTGGGTGCCCGAGCCGGTGTGGCGCACGAACAGCTCCATGAGGCGCACCAACTGAGGGACGAAGAAAACAAAGGTGAAGACGATGAGTCCGAGGAGCGCGTGACGAAAAACTTCGCGGACAATGTAACGGTCCAATATGCGCATGTGGCGAACGGTGAGTGTAACATGCGCGAAGAATTGAGACAGGAGCGGTCTAAAAGATGAATCGAGTGAACCTGGTGGTGTTGTGGCACATGCATCAGCCGCAATATCGCGACCCGGAAACCGGGCGGTATGTGCTGCCGTGGACGCGGCTGCATGCCACGAAAGATTATTTTGGAATGGTGAAAGTGCTGGAGGAATTTCCTGGGTTCCACGCCACATTTAACGTGGTGCCGTCGCTGGGAATGCAGCTGGAAGAATATGCCAGCGGCAAATTCAAGGAGCCGTGGTTTTCGCTGGCTTATAAGAACGCCGAAAAACTGACCAAAGAAGATAAGACCGAAATTTTGGCGCGGGCCTTTCAGGTAAACCACGAGCGGTTGATGTCGCGATGGAAGCGCTTTGTGGAATTGTATGAATGGTCGCGTCCCGCTGACGGCGCCCAGGCTCAAGTGACATTTACGGTGCGCGATTGGCGGGATCTGCAGGTGCTATCGCAACTGGCGTGGATGGAAGAGTCCTGGCTCGAGAAAGATGAAGTAGTGAGCAAGCTGGCGTCGAAGGGAAGAGATTACACGGAGAGCGATAAAGAGGCGCTGAAGGCTAAGGAGATTGAGCTGATTGGATTGGTGCTGCCTGCGCACCGGGAGGCGGCCCGGCGGGGGCAGATTGAGCTCAGCACAACGCCTTTTTATCATCCGATTCTGCCGCTGATTTGCGATTCGGATATTGCGCGGGTGGCGAATCCCTCCACGCCTTTACCGCGTCGAGCCTTCCGGCGTCCAGAAGATGCGCGAGAGCAATTGCGGCGCGCGCGGGAATATCATGAACGCGTTTTTGGAACGAAGCCGGCAGGATTGTGGCCTTCGGAAGGATCGGTTTCGGACCAATCACTGGCGATTGCGTCGGAAGAAGGATTTAAATGGTTTGGCACGGACGAAGGAGTGCTCGGGCGCACGTTGAATGTAGGATTTTTTCGTGACGGGACAGGGATTCCCGCGAATGCGGAACGTTTGTACAAGCCGTGGCGAGTGCAAACGCCAAGCGGCGGCATCACTGGATTATTTCGCGATCATCATTTGTCGGACTTGATCGGATTTGTGTATAGCCGTATGGATTCAAAAGCGGCGGCGGCCGATCTGCATGGACGTTTGCGACACCTGGGCGAACGAGTGCAAAGCGAGCAGCCGTTGACCATCGGAATTTTTTTGGATGGCGAAAATGCGTGGGAATATTACCCCGGGAATGGCAGGGAGTTTTTGCGCGAATTTTATGGGCGGGTGGTGAGCGACCAGGATTTCCGCGCGTTGACGGCATCAGAAGCCATTGCAGCGGCTGGAGACGTGCCTGTCACGGCGGGAATTTTTCCGGCTTCCTGGATTAATGCAAACTTTGATGTATGGATCGGTCACGCCGAGGACGTTGCGGCGTGGGAATTATTGTGGGACGCGCGCGAGACTTACGCGAAAGCGGTGGAGTTGGAGAGAGAAGGTGTCGCGGGCGCGCCAACAGCCACGGCGCTAATCACGGCGTACGAATCAATCCTGGCGGCGGAAGGCAGCGACTGGACCTGGTGGTTCGGGCCGGAGCACAGTACCGCGAATGATGCGGAGTTCGACGCCTTGTTTCGCAAGCATTTGACGGGAGTTTACCTGGCGCTTGGGCGCGTGCCGCCAGCAGAATTAGCCAAGCTCATCAAGCGCAAACCGGAGCATGCGCTGGAGCTGGCCCCCACGGGATTTGTAAACGTGCGCGTGGACGGACGTGACAGTTCTTATTTCGAGTGGCTGGGCGCGGGTTTGTATTCCCCGGAGCGGCGCGGCGGGTCGATGCATGGGCGTATTTTTTATTTGCATGAATTGCGTTATGGTTTTGAGGAAGAACGTTTCTGCGTGCGTGTGGATCTTTTTCCCGAGGTGCTTGCGGAACTGGAAGATTCGGAATTTCGCATCAGCATCGTGGGCGCGGAGGAATTGACGGTAGTGGCTAAGATCGCGCGAGGACATTTGCAAGAGTTCGCGGTAGAGAGAAAAAATCTTTGTTTGTTGAATCCGAAGGATATTGCGGAAGTGGCGTTTGACCGGATTCTGGAAGTGGCCATTCGGCGCGAGGCGCTGGACATCGCCGGGAAGACCCACTTGCGGCTGGGCGTTGCGCTGTGGCACTGCGGGTTGCCGGTCGACGTCTTGCCCGCGTCGAGATTTTTGGACGTGAGTTTCGGCGAAGAGCACGCGGCTTGGGATGTGGAAGAAAAGGTCACCGGCTGAGAGTTCGAACGCGGCCGTCATAGTACCTATCGAGTAGTTGTGAATGTTTGGTGTTTTAGAAACGTTCTCGCGTCGGCTTCTTTGAAGAAAACCAGACGTATGTGCTCTACCGGGGTCCCAGCAGCCAGGGCGGACTCGATCGTTTCGGATACTACCGGTGCGGCGCGCTCCGGGGGATAACCATAAGCGCCGGTCGAAATTGCCGGAAACGCGATGGAACGAAGCCCGTGGTCAGCGGCCAGGGCGAGAGAGTTTCGATAGCAGGCGGCAAGCATGGATGCGTCAGGTTCCTCTCCGTTCCCTGTAATCGGGCCGACGGTATGAATCACGTGGCGCGCCGGGAGTTGACCCCCGGTAGTAAGAACAGCCTCACCAGTAGGCAGGCCGCGTGGAAAGCGTGCGCTGCGTAGCTCACGGCACGCTTCCAGGATTCTTGGGCCTCCTTTGGCATGGATTGCGCCGTCGACACCGCCTCCGCCTAGGAGAGTACTATTTGCGGCGTTCACGATTGCATCTACGTCTTGCTGGGTGATATCACCTGTCGCGACCTGAACTTTTCCGGACAGGAAGCTTGCTAAGATTTTTGATTGGGTCATGACCGAACGCTCCCACTCACCGGATCCACTTCATTAACAAACCTAATTCCTTCTAGTCAACGCGTAAGCGGCGAAATGATTGGCGGCAACGGTGCCCTTGTCCGCATCGCTCGTCGGGAAGAAATCGTGACTTTGTGGTTATAGCTGTAGGTGTTCCCACTTACAAGACCTCCAAAAAGGTGAGGGTGGGCCATCCTCCGTGTCTTTTAAAATTTTTTGCATTAAGGAAGACGGGGATCTGCGAAAGCGAAGGCCGGCGAGACAAATCCTGAAGACTCTTTCAATCACAAATTTATTATTAAAAAAGTTTGACGGCCAGGTCGGTGGGGTTGTCGCCGACGGGGATCATGGTGACGAGGTAGTTGGTGCGGACGCGGATGATGGAGATGTCGCCGGAGTCGTGGTTGACGGCCAGGAGAAGATTTTCCTGGGGATCGAAGCGCAGGGCCGAGGGGGACTGGCCTGCGGGAACGGGGAAGCCTTTGCCGGGGTCGCGGTCGAGACGGCGATCCACGATATCGACGGGAATGATGCGATTCGCCGCGGTGTCGGAGACGTACATCAGGCTGGCGTCGGCGCTGAGAATGGCTCGCGTGGGCGCGGAGCCCAGCACCATGTAGTCGCCAACTTCGTGCGTGGAAGTGTTGATGACCTGGAGGCCGTGGGCTTCGGGCGAGATGAGGTAGAGTTCGCCCCCGTCGGGCTTGAGCAACATTTGCGTGGGACGGCCGGCGAGTTCGAGATGCGTCAGAAGAACGCCGCGGCGCAGATCGACGACGGAGATGCGGGCTTCGCTGGCGCTGCGAACGAAGGCGATGGAGCTGTCCGCCATAATGGCGATGTCTTCCGGTCGCGCGACGACCGGGATGGTGCCGCGCAGCGCGAGAGTGGCGGCGTCGTGAAGTGCTACGGTGGCGTCGCCACGATTGGCGACGACTACGGTTTTGCCGTCGGGGGTGCTGCGCGCGAGAACCGGTTCGCGGCCGGTTTTAGCGGAGCCCAGGATGGCGCGCTTCCGGCAGTCGATGGCGACCAGCGTGTTGCTACCCGAAGAAGTGACATATGCGCGACCGCCGTCCGGTGAAAAGTCGAGTGCATAAGGTAGGGAGCCCACGGAGATCTTTGCGGTGATTTGATTGCTGCGCGTGTCGAGAACCCAGACAAAACCTTCCGCGGCGCTGACTCCCCAGACTTCTGCGCGCGTGGGATGTTCTCGGACTCCAGATAATTTTTGACCGATGGATACGTGGGCGACGGCACCGAGTTTTACGAGGTCGACTACCGTAAGGTTTCCGTCTGCAGTGGTGATGTAGGCGTTGAGGCGCAGCCCGGGGCGGAGGAACGAGGGACGGTGTTCGAACAGCAGGAGAAACAGGGCGGCTGCGAGGAGAATTCCCAGGAGCGAGAAGACGCGATAGTTGCGGGGGCGGCTCATTTAGATGGTGGGGCGGCATTAATTTGTGAAAACAGAAGAACGGAGCGGAGTCGAGGAGCGCTGGTGCTACAAGGGGTGAATCGAAGAGAGATCCCTCGACTGCCCAGACCGACTACTTCGCAGGAGCGAAGTAGAAATAAAAAGTCAGTCTGCTCCGCTCGAAATGACCGTTTTTTGCTATTTTGTTTAAAAACTTGCAGGGCGGTTATTTTTTTACTCCGAAACGATTTTTTTGAAACGGAGCGATATCTCCGTTGAAATCTTCGCTTAGGTCTCGCCAGTGCAGATTGAGGCGTTTTATCAGAGCGATTTTTTTGTCGCTGCACCAGGTTTTCCATTGTTTTTCACGGGCTATGGCCTTGCGAATGTCGCTGAAAGGTTCGAAGTATACAAGTTTGGTGGTGTTGTAAGTGCTCGAGAGTCCTTGGGCGCGCTTCAATTGGTGTTCTGCGACTCGGCGCTCAAGATAATTGGTTACGCCTATGTATAGGACGCCTGAGGCACTGGCCATCATGTAGGTAGGATAGATCATGACAGGGACAGAATGGCACGGTTTGACACCTTTGCCACGAGGGCGCAGCGGATGGTAAAACTGCGGGCATTAATTGACTTCGCGGTGGAGCACGGCGGCGATTTGGCGGACTTCGTCGACCAATTCGGCGAGCTCGGTGGGGAGAATGGATTGCATGCCGTCGGAGAGGGCCTGGTCTGGAGCATGATGGACTTCGATGAGCAGGCCGTTGGCGCCTACGGCTGCGGCGGCGCGAGAGAGGGGCAAAACTTGGTCGCGTTTGCCCGTGCCGTGACTGGGATCGACCAGGATGGGCAAATGGCTGCGTTTTTTTATGGCGGGAATGATGGTCAGGTCGAGAGTGTTGCGGGAATGGTCGGCGAAAGTGCGCACACCACGCTCACAGAGCATTACGTTGTAGTTGCCTTCGCTGAGGACATATTCGGCGGCCATCAGGAATTCGTCGAGCGTGGCGGACATGCCGCGTTTGAGGAGAATTGGTTTTTTGGCGCGGCCGGCGCGTTTGAGCAGAGAGAAATTCTGCATGTTGCGGGCGCCGATCTGGATCACGTCGGCGTATTCTTCGACGAGGTCGAGGCTTTCGTTGTCGATGGCTTCGGTGATGATTCCGAGGCCGTAGTGCTTGCGGACCTGCGCGAGAATTTTCAGGCCTTCTTCGCCGAGGCCTTGAAAACTGTATGGGGAAGTGCGCGGTTTGTAGGCGCCGCCACGAAAAAGTTTTACGCCGGCTTTCTTGACACCTTCGGCGGTGGCGAAGCATTGCTCTTCAGTTTCCACGGCGCAAGGGCCGCCAACCAAGCCAAGGTGTTCTCCGCCGAAAAGAACATCGCCGGAAGGAGTGCGAATGCGCAGGATGCTGTCTTCTTCTTTGACATCGCGGCTGACGAGTTTGTAGGGCTTGCTGACGGGAATGCATTCAATTACGCCGGGAAGGGATTCGAGCACGCCCAGATCGAGCGCGCCTTTGTTACCGGTGATGCCGATGGCAGTGCGGATGGCTCCTGGGATGGGATGCGCCTTAAGGCCGAGGCTTTCGATGCGTTCGCAAACGGCGCGAATCTGCGGTTCGGTGGCATGCGACTGCATCACGACTAACATGGCTGCTCCGGGCTAGGATGAGAACAGTGCAGTTTACCTGTTGCGGCGCGAACGGGGCAAATGAAGGGGGTAAAGGAATTGATAGAATTTTGTTAAATACTCGGCGGCTTCGGAAAGCTGTCGCGAACGCCGGCGTGCTGCGGTCAGTTCGCCGTGTTGGGGGTTTTGAATCCGTATAGCCAACGGGTCAAGCCCTTGGGTAGAAATCCGAGTCGAGCAGTGTACCCAAGGAAAGTGGTAGCGCGGAAAAGAAGACCTAAAACCAACGTGAGGAGGCCGCCTGAGCAAGTGAGGATAACGGGGAGTGACGGTGAGCTAACCATATGCCCTCCTGGTTCTAATGATACTCCGCAGTGAAGTGGCGCTTAACGGCAACAAATTTAAACGTGCCCCAACTCAAGACGGAATTGGCGCGTGTGTTATAATCGCTAGTTTATGAGTGAGCGAAATTTTACATTGAGCATTGCAGCACAACCTCTGACGCGGCTTACCGAGTTTTATCCC
>DASYJM010000055.1:0-22727 GCA_035996445.1 Candidatus Acidiferrum sp. | reverse complement strand
GGAGACGCGACGGGACGGCGATGCTGCCATACTAGGCCTCCGGAGAACGGTACCGCGAATTTACGAGTGCTGGGGACAGTCGTATCACGACATTGTACCCAAACGTTGCGCATCACGGCAAAGAAGAGAAATGGATGTATTGGATCAGTTTCTGAAAGCCCGACTAGCCGAGAGTTGGCGAAGTGAGTCACTATTTCGGTGCTGGTCTTATTGCTGGTGTTGAGCTAATGAGTCTCATACCTCGGTGGCCATGGGGGCGCTCATGACAAACGGACAGGCTGGGATCGGAGGAGATCCAAATCGTGTCGCGCATTGGCCAACGGCCGTCGCCTCGCTGGTCGTGGGCGCTGCATTCCTTGCGCTGTGGTTCTGGTTGTTGCCGCCCTGGCTGGGCTTTCAAGTTGACATGGCTGAGGTGGCGCGCTGGCGCTGGATTGCGGCCGTGCCGGCTCTGCTGGGTTTCGCGGTGGCCCTAAGGTGCATTTGGGATTTCGGATGGACGGGACACGGAACACCTGTGCCGATTGCTCCGCCGCAGAGGCTAGTGGTGGTGGGATTCTACCGACATGTCCGCAACCCGATGTATGTGGGGTTCTTCGTGGGCTGGCTGGGTCTGTGGGTGATCTTTGGGCGGGCGAACTGGGCGGCAATCGCGGTGGCGTTGGTGGCCGTGGTGGGAATAGCTTTTTTTGTGCGGCTCTATGAGGAGCCCACGCTGCAAAAAATGTTCGGCGCGGACTACGCAGAATACTGCAAGAACGTTCCGCGCTGGATCCCGCGCCTGCGCGCCTGGCACCAGTGACAAGATTTTCAGCGAACACAGCATTCACGAGCGCTTCCTGTTACATGTGCGTCGCTCACCACACCGCATAGCCCGCCAACCAGGAAACGGAAGCCGCTTGTCGGTAAGGCTTACCGGGCACTGACAAAGTTTGTGGGCACAGTTTTTCAAGCCGCTATTGCAGCCTGGCATACTGTGCTGGGAACTCCTTCAATTAGAGATCGCGCGAAGTAAGGGAAGGCCGACACGCCTAGACAGTTCCTGAAAACGTGGGTTGGACCGCAAGCTGTCCATGCTCGGATCTATGTGAAGATAAATAAGCCAGTGGGAGTGCTCTTCGTAGGATTTCTCCAAGTATTCCATCGCGCGGTCGTCTTCTCCCAAGCCGATGTAAATTCCGGCGAAGAAATAGGGTGCAACATACTTTTGCTTTGTTAGATTTGTCAGATCATCGAGGATCTGGATTGCTTGCTCTCTCCTGCCCGCTGTGGCGAAGGTTTGCGCCAAAGCCGCGTCCATCATAGGACTGCCGCCAGACAGCTTCACTCCCTTCTCACCCTCGGCGATGGCCAGTTCATAGCGGCCCATTTTCCTGAGTAACAGACCCAGAATCCAGTACGTGACGGGGTAGTTTGGGTCCAATTCAACAGTTCGCCGAAGTTGTTCGAGTGCGTCGTCGTATCGCCGGGCCATGTAAAAGGCCCATCCGATAGCGCTGCTGATAATGAGGGACAACGGATCGAGCTCTTGACTGTTTTTCGTTCTCGCGACAGCTTCTTCATGACGTCCCATGGTCATCAAATACTCGGCGTACCAATGATTGGCAGTCGGATAGGCAGGATTTAGCGCGAGGCTGCGCTCGAATTCCATTTGAGCCTCTGGCCACTGCCAATCGTGAAGCCACAACACGGCTGCCAGTGGCGTGTGGGCCTCGCCGAGATCCGGGTCGAGCCGCAGCGCGCGCATCGCGGTCATTTTGCCTTTGGGGAACGCGTCCTTCGGTGCCAGATAGCTATTCCACCCCAGAAGCACGTACGAATCGGCCAAACCCGTGTATGCGAGAGCGTAGCTTGGATCCTTCTCGACAGCTTGCTGAAAGTATTCGATAGCCTTGTAGAATCCGTCTTCGGTCCACCTGTTCCAGTGATGACGGCCTTTTAGGTAAAGCCGGTAAGCCTCGGCATCGTCCGTTTGGCGCTTGGTTAGCCGCTTCTTTTCTGCCCGGGTGAGCTTTAACCGCAATTTGCCTGATATTTCGTTGGAAATTTCGTCTTGAATCGCAAAGATGTCGCCAGGCTTGCGATCGTATTGTGCGCCCCACAATTGAGACCCTGTCGCCACATCGACTAACTCGGTCCCAATGCGCAAAGATCCACCGCTTTGCATTATTCTTCCGGTGAGAACGGCGCGCACATTAAGTTCGTGACCGACAACTTGAGGATCAATTCGCCGGCCTTTATAGCGAAATACCGTGCTCTGGGCCATCACTCGCAGTTTTGGGACGGTCGCCAGAATATTAATAAGACTGCCCGCGATTCCGTCACTGAGGTATTCGTTCTCCGGGTCGCGGCTGGCGTTTTCGAAAGGCAAAACTGCAAGCGAGTCAATGATCTTCGAGACCCGCTCGGGGCGGAGGGCACTTGTTTGCGCTGTCGAATTCCGTGCCCTGTGCGTCCCGCTCGAGTGCAGGTGACTCATGGTCGATATCGGTGCGGATTCTGCGTCTGCTTTCGCAGCTCTCCAGTGGGAAACGGTGCCGGAATCGGTGTCTCGCTGCAGTTGTTGCAGATCAGTGCGTATGTCAGCTGCGTGCTGATAGCGTTGCTCTCTATCTTTGTGGAGTGCCTTGTCGATGATTTCTTCGAGCCTCGGCGGGATATCGGGATTGATACTTCGCGTTGGAACAGGCGACCGTGTCAGAACGGCCTCAATAATTTTGCCGCCCGTGTCCCCGCTAAACGCCTGGCGCCCTGTCGCCATTTCATACAACAACAGACCGAGCGAGAATATATCCGTGCGCGCGTCCAGATTGTCTCCGCGGACCTGTTCGGGTGACATGTAGGAAGGAGTGCCGCTTATGATTCCCACAATCGAAGTAGAACCCGGCAGCTCGCCCGCGAAATCTGCGTCCGCTGTCGCAGCCCCTTTGGGCACAAGTTTTGCAATGCCAAAATCGAGTACCTTCGCCTGTCCACGCTTCGTCACGAAAATATTCGCGGGTTTGATGTCACGGTGGATTATTCCTTCGGCGTGCGCTGCATCCAAAGCTTCCGCAATCTGGATCCCCAGTTTCAGCATTTCTTCGAGAGGAAGGGCCTTCCCATGGATGTGACTACTCAGCGTTTCGCCGTCCATGAATTCCATGGCGATGAAGCCGCGGCCATCCTGCTCGCCGATGTCATAGATGGTGCAAATACCCGGATGGTTTAGAGCGGATGCGGCTCGCGCCTCGCGGCGAAACCGCTCCGACGTCTGAGAGTCTTGCAGCATGTTAGCTGGCAGGAATTTCAGCGCAACCGGGCGATTCAAGCGGATGTCGACGGCCTTATAGACCACGCCCATGCCCCCTGCGCCTAGTTTTTCTATGACGCGAAAGTGAGAGATGGTCTCGTCAATCATGGCTGAGCCGCCAGAGAAAAAGCAGCTCTGCCGCAGTCTAGCGCAAAGCGCGGAGCATCCACAGTAATCCTGTGAACTTACTGGCCATCCGTATCCAGTAGGGGATCAACCAGGACTTAACGTGTGGCCTAGTCGCACCTCGCGCGTTTGCTTGCCTTTTAGGTCGGAGTCCTGGCCGCCCAGTTCAGGGAAACTGGTTGGTCTCAGCGACGAACGCGCGCTGTAGGAAATAATTCTCGGTTTTTTCGCGCAGAATTTGCCCATAACCGTGTGCGAAAGTAAAGGCTCCGCTGAGCGCAAAGGCCAAGCGCTCAGTTCAAATCTTCGGGCTTCTTCATAGCTGCACGAAACTAATTGAAACGGTTCTCTGAAATTTTAGGAGTGGATGGGCAGCATTCGCATTACGTCGTTGTACACGGCGTACGCCATTATGGCCAGCAAGAAGACGAAGCCAACCTGAACAAAGCGCTCTTTGAAGGCCATGCTTAGGTCACGCCGCATGATCCCTTCGATGGCCAGCAAGAGAATGTTGCCACCATCGAGAATTGGGATAGGCAGAAGGTTGAGGATTCCGAGATTAACGCTAATCAGGACCATTAGGGAGAGGACCGCGAGCGCGCCCTTGCGCACCGCTTCGCCGGCGGCGCGAGAAATGCCCACTACGCCCTGAAGCTGCTTCACGGAAACGCGGCCGCTGAACAATTTGACGACCACTCCCACGGTTTCCGAAATGCGTTCGCCGGTCATGACCACAGCGTCGTGCAGTCCTTCGCGGAGTCCTTCGCGGCGGTAAGAGGTCTGGTCACGGACAGCGACGCCCACTTGATAAATTTTTTCGCCGGATTCAGTCACGCCCTGGGCCGGAGTGACCTGGGTGTGAACGGCTTGACCGTTGCGCAGCAAATCCAGCTGCACGGGCTTGCCTTCCGAACCGCGCACGCGATCGACGAATTGTCCCCAGTACTGAATTTTCTGGTCATCAACCGATTGGATGGTATCGCTTTCCTTCAAACCGGCGTGCTCAGCTGGGCTGCCCGGAGCTACTTCGTCAAGTACAGGGAGGAGCGGCGGGTAGCCCAGCAGACGGTCGGCGCTCGCGGAATCGCTCAGCGTGGTTTGAACCGTGCGGCGTACTCCAGCGTTTTCTACTTCGGCGGAGAGGGCGCTGCCGGGTGCCTGTTCCTTGATGGCTTTGGCGGCTTGCTCCCAAGTTGGGTTTTTGACGCCATTGATACTAAGAATTTTGTCGCCGGGATGAAACGGACTGGTTTGTGTATCGGATTTCGAGCTCAGCGCCACGACCTGCACCGGTTGGTCGAGGTAAGCGGAGTGGGGCACGCCAATGGCGATGAACAAAACGGCTAACGCCAGTACCGGGAAAATCAGATTTACGGCCGGGCCGGCAAAAGAAATAAGCGCACGCTGCCAACGCGGCTTGCTCATTAATTCATCGGAAGATCCAGTAGGCGGCTTCTCGCCGGCGTCCACATCGGACATGTCCTGACCAGCCATGCGCACGTAGCCGCCGAATGGCAGGGCGCTAATGCGCCAATCCGTATCGCCACTTTTCCATCCAAAGAGGCGCGGACCAAAGCCGATGGAGAAAACATCGACGCGCACTTTGAAGAGCCGGGCCACGATAAAATGGCCCCACTCGTGAATCATGATCATTAAACCGAGAACCAGCGCGACGCCTAGCAGCAAATTCATGCGACTCTTCTCTCCCGACTTTTATCCCTGCAGTATTCTTATTCTACGACGGCGGATTTTATAGTCGTAATTAAATTCAGCCTAAGATGCCACCGCGGTTACTGACAACCGGGCCACTTCTTCCCTGGCCATCCGACGGGCCTCCGCGTCTGCGACCAGTACATCTGATATGTTTTCAAACTTCACGCTTGGCGTGCGCACCAGCACGCTTTCGATTACACCAGCGATGCCAGGGAATGAAAGGCGGCGCTCCAGAAAAGCTGCCACGCCAATTTCATCGGCGGCATTCAAAGCGCAAGGCAAGGCGCCGCCTTTTTTCATGGCTTCTCGCGCCAGCTTCAAACATGGGAAACGCCGGGTGCTGGCAGAGGCGAAATCCAAACGCTTCAATTTCTTCCAGTCCAGCGCTATTTGGTTAGATGCCAGTCTTTCGGGATAGGTTAACGCGTACTGGATAGGCATACGCATGTCGGTGGGGCCCAGCTGGGCCAGCACGCTGCCGTCAATAAATTCAACGAAGGAGTGCACCGTGGATTGCGGGTGGATGACTACATCGATCTGATCGGGGCGCATACCGAAGAGCCAGCGAGCTTCGATAATCTCGAAGCCTTTATTCATCATGGTGGCGGAATCGATGGTGATGCGGTTGCCCATGCGCCAGTTGGGATGGGCCAGAGCTTGCTCGGGCGTGATGGAATCGAAAGCGGAAAGCGGCGTCTTGCGGAATGGCCCACCTGATGCAGTGAGCACCAGGCGGCGAACTTCGGTGGCCTTACCGCCGCGAAGGCATTGGTGCACGGCGTTGTGTTCACTGTCGACGGGAAGAAGTTCGCGGCCCGCTTTTTTTGCCGCAGCCATGACCAGCTCGCCGGCAGCCACCAGAACTTCTTTATTGGAAAGCGCCACGGTCTTGCCGACTTTTACAGCTTCATAGGTGGCTTCCAGTCCGACTATGCCAACGGCCGCCGAGACCACAATTTCGGCACGCGCCAGCGTCGCGATTGTCAGCATGCCTTCGCGGCCGTGATGAATGCTGGGAAGCGGAGCGACCTTTTTGGCGCGCAGCCGTTCGGCCAGCTCATCGGCTTTTTTTCCGTCGGCCACGGAAACAACATTTGGCCGGTGCCGCTCAATTTGCTTCATCAGTTCGTCGAGGTTCGATCCGGCAGCTAGTCCGCAGACTACGAATTGCCCGGGAAGCGATTCCACCACGGAGAGACATTGGCGGCCGATAGAGCCGGTGGAACCGAGGATGGCTAAATGATTCACGCACTCTCTTTCCGACGTGTGAGCCTCGAGCATATCCATCGCAACGCGATTCGCGGGGAATGTCGCCTAGACGCTGGGCTGGTAGAGCAAAACAAAATAGTACCAGACTACGGGGATGGCCAAAATAAGGGCGTCGATGCGATCGAGCATACCTCCGTGGCCGGGCAAGAGGGCGCCAGAGTCCTTGACTCCCGCGCTGCGTTTGTAGGCCGACTCGAGCAAATCACCGATCTGGCCGGCGATGTTGCCCAGGGCGGCACCGCCTAGCAAAATCACGATGGGTATTGAGAGCCATCGTGTAAAAGCAAAGGCGACAACAATAGAACTTGCGAAACCGGCGATCGAGCCTTCCCAGGTTTTCTTGGGGCTAAGATGCGGCGCAAAGGGATGCTTGCCGAGGGCGCGCCCTGCGAAGTACGCCGCGGAATCGCTGGCCCAGATCAGGACCAATACGAAAAGCAGAAGCCGCGGCCCTTCCCTGCCAAGTGCATGCAGGCGGATTGCGTAAGTAAGCGGAAAGGCTACGAGCAACAAGCCGCTGGAGCTGATGCCTGCGGAAGGTAGCGCCTCGACGATGGGCCGCCTGGTGGCTAGGGTGATGACAGCAATTCCAAGCACGAAGAGAAAGACGGCGTCTTCAGCGCGAGGAAAAAAGCGATGAAAAAGCCAGGCTAGCCGCGCAGGGTAAGTGATGCCGCCGAATTCCCCCCAGCGGACCGCGGTGGTCAGCCACTGCAGATACAAAATAATGAGCGCACAAGTGGCGGTCCAAAAACGATGTGCGCGATGACCCATGGCGTCGCCCAGAGCGAAATATTCAAAGAGCGCGAGGAGCATCACCAGCGCCAACACCAGCGCCACGACAATGGTTGAACCCCAAAGTACGAGGCCGACAACCACGGGAATTAACACCGCGGCGGTAGCCACTCTTTTCCAAGTCATGAAGGACGAGTCCCCTGCGTAAGTGCCGGAACATTACATCACATTGCGTGGCGGAATTATTACCAGATGGATTTGGATGGGAACAAATGGACAAAAAAGTCTTCATGGTCTAGGAGCGACGTCGATGGCCCCAAAAAGAAGACACCCTCCATTCCTCGGATGCACAAGCGAGATTGACCAAGGACAGCACGGGTGTTAGATTCGCGGCCTCTCACTGCGGTTGGGCCCAGCACCAACATCCTAAATTTCTGATTGTGAGGAATTACCATGCGAAAAGCATTCTCGATGTTTGTTTTAACGGCGACTTTGCTGATGGCTAGCGCGATGCTCGCGCAAAATCCGAACTATGATGTAGGACCGGTTTGGCGAGTGACTTATTACTCGATCAAGCCCGGCCAAGGAGATGCATTCTGGAAGGACTTCCGAGAGAACACCAAGCCGTTGTATGAGGAGTATAAAAAAGCCGGATTCATCTTGGAGTACAAGGCGTTCATTAATCCCGTGCTCGATCATCCACACGACTGGGATGCGGCCATCGGGCTTTTGTATCCGAATTATGCCGCGCTCGATCAACTCGACGCGAAAGGCGCGTCGGTGGTGGTGAAGCACTATGGGAGCCGGGAGGCGGCATTTGAGTCCGCGAAGAAACGAGCTGAGTTGCGCGACGTGATCGCGAGCCATCTGGCGCGTGAAGTTTCGGTGAAGTAGCCAATCGTGGATTTTCGGGGCCCTACCTTGCATTTTTGCAGGGTGGGCCTTCTCTTTTCTGTTTCATCCAAAGATAAGTGTGGCTATTTGCCGGCGGCGCGAGGCGAATCATGCAGAGAAGCGTCATCGGAGTTTGTCGGGGAATTTGGCTGTCGCAGACCGCCGTAGCGGCGTTCGCGTTTTTGGAATTCTACGAGGGCTTCAAGCAGGCGAGCGCGGTTGAAATCAGGCCATAGTGTTTCGCTGACGTACATTTCGGCATAAGCAATTTGCCAAAGCAGGAAATTGCTTACGCGCATTTCTCCGCTGGTGCGAATGAGCAGATCCGGATCGGGCAATCCTTCGGTATATAGATAACTGGAAACCTCATCTTCGGTGATGCGCTGAAAGTGGCCGTTGCCATTGGCGCGCTTGTGTTGGTTCACCGCGTCGCTATGGTCTGGGTTTGTGTGATTCGCATCGCCGTAATCTGGAGCTTTGGCGGACACATGACCGTTGCGCTTCGTAGCAGCGTGGCCGGTGGCCCCGTGGCCATTAGTTCCGTTGCCGGTGGAGCGCTGGGCGAGAATGGCATTCATGGCATCAACTATTTCCGCGCGGCCACCGTAGTTGAAGGCGATGCACAGGCACATGCCGGTGTTACCGGCGGTCTGCTCAGTGGCTTGGCGCACATCTTTCTGCACTCCCGGGGGGAGCTCATCGATGCGGCCGAGAAAACGCATGCGGATGTTATTGCGCTGAATGAGCGGCATTTCTTTGCGGATATATTCGCGCAATAGTTGCATGAGGAAATCAGTTTCGACTTTGGGGCGGCGCCAGTTCTCGACGGAAAAAGCGTAGAGTGTGAGAGCTTCGATGTTCAGCCGCGCGCAAGTTTCAATGGTGGTGCGGGCCGTCTTGGTGCCGTAGCGGTGGCCGGCGATTCGCGGAAGATGACGGCGTTGCGCCCAGCGGCCGTTGCCATCCATGATGACCGCCACGTGGCGTGGCATGCGCGAAAGATCGAGCTGTTTGAGCAGTTCGGATTCTTCGACGCTCAACGGACCAAGGGTCTTTGCGGCGCCGATCGGCAATGGCGAGAGTTGTTTGGTGTGTGGCACGGCAAGCGTCGCGAGGTTCTTGGGATTTCCCTTTACCGCGCAAAGTTAACATACCGCATCGTAGGGATGCAAACGATGTGTCGCGAGAGTATCGGGATTGTTTCGCATGAAGGTTACACAGCAATAAAAAGACACGACTATATTCGGCGTGTGGGGCGATGCGATTCTGAAGAGGCAACTTCAGGGAAATCCAAGACACCATCTACTCATGGCCCCAGATACTGCACGTGCGCATAAGTTCCGAGCCGGGGGTTGTAAGCGAGATACCACCCGGGGTGATCTGGATCGTCATACAACACGATGTCGTCTGTGTCCCACAGCCAATCGCTGGCGTAGCCAAAGTCGTATGGCGCGATGCCCCAGTAAAAGCCGCCGAACCGGAAACGGTCCCGCCCTCCGCCTTCGAGGCGATAAATGTGGTTGCGACCAATTTCACCGCCGAAACGCCCGTGTTCCCATACATGGTCTTGCTGGTAGCGCTGGTCATTCCTGCCCCCGTCATGTCCGACCCAATGATCGCCTTGAGCATGAACGTGTGGAGCCTCGGGATGGCCTTGCTGGTCACGATACGATTGACGCCCTTGCTGTTGGTCGCCACCAGGGCGGCCACCGCCCTCGTTGCCGCGTTGTGCTTGAACTGCGCCGCCGGAATGGCCGCTGTCGTTGCCTCGCTGCGGCTGAGCTGAACCTCGATATGGAGTAGGGCCGTGAGCGGGGATGTGTCCGCCGCCAACCTGAGATTGTCCGCCTCCTTGATGCTGTCCGCCGCCTTGCCCGCCACCTGGATGTTGTCCGCCCCCTCCACCTTGACCTTGTCCGCCGCCTTGACCTCTTTGCTGGCCAAATGCCGTCAATGAAAAAAGTAAAAGCAAAGTAAGGAGACCCGTTAGCTTTTTCATGTGCGCCTCCGCAAAAATTCAACACCGAGTTTGTTATACAAGTTTGGATGCCAGGTACTCATTTTTTGGTTCGAAGTCCGTGCCCAGATATTTCGCGATTGGAATGCGATCGCGTGCATCAGGTCTCAATGCACCGCGGCGTAAAATTAGAAAAGCTTACCTACTAGCGAATGCCGGGCACGCGAACTACGGTCAGCGCGTAGATTACTGATCTGTGCCAATTAATTGAACGGCGTCGATTTCGTTCCACCCCGGCACGACGTTGGTGGCTAACGTCACTTTCGTGCGATCGGTTTTAAAGGTGGTCCTGGGAAACTTCACCATTAGATAGTTCAGGTCAGTGGTGGGGTCATTGCCGGCCCACACGGTGTGTGGCGTGCCCTGTTCGTCGAAAATTTCAACTTTGATGACCGCGCCGGAGCCAAATGACTCACGGACACGAACTTCCTCGGCGTGTACAGGTTTGGGATATTTAAGATCCAGCCACTCGATTCCGCCGTCTGGTGTTTTGGTGGTCCAGGCATTGCCATCATCAGCGTATTTGTCTACGTTGGGAGCACCGGTAGCCTGGTTGGCCGACCACGCAGCGGTGCCTTGAGCGTCATTGTAGGTGGAGGAGGCGGTAGCCTGAATGGCCCACTGGCCCTTGGCATCGTGCTTGATCTCATCTTGCTTCAGAGCCCAGGCTGCGCCGGCAAGCTTGGCGGTAGTTTCGGCGGACGCGCCAGCGTCGGTAGCGGACGATGTCACGGTTGGTGGAGTTGGCTGCGATGTCTTTTCGGCCGGTGCCGTGGATCTAGAAGTGGCGCTCATGCTTTTGGGTTCTTCTTTTTTGCAGCCAGGCACGGATATTGCTAACGCGAATGCGCATGCACAGTGGAGGAGTTTAGAATTCAGTTTCATGTGTGCTCCTATGATTCGAGTAATCGCGCAAGTCACCAGGAACGATCTACACCCGCGCATCCTACGCTGCGATTGCCCGGGCGACAACGAATTTGTGACACGCATTTGTGGCCGCGACACGCCAGAGAATTCAATCAGCATAGGGGAGCGGTCGCCCACTCTCCCCTGCCACACCACCGTAGATGCGGGTCCGCGTACGGCGGTTCAGCGGGTTACGCGAGGTCATCGAGGAGTCGAGGAAGACCGAGAGCGTCAAAGTAAGCGACGGGGAACGCGTACTGCAGCGCAGGGCTATGCGTCAGTCGCCACGGGCCGTGAGGACTGCCCACCGTTTGTGCAAGCTGCCGAACATGCGCGGCGTACAATAAAAACCCCACGCGCAAACGCGACGCGTGGGGTGCTGCGAGGGACAGCGCAGGGACTTAGAGTTAGTCTGCGAGCACCACGAACAAGCGGACGCCGGGATGGCGTGGATTGATCAGGTAATACTCACCGTCGATGTAATCGATATAGACGTCATCGTTGTCGTAGTCCCAGTCGGACGGCCACGCTTCGGAGTATCGGAAATCATAGCCGCCGTAATTAAAGCGGCGATCATCGCTGCGCCGCACGCGGAAATGATGTTCGCGCCCGAAACTGCTGCGAAACTGCTCGTCCGAAATACGCCGGCCGCCTCCACGCTCATTCGCGTTGCCTCGGTCGTTGTGTTGTTCGGTTTGCTGGGCACGCTGCTGGTCCTGCGCACGATCTTCCTGTTGCGCCGGCCTGGACTGGTCATTTCGATTGCGTTCGCCTTGCTGTTCGGCGCGATCCCCTTCCCGATTGCGATCATTTTGTCGCGCTCGATCATTTTCTTGCGTCCGACCATTTTGCTGCGCTCGACCATTTTCCTGGGAGCGCTCCTGTTGAGATCGATCGTTTTGCCTCGCTCGATCATCTTGGCGTGACCGATCATCTCGCTTGGCGCGATCTCCATCTTGTTGTTGGCGGTCGGGCCCCTGTCTGGGTTTTTCCTGGTCTTGCCGGTCTCTGTTGGGCTGCTCTCCCTTTCTGGGCTCTTCCTGCTTTTTCGGTTCCTCTTGAGGTTTGTCTTTATCGGGCTCTTGGCGCGCATAGCTGGGGGTGCCGACAAGCAGAATCATCACCGCGGTACCAAGGACGAGTTTCATTTTGATTCCTCCGTTTGCTTTTCGCGAACTCTCAGACGTACGTAGTGGGTAAGACAACCAACTTGGTTCTGGCGGGGATAGTCACTTCTAGCATGGCCACACGGCGAGATGCGATAGGGAAATGGGCGTAGGAATTTGCCGATTTGACTGTATGCGAAGCGCCTTGGTCAGCGCTACGGAGATGGCGAAGCCGATTGGAAAATCGCGCTGTAGGACAAAAAGACGGTGAGCCCGATCATGAAGACGGCAGTTACCCAGGCGATGATATTGAAGGTGAGAGTGTTGACATAGTCGCCCATGAGATCGCGCCGGTTCACAAGCAACAGGATGAAAATCACGACGACGGGGAGCCAGATGCCGTTGCCGACCTGGGAAAAGATAAGGATTTTCCAGAGTGGGGCACGTGGGAGCAGAACCACTCCTGCGCCGACCACGATAAGAATGGTGTATAGACCATAAAAAATGCGCGCGTCTTCAAATTTATGATCGATGCCGGCTTCAAAGCCGAGGCCTTCGCAAATCACGTGCGCGGTAGAGAGAGGCAAAATGGAAGCGGCGAAGACCGACGCGTTCAGCAAACCGAATGCGAACAGGTAGCCCGCCCAGGGACCTGCGAGTGGGATCAAGGCGCGAGCTGCGTCTTTGGCTTCGTTGATATCGCGATGACCGGTGGCGTAAAGAGTCGCCGCAGTACAAACGATAATGAAGAAAACGATGACCATGCAACTGATGCTTCCGACAAGTACATCGGCACGCGCTTGAGGATATTGACGCGGGCCGACTTTTTTCTCCACAAAGCCAGCTTGCAAGTAGAAAAACTGCCACGGAGCGATGGTGGTGCCGATCAAGCCGGTAAGCATGAGCAAATAATCGGAGCTGAAATGAATGCTGGGAATGACCGTGGCACGCGCAGCAACGACCCAGTCAGGCTTGGCCAAGACCGCCGAAATTATGTAGGTGACATAAAAGCCGCAGGCGAAGAAAAAGATGACCTCCACCTGACGGTAGGTGCCTTTCAGTACCAATGCCCACACCAGGATTGCGGCGATCGGCACGGCGACATATTTGCTGACGTGGAAAATTTCCATGGCGGCGGCAACACCGGCAAATTCGGCGACCACGTTCGCCAAATCCACGAAAAAACCGGTGACCATAACGAAGAAGGTCGGCCGGAAGCCGAACTCTTCGCGGATTAAATCGGACAGGCCTTTGCCGGTGATGACGCCGAGGCGTGCGCACATTTCTTCGGTCACATAGAGCGCGATGGTCATGGGAATCAAGGACCACAGCAACGCATAGCCGTAGTGCGCGCCAGCCTGCGTGTAGGTGGAAATACCGCCGGCGTCGTTGTCCACGTTGGAGGTAATCAGGCCGGGACCCACGACCGCGAGCAGCAGCGTGAGGCGGTGCCGCAGTCCGCGGATACGCTTCTGCAGATCCGTGCCGCCAGAGCGGACGGTGGCAATCCTTTCGGAGATGGCGCTCCAATCCATTGGGTGCTTTACGATTCCCTTCTCTCGAACTTTTAGTGGTCTTAAAGAATTTCTACTGACTTTTGACCAGGCGCGAGACTACGTCATCGACAGTGATTACGCCGATGGGATGTTTGTTCTCGTCGATCACCGTCAAACTGCGCAAATTGTATTTGTCAAATAGCTCGAAGACCTCTTCGCCTTTGGCATCGGGCTCGAGATTTAATAGAGGCTCCATTTTCAGTTCAGACACACTCTGTTCCGGAGCGGCTAGAAGCAGACGCGAAACGGTGACGGTTCCCGCGAACGAGGCGGTCTTGTCGAGCAGCACGATGGTGTCCAACTGCTCGAGATTCAGATCCTGACTACGGAGCCATTGAATTACTTCGTCGCGCGTGGTTTCTTCACCCACGTAAGCAAAATCGGGATTCATCATTCCGCCTGCGGTGCTGGGGTCGAACTGCAGCAGTTCGCGAACTTCTCTGGCCTCCTGGCCGGGCATCTCTTCGAGCACTTCGTCGAAGGTTTGCTTGGGAAGGTCGGCCAGAAGGTCGGCGGCGGCGTCAGGAGCCATTTCTTCCAGGATGTCAGCGGCCTTGCCGGGATCGAGCTTTTCCACGATTTGCGTGGTGAGACGTTCGTCGAGCTCGGCGAGCACCGCACCGGCGGTTTGCTCATCGAGAGAGGCGATGATGCCCTGGCGTTCGGCGGCGGAAAGATCTTCCATGATGGCGGCGAGATCGGCGGGGTGAAGATCTTCCAGTTTTTCGTGGGTGATACGCAGCTTAACGCGCCGCAGCGGATCAGGCTCAACCAAATTGACGAACTCCCAGCGAATGGTGCTTTGCGGGAGGCCACTTTGCAGCCTGCGAATCATCGTGGGAGAAACCACACCGTGGAGCAGGCGGCGCACCGCGCCCGGAAGGCCGACATCGACGTGCGTGAGGCGCAGCTCGGTGTTGCCGTTGGTGCGTAATTCGACGAGGTCGACATCGTTTACGCGCACGACTTTGCGGCCGCGGATATCGATGATTTGTTGGTCGAGCAAATCCTTTTGTACGGCGAGCCAGGATTCATTGGGCTCATAAAGATGGAGAGCGCGTTCGCTAACATTCAGGCGAATCTCACCAACCGCAACGGAGGCGATCTGGTCGTGACGGGCTACCAGCGGAGGAAAATGGCCGCGCGCCAGCAGAAAATGGGAAATGCGATTGGGTTGGTCCGCGGGCTCAACGAAGAATTCGCGGACACGCCCAACGTAGTTCCCCTGTAGATCGTAGGCTTTCGAGCCCATTAGTTCCGTGGCGTAGAGTTCCATAACGTTTCCTTCTATTGCTGGAGCGATTCCATAACAAAAAGCCCGCAAACCTGGTGACAGGCCGCGGGCAAGTTCCTAGCCGAAATGGACTTGCCGTTAGCCCCGGGCAGCCCTCCCGCGAGGCGAATTTTTCCCGACACCCTTGGTAGTGGCGGCTGGCACCGGGGCAAAAGGTACGCCCGATAAACTCACGAAGATGTGGTTATGACTGAAACACCTTCGTATTTTGCTGGCAGGGACGCCGCCAGGCTCAGGTTCGAGTTCGCCGCTTAAGTGCATCGAGAGAGAATTTGCTCCGTACTGATGACCCGGAAATGCGAGGTCAGGCATGCGGCGGGGCTCACAACGTTCAAAAAATACGCACGCGCGCGATGCCTGCTCAGTGATAAGCCGAGCTGCGCCGTAAGTCAAGCAAAGAATGACGTTTGCGGCAGAAATTTTTACGAGCATGAACTTTTTTGAACGCGCGTCACCGAGATTTATTAGGAAAGAGCATATTTTGCGGCTGCTGACCTTTGCGGCGGCAATCTTCTGCATAAAGCGCGAGATAATTGGTCAGGATGTAGTCCCTTTTTGAATAGCCGAGCTCGGAGGCGGCGCGATCGATAGCGGCGGGAGGCCCTTCGAGTTCCACAAACGTTCCGATGGGGGTCTCATCGACCTCGATGAGGAGGCCACGAGCCCATGACTTGGTGGGGGGTAATTGATATGTGCTGCGATATTTCTCGTAGCGGAACCATCCGCGCATGCCCAGGCCTTCGAAGATTTTTACGAGGTTGCCTGAGTCGGTGACCTCTGCCTCGATCTCATCGCGTACTTTGTGGGAGCCGAACGAGGGGTAGCGGCTGGCATGGGCTGCCGCTTGCTGTACCGTGGGGCGCTTGAAAGTCAGGATTTGGCGAGTTGGTGCCGGGGATTTCGCAGCTTTGGCTGGAGAGGCTTTGCGCGACTTTTTGGTCTTGGTAGATTTTTGGGCGGACGGCCCTGTTACTGTTTCCGTGCGAAGCCTGAGGAGCTGGCCATGTTTGGCGAGACCGCCATCGGGCGTATCGAAAATTAGGTTTTCTTCATGAACACGCCCGGTTGATGAACCCACGGGCTTGGCACCCAAGCGTTTCAAGATGCGCTGGAAGGCTTTGAGGTCGCGGATCTTAAGCTTAATTTCGGTTTCGTCCGGCATGGCATTCCGTCATAGGAAGGAATTGGCGAGTAAGATGGTGCCAGTTAAGTGCTAACAAATCGAGTTCTATCTGGTATGCGACGAAAGTTGCGGGATGGCCCTCGTGGACGGCGGCTTTCTACGAGTGCGAAGTTCCGTTAGTATAGCGGACGAAGCCAATTTTTATTTGAACGACACATTATGGGCGCGTCGCTCTCTGTTTCGCGGAGTTCGACTGTGCGAAATCACGAAATTGGGGCGCATGAAAAACGACTTAAAAACGACGGCCACAGCTTTTTCAATCACCGAGACCAACGAAGAAGTGATCGCTCAGAAAAATGCATCGAGCGTTTACAGAGGTGGCGGAAGCATCGGTGCGGTGAGCCCGCCGATTGCACGAAGAGAGCCGGCGGAGATGGTGCTGCATGATGACCGGCGCGTGGATCATTACGCGTGGCTGCGAAATAAGGAAAGCGCCGAGGTCATTGACTATTTAAGGGCTGAGAACGCCTATACGGACGCGCTACTGCTTCCAACGGAAACCTTACAAGAAAAACTGTATCGGGAGATGTTGGCGCGGATTCTGCAGACGGATTTGTCCGTGCCGTACCGATTGCGCGGCTACTCTTATTTTACGCGAACGGAAGAAGGTAAACAGTATCCGGTGCGGTGCCGGCGCAGTGATGTGGAAGGCGCGGCGGAGGAATTGTTGCTGGACCTGAATGCGCTGGCGGAAGGCCACTCCTTTTTGGGGCTTGGTGCATTTGAGGTGAGCGACGATAACGACCTGCTGGCTTATTCCACGGACACCACCGGATTCCGACAGTACACCCTGCACCTAAAGAGATTGTCGAGTGGCGAGACGTTGGACGAACAATTCGAGCGCGTGACCAGCGTTGCCTGGGCGGCGGACAATCGCACACTGTTTTTTACTGAGGAAGATGACACCACCAAGCGGTCATATCGCTTGTACCGGCATGTCCTAGGATCAGGTGAAGCCCCGATTTTGCTTTGTGAAGAAAAAGATGAGCGCTTCCGCATCGGCGTGGAGCGCACGCGGAGCGGAAGTTTTCTGTTGTTGACGAGCGCGAGTCACACGGCGAGCGAAGTGCGGTTTCTATCCGCGAAGCACGCAGGCGGTAATTTTTCTCTGATCGCACCGCGCGAAGATACCCACGAATATTACATCGATCATCACCCGGGCGATGGGGATTCCTCGGACGCCGGAGTGTTTTATATCCGCACGAATTCGGGCGGTCGAACGTTTAGATTGATGGAAGTTTCTACAAAAGAGCCGGCACGTGAATTGTGGCGCGAAGTTATTCCTAACCGGCCAGACGTGATGCTAAGCGGCGCGGACGCGTTTGAAAATCACCTGGTGCTTTTTGAGCGCGCGGGCGGGCTGCCATATTTGCGGATCGTGGATCTCGCGAATGTTAGAGACAAAAGCGAACGCTGCGACGGTGAGTTGTTGGAGGGTTCGCACCGCATTGAATTCACGGAGCCGGCTTACAACGCTTCGCTGGGTAATAATCCTGAATTTGCGACGGATTTTGTGAGGTTTCAGTACGAGTCCCTTGTGACCCCGCGTTCCGTGTTTGATTACAACGTGCGCACGCGGGAGCGGGTATTGCTGAAGCAGCAGCCGGTGCTTGGTGGGTACGATGCGCGACGATACGTCACCGAGCGGTTGCATGCTTTGGCCGCAGACGGAACACCTATACCAATTTCAATCGTGTACCGGCGGGACACTTTCGCTGGCGAGCCTAATTGGCCCGCAGACCGCAGTACCGCCGCGCCGTTGTTGCTCTATGGATATGGAAGTTACGGCATTCCCGTGCCCGTAACGTTTAGCTCTAATCGATTGAGTTTGTTGGATCGCGGCGTGGTTTTTGCCATCGCGCATATTAGGGGCGGCGGCGAATTGGGCAAGCCCTGGCACGACGCCGGGCGAATGCGCCAGAAGATGAATACCTTCACGGATTTTATTGCCACGGCGGAGTTTTTGATCACACAACGCTATACGTCGCCGGAAAAATTGGTGATTGAGGGCGGAAGTGCGGGCGGGTTGCTGATGGGAGCGGTCGTAAATCTGCGTCCGTACCTATTTCACGCGGCAATTTCACATGTGCCATTCGTGGACGTGTTGAACACCATGTTGGACGCTTCCCTGCCGCTGACCGTGGGCGAGTATGAAGAGTGGGGCAATCCGCAGGTGGCCGAAGATTATTGGGTTATGAAGTCGTATTGCCCCTATACGAATGTGACGCGCTGTGCGTATCCGGCGATGCTGGTGAAAACGGGATGGAATGACAGCCAAGTGATGTACTGGGAGCCCGCGAAGTATGTAGCGAAGTTGCGGGCGATGAAGACGGACACAAATCCGCTGTTGTTCAAGGTGAATATGGGTGCGGGACACGGCGGCGCTTCGGGAAGATACGATTATTTGCGCGAGGTGGCGTTGGATTATGCATTTGTACTGACGCAATCGGGAATCCGCGAGTGAATAGCGGCGTGGGATTTGCGCGTAGTTCGTCTGCGCTTGCGCAGAGTAGGCGAGAGGTGTGTGCGCGAGTGTGGTGCGCAACATTTCACTCACTTCCATGATCGAAGCTACCACTCCGCTTATGCAGCAGTATCAGGGGATAAAGTCGCGGTATCCGCACGCGCTGTTGCTTTTCCGCCTCGGTGATTTCTACGAAATGTTTTACGAAGACGCGATCATCGCTGCGCGCGAACTCCAAATCACGCTTACTTCCAGAAACCGGGAAAAGGGTCAGCCCGTCCCTATGTGTGGGGTTCCTTACCATGCCGCGGACGGGTATATCGCGCGGCTGATTCGCGCCGGGTTCAAAATTGCCATTTGCGACCAGATGGAATTGCCCGGGCCGGGCAAGAAAATTGTACGGCGGGAAGTGGTTCGCGTTATCACGCCGGGCACGGCGACCGATGGCGCGGTACTGGAAGCGCGCGAAAATAATTTTCTGGCCGCAGTGGCTAAGGACGCTGCAGGCACGTTGGGAATGGCTTATGTGGACTTGTCCACCGGCGAATTCCAAGCTACGGAGTTTGGTGGAGCCGGTGCTGCCGAAGCGCTGCGTGATGAATTGCAACTGCTGAGGCCACGCGAAACGTTGCTGCCTCGCCCACAACAATTGTTTGAAACGGCGAAGACGTCACTGCTGGATGGGACGGGCGGCGTTGAGTCGCGGCTGGATGAATGGATATTTCAGCACGATTACGCGGAACGAATACTGCGCGAACAGTTTGGCGTAGCGGAATTGACCGGCTTTGGACTGGACGGGCACCCGCAATCGCTGGCGGCTGCCGGCGCGATTATTCATTACCTGCGCGAAAACGCCGCGCGCGGAGACGATGCGCATAGTGTGGAGGCGCTGCGCCATCTTGATGGGGTGCGTTATTACGAACAACACAATGCGCTGGTGCTCGATCCGGTTTCGGTGCGCAATCTGGAATTAATCAATCCAATTTTTACCGAAGAGAGTAGCCGCGTGGGCCCGACAACGCTGATCGCGGCGCTGGATGTGACGGTTACGGGAATGGGCGCGCGCTTGTTGCGCTCCTGGATGATGCGGCCGCTGATCGATCCCGCGGTGATTGAGGCGCGATTAACTGCGGTGGCGCATTTGGTGCAGCAGACCATGGTGCGCGGAGAGATTCGCAAGGAATTAAAGGGCATTCTGGACCTCGAAAGGATTACGAGCCGCATTACGCTGGGTCTGGCAACTCCACGCGAATTGGTGGCGTTGCGCAAGTCGCTGGCCCGGATTCCCTTGCTTAAGAATTTTTTAACGCCCCCACCCGCGGGCGGTAGCGAATTATTGCGGCGTGTTTTTACGGAGATCGATGAGCTGAGCGATGTGCGCGAAAGATTGGAGCGCGGCATAGCCGAGGACCCGCCAGCGCTGGCAACCACACCAGGAATGATTCGTAGCGGGTTTGATGGCGAGCTGGATGAACTGCGCAACTTGAGCCAGCACAGCAAAGAAATTATTGCTGCGATGGAAGAGCGGGAGCGCAAACGCACCGGTATCGCGTCGCTGAAGATTCGCTTTAATTCTATTTTTGGGTACTACATCGAGATTTCCAAAGTAAATCTGCACCTTGCGCCGGCGGATTACGAACGGAAGCAAACCCTGGTGAATGCCGAGCGCTTCACTTCCGCAGAATTAAAAGAGTACGAGCGAAAGATTCTGGCGGCCGACGAACGCATTGCGGAGATTGAGAACCGGCTGTTTGTGGAATTACGATCAGGGGTCGCGGCCCACGCGGCGCGCCTGCGTGTTACGGCAAGCGCGATTGCGCAACTGGACGTGCTGACGTCTTTTGCCAAGTTGGCTGCGGAGCGCGGATATTGCCGGCCGGAATTTAGTGCCCTAGGGGAATTACTGATTGTTGATGGACGTCACCCGGTGATTGAGGAATTGCTGCGGCAACGTGGCGAACGTTTTGTGCCTAATGATTTGTATCTCGAATCTCAGCGGCAGCAATTGTTGCTGATTACCGGGCCAAACATGGGCGGCAAGTCGACGTACTTGCGGCAGGCGGCGCTGATTGTATTGATGGCGCAGATGGGATGTTTCGTGCCTGCGCGGCAAGCGAAGTTGCCGGTGACAGACAGAATTTTTACGCGCATCGGGGCCAGCGATAATCTGGCGCGCGGACGGTCAACATTTTTGGTGGAGATGAGCGAGGTGGCGGCTATTTTACATCACGCAACGCCGTCAAGCCTGGTGCTGCTGGATGAAGTTGGACGCGGGACTTCGACGTTCGATGGATTGTCCATCGCGTGGGCGGTGGTGGAGCATTTGCAGAAGCACACTGGAGCGCGGACGCTTTTCGCCACGCACTATCACGAGTTGACGGAATTGGCGGATCTGCTTTCGGCGGTGAAAAACGTGCATGTGTCAGTGAAGGAAACGCCGAACGAAATTGTGTTTTTGCGGCGGGTGGAACCGGGGAGCGCGGATAAGAGTTATGGAATCGAGGTGGCGCGGCTCGCGGGTCTGCCGCGCAGCGTCATTGAGCGCGCTCGCGAGGTACTTTTGCGGCACGAGCAGAATGAACATGAGTTGAGTGAGACGCTGTCGCCGGGCGTGAACGGAAATGGCAGCCATAACGGGGAACAGGCAGTATTGTTTACGGCGCTGGATCGTGAAGTGATTGACCGATTGCGCGGCGCGGATCTGGATCAATTGAAGCCGCTGGACGCGTTGAATCTCCTCGCGGACTTGAAGAAGCAGATTTCATGAGGGTGGGCGAGAAGAAACGGGGAATGCTCGTGCTGGGGCTGATGTCGGGAACTTCGGCGGACGGAATTGACATTGCGCTGGCGAGAATTTCAGGAGCTCCGCCGCGGGTGAAAGCGCGGCTCATAAATCACACCGCGGTGAAGTTTCCTGCGCGAGTGCGAGCGGAAATTCTGCGGGTGGCGGAACAGCGGGCGATTACTGCGGGCGAACTGAGCCAGCTTAATTTTCGGCTAGGGCAATTATTTGCTGATGCGGCGAAGACAGCTTGCAAACGCTTTCGCGTTGCGGTTACTTCGTTGGACTTAATTGGCAGCCACGGGCAAACGATTTTCCACCAGGGTAACGCGGTGCCTTATTTAGGTGGGCGAGCGGCTTCGACTTTACAGATTGGCGAAGCCGCGGTGATTGCGGCGCAGACCGGAGTTCCCACCGTAGCGGATTTTCGTCCCGCGGATATGGCCGTCGGGGGACAGGGCGCGCCGCTGGTGCCGTATGCGGACTATCTTCTATACAGCGATCGAAAACTGGAGCGCGCGTCGCTGAACCTCGGTGGGATTGCCAATGTTACGGTTATTCCTGCCGGCGCCGCGCGAGAGCGGGTGTTTGCGTTTGATAGCGGGCCGGCAAATATGTTGATTGATGCGCTGGTAGCACATTTCACCTGCGGCCGGAAGAAGTTTGATGCGGGCGCGAGCATGGCGCTGGCGGGGCGGGCGATTCCGGCGCTGCTGGAGGAATTGATGCGTGATCCGTATTTGAAGAAGGCGCCGCCGAAATCGACGGGTCGCGAATATTATGGCGGTGATTATGTGAAGCGCGTTTTGGCGCTGGGAAGACGATACCGCGCGAAGCCTAATGATTTGATTCGCAGCGTAACTATTTTTACAGCGCTGTCGGTGGTGGATGCGCTGAACCGCTTCGTGACACGCAAAACAAAGATAGATCAACTGATTGTTTCGGGCGGAGGAGCGCGGAATCCGCTAATCATGGCGCAGTTAGCTGCGGCATTGCCGGGTATTGAGGTGCTGTCCTCTTCGCGGTTGGGAGTTCCGGAGGAAGGCAAGGAGGCTTTTGCGTTCGCCCTGCTTGCTTATGAAAGTTTTCACCAGCGGGCTGGAAATGTTTTTTCTGCCACTGGTGCAAGCGGGCCAGCGGTTTTGGGGAAGATTTGTTATGCCGGCCCACGATGATGCGTTGGCTGATGAAACTTTAGGGCTTATGAAACTGATGAGAGGGTTGCGCAATAGATCGAAGGGAGATCCGTCCGCTGCGCGTGCTGACTTCTTCGCAGGAGCGAAGAAGAGAAAAAAGCGTCGGCCCGCTTCCGCCGCGTTGACTGTTGGTTGCTTAATGGCTGTGCGTCGCAGATTATCATACGTCGCGTTTGTTACGTGCGGTTGCGGGT
>DASYJM010000054.1:0-20611 GCA_035996445.1 Candidatus Acidiferrum sp. | reverse complement strand
TAACGTCTCCGCAATCGGGTCAGCGCTGTGAGGCGACGGAACTCTGAATGAGTCCTGAGGGAGTTCCAGGACCTCGCGAGATCTGCACGACTCCGCCGGGCGCAAGAGTTACGCAATTCTTCCATTCGAAGAGCTAACCTGATTTACTTTGGGAATTTTCTGGACGCGCGTCTTTGTCAAAGAGAACGCGCGTTGCGACTTCGGCCCACCCACGCTCGAACGACCTCAGGACAACAATAAGTAGCTGCACTAGCTGTCGACTCGCTTGAACTTTACAAGATCGGTCTAGACGCGCGGGGACGTAGAGCAGCTCGCGCTCCAGTCCTACCTGGTCATTCACCAGAAGATGGGGTTGCCAATAGGATGTTCTTTCCATTATCGCCGTCCTAAATAAAACCGTGTCCCCCGCGGAGGCCATTAATGCCCGAAACGAGACTGAAAAAAGAAGCAGATCAGTCAGGAAACGATTCAAATAACGATAGAGATCAGCAGATATCCGCTCTCCTAGCGACTACGGTGGAGCGAATCCGCTCTGCGATGTCGGCGAGCGGAGTCGTCATTGCTGTGAGCGACCAGGGGGGCGCATGCTGCCTGGCCAGCAGTGGCGAAGCTCCTGTTGTGGGTTCGAGACTGCAATCTGACTCGGCCTTTACCCGAGAGTGCTTCGAGACTGGCGAGGTCGTGCTCTGCGAAGACGCGGAAAATGATTCACGAATACTTCCTTCGGTTGTACAGAGCTTGCGTTTGCGTTCGGCCGTGGCTGTGCCCATCCACATGCAAGGCACAGTAGTTGGCGTTATTGAGGTTTTCTTTTCCCGGCCCTCCGACATCTCCCCTCCCGATGTTGATGTACTGCAAGAATGCGCCAATTTGGTCGCTCCTATCATCGCTCCCAGGGCGATGCTTAGCGTGCAACCTGTTCGAGAGGCATTCCCGGCACCGCCCCAGGCACCTACTTCCTCGGCTGAAGACCAACCGAGAGACCTACCGTCAGTTAGTTCGAATTGGTTTTTAAGGGAACCGAGACGGCGTCCACGGGAGCAACGGATGGACGCACTGCGGCCGCCCGTTGAGCTAGGGCCGGCAGCTGATGCTGAATCAATCAGCAACTCGGCTTTGTCCACTGAAGGTTCAACCGCAGGGCAAATATCGCGCGGTCGCTCTGCCTCGCTTTCCTTCCTCGCTGTCGTTTTCTTCTTCTTATCCGTCTTCCTGTTCGGCGCGACCCGACCTATGACGATCGCCACGTCCGCCCGCAATCCAGCTCCGCACACTTCGGGCTTCGCAAAACGCGACGCGCCAGCGGCGTCGAAACTGGGGGAAGCCGCCGCTCAAGAGACGGTGAAACCGCGAGGCCGCTACCGCTCGGACCGTCCGTTGTCCGCGGCATCACTGCGGGCATCCCACGGTGAAGAAGAGCAGCCTGCTATGGCCGTCTCGCGCGAGACCCATGGAGTTCACTCGGAGCAGGACCCGAGGGTCGCGTCCGACATTTCCTCTCAGCCTGCGCATGACTCGACTGGAGTTTCGCAAAACTCGAAGCTCCCAGAGGTGCTGAGCAAAGACATTGACAGGCTGTCTTCAACTGTTATTGGTGCCGAGGTGCCTAAGCTCGAAACCTTCGATCTTCGGGCAGAACCTGTAAGCGCCGAAATGCTCACGGCCACAGCGCCGGCGAAGCCGAGTGCGATCAGGTCTGCGAGTGCCTCTGCTCCTGATTTCGTTCTAGAACGCACTCTCAAGGGCCATTCGGGCTGGGTTACTGGTGTCGCGTTCAGTTCTGACGGACAACGCCTCGCTTCCGGGAGCTGGGATCAGACCGTCAAGTTTTGGGATGTGCAGACGGGGCAGGAGCTGAACACAGTCGGGAAAAAGGTTAAGGAAGTGCAAGCGCTAGCCTTCAGCCGCGACGGACATTGGCTAGCTGCGGAAAATTCCAAAGACATCGTCACGCTTTGGGATGCCACGAGCGGACGGGAAATCCGCACATTTGCTAGCGACAGGGCCTTGGGCGCCCTCGGCAGTAATTGGGTATATTCGATCGCCTTCAGTCCGGATGGACGTTGGCTGGCTTCCGGTGTGGACGACAAGACCGTACGACTGTGGGACGTCACGACAGGTCGCGCAGTGCGCGACTTGACCTCCTCGCGAAGATCCGTGATCTATGCCGCGTTTAGCCCTGATGGGCGTTGGCTGGCTTCTGGAAACGACGATAAGAGCATCCGGATTTGGGATGTGGCGACCGGACAAGAAATACGCAGACTCCGTGGCCACAAGAAGCCCATTTGCGCGGTGGCGTTCAGTCCGAACGGTCATTGGCTCGCATCGGCAAGCGCAGACAAGAGCATAAAGCTGTGGGACATCGCAACGGGTCGCGAGGTGCGCACTTTAACGGGCCACGGGAATCTGGTCACAAGCTTGGCCTTTAGTCCCGATGGCCGCTGGCTGGCGTCCGGCAGCTGGGACAAGACTGTAAAGATCTGGGATGTCGGGACTGGAAATGAGCTACAGACGTTAGCCAACGCCCGCAACCATTCCGTCTATTCGGTCGCTTTCGATTCTCACGGCCGGTGGCTAGCGTCGGGGAGCGAAGACGGCACCATCAACCTCTGGCGGCTGAGCCATGGTGTCGATAAGACCAACCTCCAGTGAGGGAAGAAGGGAGAAGCTGTAATGCTAGAGTTGACGCACTTTCGCGGGACCGGGCGATCTGGAATGGTTAGGACGTTTGTATTTCTAGCCGCTATCTTATTTGTAGCCATGAATACGGCTTCCGCTCAGAGCCTGAACTGGGAAGGGCAGACCGGGGTGTTTGTCACTCCCCTGGCCTACGCGGTTCCGTCCTCACAGGGTGGATTTGGAAAGCCAGTCGTCGCCTATCACTATCTCGACGCCGGAGGAGTTTTGGGCGGATTCCATCAAGTATCCGTAACGATAGGAGCATTCACTAGGGTTGAGTTTGGGTACACGCGAAATCTCCACCAGGACGGCAGCAAGGCCGAACTGAGTAATCTGTGGGGTAACGGTTTCAATACATTTCATGGAAAAGTCAATGTCTTGCGGGAAGGACAAAACTGGTTGCCAGCCTTGTCGGTGGGCTTTGTGGCGCGGAGTCAAGTTCACAATGTGGGGGGCGTATTACAGAACAAGAACACAACCAACGGGGACTTTTATGTGGTGGCCACGAAGACCGTCATGGGAATCCGGAAACTTCCGTTGGTGTTCAATTTCGGTTTCAAAGTTACCAATGCTTCGCTACTCGGTTTGGTCGGCAATGCTCCAAGCTATCAAGGACGGTTGTTCGGTGCAGCCGCCTTCGCGCTTAGAGGTCCCGGGAGAAGCACGATCTTGCTGGGTTCTGAAGTGCTGCAAGAACCGCGAAGGGTTCAGGATTTACCAGGAATCGTGGTACCGACGACGATAACTTATGCAGTTCGCATCGTACCTTTCGGCGCTCTCCCCCTTCACGGTTGGGGTGTGGAGTCGCCGAGACTAACGCTCGACCTCGGCATAGCGCAGGCTGCTGGAAGGGTCGCGCCTGGGATCAACCTTGAAGCGCGCCATCAGTTCGCTCTAGGTATATCTTACGGGTTCTAGGGTCTCACCAAAAATCTTCGAAAAACTCGATGTTGGACCGAACGTGGACTCAACAGTTCAAGTGGCATGATTTTCATGACTGTATTAGAATGAAAACAAATGCGTTACTCGGATCCCCGGTAGCTCAATGGTAGAGCGTTCGGCTGTTAACCGAAATGTTGGAAGTTCGAATCTTCCCCGGGGAGCCATTTCTCAAATCCAGCTTGCGGGAACCCCAAGTCGATCGTCTGGACCCGTTGAGTCCTAATTGTATCGCTCAACATATTAAAGGGTTGGCGGAAGCTCGCCGGCCTTCCATGTGCAGTTCGATAGTAAAAAATTGAGAAGACGCCTTTTCTCCAATGCTGACTGCTTTAAGAACAACTCTTGGGCCTTGCCGGCGAGTTCCAAAAGCCTGACCCCTTCGGACAGATATGATTGGTCTGATTGCCTAGGATTTTGGATTTCTGTCGTAAGCCTGGATTGTTCGTTTCTCCAGTCGGAGGCTTTGCGATCAAAGAAAGCGTTGTCAATTCTTCCATCGAGCCGGTCGAGGTACATAGTTGCCAGGGATAAGCGGGTTGAAGTCTGCCGCGAATTGCGAAGGCGAAGAGTTGAAGCTCCAATCATGATGTTAACGGCTAGGGCTCTCATCGAACAACGCGTCGATGGTTTGGATGCCCGCGCAGACGACTACCTAACGAAACCCTTTGTACTGGCGGAATTTTTTGGCACGGGTGAGAGCATTGATCCGCCGAGGGGTTTACAAAGGACGCGTACCACTTCGTTACGCCGATTTAGAACTGGATCGACACCAACGGCACGCTAAGCGCGGCAAAGAGGCGATTCCTTTAACGTCCAAGGAATTCGCGATTCTCGAACTTTTTCTTCTGCACGCAGACGACCTGGTTACGCGCAGCGACATCCTGGAGCATGTTTGGGAACATCACTCAGACACTGGGAGCAATCTTGTCGACGTCAATCGCGTGCGGCGGAAGGTAGACCAGAACGGGTTCCTGAAACTCATTCACACCGTACGTGGCACGGGCTACCGCTTGGGTATGGCGGAAGAGTGAAGAAGTCCTAGATGAAACAGGTTTATAAGCTTGCGGTTGCTCGAATCATGAAGATTCGTTCAGCAAAACTTAATTAGGTGCGGCGAGCCGGTGCTATTAATATGCGGCGCACAGCATGAAAATATCCTCCGTTCTGGATTACAACGCCAAAAGTGAAGAGACCTCATATGGCGGCTCATCCTCATCTATGCAGGAAGAATCACTACGTTTGGGCGGGCACCCTAGCGACGATATTTTGCTTGATGGCGCTCCCAAGTGCTGGGCAGGTGCCCGGCAACCGTACGAATTTCGCTCCGCCACTCGATAATCGAAATATCTTCGATTCGGTAGGACCACCGATCGCCAATGCTGGACTCATTACGTCTACGCAAACGGCGGCCCGACAGATTCAGTTTGCTCTCAAGGTGATTTGGTGATTGGTACTTCGTCGCAAATTATAAGCGATTCTCCAGGGTTACGAAGGCATTGCAGATGTGTGGAAAGAAGTGGACCCCGACCATTACGAGTCTATCGGAAGAATTCAGGGAGGCATTCACGGAAAAAAGTCGCTGCTGGTCCCGGAACTCAAGCGCTATTATGTTGCCGTTTCTGAGCACCAAGATGTTGTTCGAGGAATCCAGGGAGGAAAAATCGAAGAAGCGTATATAGAGGTTTATGAAGTAGAGCCGTAAAGAAGAAAAAGATGTTTTATAGAAACACTCCATACGAGGTGAGGATGATGAGGAAGTTTCTTCCGGTTGGTGTGTCTGCATTACTTTTTTTGTGTGCAGTTGTTTCACAGAGCGACGCGCAGGAAAAGGAACCTTTGCGCCTGGTCCAAACGATCCCGATGCCCAACGTCAAAGGGCGCATCGATCATATGGATGTGGACGTAAAGGGTAAACGTCTATTTGTAGCCGGGCTGGAGAACGGCTCGCTCGAAGTGGTCGACCTCGGGGCGGGCAAATGGTCGAAGAGTATTCCCGGCTTTAAGAAAACGCAGGGAGTTGCCTATATTCCGTCGCTTAATAAGGTGTTCGTCGCTAGTGGAGACGACGGGATGCTACGCGTATTTCGCGGCGATAGTCTTGAACTGCTCGATTCTATAAAGCTGGAGCTGGGCCCCAATCGTGTCGCTTACGAACCCCATTCTAAAATTCTCTACGTGGGATACGGAGGAAAAGATGCTGGCAAAGACTATGGCATGGTTGGAATTATCGATGCAAAAACAGATAAGAACCTGGGCGACATCAAAGTGAACGCCCATCCCGCGGAGCTACTCCTAGACAAATCCGGAAAGACGTTATACGTGTTGGTTTCTTCGGCTAGTAAAGTTCAGGTCGTCGATACCAAAAAGCGTGAGGTAGTGGCTACGTGGCCTACGAGCAGCCAGCGAAACGGCGACGGGGCGTTCGACGAAAAAAACCACCGGTTGTTCATCGGCACACGCACGCCTCCGCAAATGATCGTCATGGACTCCAACACGGGTAAAGAAGTCGCTGCGCTTCCGACGGTGGAGGGCATGGATGGCGTTTATTTCAATGCCGCGCAGAAACAAGTTTACGTTTCGGGCGGACGTGATAACGACGTCGGTTATATTTTTATATATCAGCAGAAAGACGCGGACCACTACGAAGCTATCGATAAAATACCCACGAAGTCGGGCGCCGGCACCTCGTTTTGGTCGCCGGAACTCAATCGCTTTTATGTCGGGGCGCCCGCGAGCGACAAGGAAGAAGCGGCGATTCTTGTATTTGACCCTCGGCCTTAGACTTTTATTTTCCATGTATGAATTGGTCGGTTGCCACAGAGAGCCGACAAAATCTTAGGAGGAACGATGAAGAGGTTCGTTGTGATCGGCGCAGTTACACTGGTAGCACTGGGAATTGTTTCCTATCGCAGCTCAAAAATCGTGGTAGCTCAGAATTCCGCGCGAGATATTCTTCCGTTGCAGCTGGAAGAACAAATTCCCGTTCCCAACGTAGCTGGGCGAATCGATCACTTTTCTGCGGATGCCAAGCGCAAGAGATTGTTTGTTTCCGCACTTGGCAATAACTCGCTGGAAGTAATCGACGTGTTCGCGGGCAGAGTGGTTCACAGCATCAAGGGTCTCGCGCAACCTCAAGGACCGCTTTATGTTCCTGCTGTCGACAAGCTTTATGTGGCCAACGCAGAAGACGGCAAGGTGAGAGTTTATGACGGCGCGACCTACACACTTCGCAAGACCATTGATTTTGGCAAAGATCCCGACAACATGCGCTACGACGAAGCTTCAAAACGCGTGTACGTCGGATTCGGCGAGGACGATGGCGGAATCGGCATGATTGATCCGAAGACGGACGAGCGCGTTGGCGATGTTTATAAGACCGAAGGCCATCCGGAATCTTTCCAGGTGGAAGCCAAGGGCGAACACATTTTTGCGAACGTTCCGGACGCGGGCAATGTCGTTGAGTCCATCGACAAAAAAACCGGAGCCGTGACGAAGTGGCCACTAAAAGACCTGCGTGGTAATTATGCGATGGCCTTGAACGAAGAAGATCATCGCCTGTTCACCATCACGCGCAAAACCCCAATGATGGTCGTGCTGGATACGCAAACCGGAAGGGAAGTCGCCCGTATTCGTGCGGCGGGTGAGTGCGACGATGTTTTCTTTGACCCATCGCGCAAACGCATTTACGTGATCGGCGGAGAAGGGATAATCAGCGTCTTCCAGCAGAACGATGCTGACCACTATGAGCTGGTGGCCAACGTTCCTTCCGCAGTCGGCATTCGTACTGGATATTACTTTGCAAAGCGTGACCGTTTCTACGTCGCTGTGCCGGCCAAGGGCAACGAACCAGCGCAGGTGTGGACGTTTGAAGCTGAGGACTAGCGATAACGGATCCAGCGAATTAAGCCTTTTGTCTTCGAAGAAACTGACGGACCCCATGGTCTAGAGTCGGCGCGTCAAATTATCTTAGGGCCGCAACCAAGGAGCAACATGAAGAAGTTATGCGCGATCGGTTTGGTCGTTTTTGGCTGGCCCGTCACAACAACAGCCCAGGTGCAATCGAATGACGAATCCGCGCCCTTGGTCTTGGTGAGGATCATTTCGATGCCAGATGCCCAGGGCCGTTTCGACCACATGGGGGTCGACAATAAAAGTAACCGTGTGTTCGCAGCAGTCTACGGCAATGATTCTGTTGAGGTCCTTGACGTGGCCAGAGGGAGGCGAGTCCACAGCCTGCAGTCGGAATTTGTAAAGCCTCAGATGGCGCTCTATCTTCCGGACTTGAATCGCATTGTCGTTTCTAATGAAGGCGACGGAGCATGCAAGGTTTTCGACGCGGACACCTATAAGCTTTTGGATACAGTGAAGTTTCCCGATGACGCTGATCAACTTCGCTATGATCCAAAGACGAAACGCGTTTATGTAGGTTACGGCGATGGCGCCATCGGTGCTTTCGACGCCACCACGAATAAACGGATCGAGGGCGACTTCGAACTCGGTGCCCACCCAGAATCATTCCAGATCGAAGAGAAAGGCTCCAAAATCTTTGTAAATTTGGCATCCATCAGCCAGATCGCGGTGATCGATAGAAACACAAAAAAGGTCGAAAACTGGAAACTCAAGGAAGCTGGAACAAACTTTCCGATGGCGCTCGATGAGGAGCATCATCGTTTATTCGTTTCCGCGCGCAGACCAGCGCGCCTCTTGGTATTGGATACCGATTCAGGGAAAGTGCTTGCTAGTTTGCCGGGCGCGTCGGACACCGATGACATGGCCTACGACGCCACTCGTAAGCGGATTTACGTTCCCAGCGGAGAAGGTTTCATTTTCGTCTACCAGCAAATCGATGCCGACCACTACGAACGTATCGCGAAGATCCCCAGCGAGATTGGCGCCCGCACCAGCGCATATTACGGGCAAGTCGGGAAGCATAATAGTTTGTATCTTGCTGTTCCGGGACGCGCCAATAGAGGCGCTGAGTTATGGATCTACGAAACTCGGGACTGATAACGTGCGCTTGCATGCGCCATGAGCAAGCTCTCTCATAAACGCCTAGGCTGCAAGAAAACATCCGGCCGCGGCGAAGTATTTTTTCTTGACTTTCCCCTTTTGTAGAACTCACCGGGAGTTACTTATCTGATGAGAGTAGACTACTCGCCGAGGTGATGGTGTGAATTCAAACGCAATGTGCGGGTTCACAGCCGCTGTGCTGATGGTGGTTGGTCTCCTTGCTTTCTCTCAACTGAATCAATCCGGCCCAACCCCGAGTTCGGAGGCTGACGCTAAGCCACTTCTATTGGAAAGGAGTGAAGGCGAGCTGCGGACTCGCCGCATTCATACTGACAACAGCGCCCCCGCCTCTTCCCAATTCATGCTGAAGGTCAGCCCAAAAAACAACGGCTCTCGGCACCTCGTGCTAGGTACTGAGGACCTCGCTCCAGGAGCGGCCATACAGAAGCATAAGCACTTAGACCAAGATGAAATATTGCTGATCCAGAGCGGAACTGTCCACGTTTGGCTCGGCGATCAGGAGCGCGATGTCCATGTGGGGGGACTGGCGTTTATTCCGGCTAACACCTGGATAAGTTTGAGGAACACTGGCACCGAACTGGTTAGCCTGACTTTCCTCTTCTCAGCGCCAGGGTTTGAGGAAACAATGCGATGCAATTCCGTTCCAGCCGGTGAAACGCCCACGCAGATCACGCCAGAGCAGCAAAAAGAGTGTGCGCACATGGGCCACGTTGAATACGTGAACAGGCCAGAACAACGTAAGAAATGAACAACAGGCTGCTTGTAAACGCGCTGATCGGACATTTGAAAGCCTGGCCGCCAAAACACGAGTCCGGTAACCCGACGCAATCAGGAGTTAGCGAAACTGCGTTGCAGTTCTACGGCGAATACCTGATCGATTTGACCAATGTGATTGTCAGGGCTTGCATACTTTCCGTTTTTCTCTTTTTTTCAACTTAGCGGCCGCATTGAGCCCACCAGGGCCCGCCGGGCTTCTTATTATTGAATCGCGTTGATATAAAAAAATCGTGGCGTAATCGGCTAAAGAGTTAAAGATTTGAGTCGCCGAATAATTTGGTGTATTGATTCCAGTGTTGCTGGGCTTCCTGTATGAGGTTTTGAAATTCGGGGTCGGAGCGGAGCTTGTCCCAGTTTTTATCGCGCTGAAACCATGGGTAATTGTGATTACCCACTTGCAAAGTGCGCCTGAGCCAGACCAGGGCCTGTTGTTTCTCGCCTAACAACGCGTGTAAGGAACCAATCCACTCGGCAGTGTCACCATCCACGGTTTCTTCGGGTTTGAAGCGAAAAACGCGGGGGTCGATGTGATCGCGTTGCCCCAGCGAAGCGTGGAGCATGGCGGAAATTATTATGGGTTCTTCGTCGGCCTGAGTGCCGCCGAGCTGCCGAGCACGGTTCAGGGCTTGCTCGGCTTCTTCAGGTTTTCCCTCGTAGTAAAGGAAGTAACCCAACAGCGCTGACAACTTGTAGTGTCCGGGATAGCGGTCCAGGGCGCGACGCACCTCCTCGGCCGCTTCATGAGGTTTGCCTTGGTATAACAGCATTCTTCCATGCATCCAGTAGGCTTGAGCGGGTGTTGGATCAAGATCACGGCCGCGGCGGAAAGCGGCTTCTGCAAGGTCAGTCAAACCGGCGTAATGATAAATGTAGCCAAGAAATTTCCAGGATGCTGTCGAGTTCGGAGCGAGCTTCACCGCTTGACGAAGTAGCGGTAGAGAATCCGCGATCCTGCCTTGTTCTCCATACACGACCCCGAGGGCCATGTCGGCGTCGAAGGATTCAGGGTTGAGTGCTACGGCTTTGCGAGCGAGTTGTTCGGCACGGGCTAGGTTACGCGAGCCGTTTTCCTGGAAGTTAGCCGCTTCCAGCGCATAAATCTGTGCCAGCAGAGAATAGGCAGTGACGTAGTTGGGATCCTTGGCGATGGCCTTTTCGCCCATGCGTGCGGCGTTGTGTATCGTGTCGGCATTCGAATCCATGAAGTAGTCGGCCCAAAAGGCGCGCGCTTGCAGCAGAAGATTGTAAGCTTCCTCGGATTGTGTGGACGGGGCTTGCAACGTGGTTTGCTCGAATCCAGAAAGTTGCACGCTGAGGCCCTGAACTATTTTTTGCGAGATGTCATCTTCGAAGCGCAAGAGATCGCGACCCTGCAGATCGTAGCGGCTACCCCAACGCGCGGCGCCATGATCGATCAACTGTACGGAGACGCGCATGACTGTGCCCACGCGCTGATAGGTGCCAGCCAAAACGGAATCGACCTGTAAGTCGCGGGCGGCTTGTGCGGGATCGTCAGCGCTTTTGGCGTATTTGAGAACGGAGTTCGTGGGACGAACGGCGAGATTCTGCAGAGTTGCCAAGCGGCTGATGATGGCGTCGGCTATGCCAATGCCCCAGACTTCGTCGCCGCTTTGCGCGGAGAGGTCATGGAAAGGTAAGACGGCTAGGGTTCGCACCGACGGAGTGGCGGGAGCCGATGAGACGGGAGATGATGCCGGCGCGGGATTTGAGACAGGCGAGCGCATGGCGCGATAGACCAGCGGAATCGAAACGAACGTTGCGATCGCTGCGACCGCGGCTATGCGAAGCGCGAGATTGCCCACCTTGCGAGGCTTGGGCACGTCGCTAACGACCGCAACCCGGCCAGATTGCGAGTCACGCTGGAGACGTTTTAAGTCGGTGCGGATGTCAGCGGCGTGCTGATAGCGCAGATCGGGATCTTTCTCCAAAGCCTTGGTGATAATTTCTTCCAACTTGTTAGGTAGGGCAGAATTCAGGCGAACTGGCGGCGGTGGAGAAAGCTCGAGAATAGCGTGAAAAATCACACCAGAGGTATCACCGCGAAAAGGCAAAACACCGGTGGCCATCTCGTACAAGACCACGCCAAAAGAGAATAGGTCGGTGCGCGCGTCGAGTTCTTTTCCGCGCACCTGTTCAGGCGACATGTAGGCGATGGTGCCCATGGTGCTTCCGGGACTGGTTAAATAATCCTTTTCTGCGATTGTGGCGGCGGTGGCGCCGGCCATGCCTTCATTTGTGATGGATGTGAGCTTGGCTAATCCGAAATCGAGGACTTTCGCTTGACCGCGCCGCGTGATGAAAATGTTGGCGGGTTTGATGTCTCGATGAACGATTCCTTTTGAGTGGGCGGCGTCCAGGGCGTCGGCAACGTCGGTGGCAGTAGTGAGGAGAGAATCCAGAATCAGGCGAGTATCGGTGATGAGGTGCTTCAGGGTCTGGCCCTCTAGATATTCCATGGCGATGAAGGCTTTACCGCTTTGCTCGCCGACGTCATAAACAGTGCAAATATTCGGATGATTGAGCGCGGATGCAGCCTGGGCTTCGCGTTGAAACCGGGCTAAGGATTGAGGGTCGCTGGCTACATCATCGGAAAGGAATTTTAAAGCAACAAAGCGACGGAGGCGCGTGTCCTCGGCTTTGTATACGACGCCCATCCCACCGCCGCCGAGTTTTTCAAGAATATGGTAGTGAGAGAAAGATTGACCAACGAGTGATGGAGATTGGGGCATCTGCCGCACATGTTAGGTAAGAAGCGAAGCTGAGTCAACGCCAGTGCCTTGGACAGGAGAAAGTTCAGCCCGGTGCGCATTTTGTGAAATCTGAACTGCGACGGCTCGTTTCAACGCGAGTGGAAATATGCTTTGGGCTATGAAATTGGTTGGAACAGGTCAGTGCGATTTTTTAGGGCGCGGTACTCGGCCCTTAGCCGTGCGGAATCGTAAGGAGGCTCGGGGTATCGGTTCTCGGCGGCGCGCGCCGGTAATACTTTCTAGTTGGGCGGAAATACTTTTTTAAATTCTCATCACTTGGATTTTGAGTTTGCCTATTCTTCAAAGCCCGCACAATATGTCGCGTCTCAACCGAAAGCTCAGGCTACATCACTACGATCACTCAGGAGATACTGCGTGCATGCTACCGGCTTACGAAAATTCAAGGCAATCCTTGCAGCCTTGTCAGCAATTGTTTTCAGTCTATCCGTCGTTACTTCAATTTATTCACAGGTAACGGGAGCAACTCTCTCCGGCATTATTTCGGATTCGTCCGGCGGTGTAATAGCCAGGGCGCAAATCTCCGTCAGCAATATTGCCACGGGCATCAGTCAGAACTTTCAGGCGGATTCCGCTGGTTACTATACGGCTCCGAACTTGGCGCCCGGAACCTATGAGGTGAAGATCACGGCTGACGGCTTCAACACAGTGGTCTCGACGATCACCCTAGCGGTGGGGGCGCAACAGCAGCTCAACGTCCCGATGAACATTGGGACGGCAACCGAGACGGTGAAGGTTACGGCTGCGACGCAAATCGAACTGACCTCTTCGACGCTGACAGGACAAGTCGATTCTCAGACGGTGACCGACTTGCCTTTGAACGGGCGGGACTGGACTTCGCTTGCCACTCTTAACCCTGGCGTAAACTTGATCGAAAATCAGATGGACTATGCTTCCGGATCCGCTCGCGGAAATCGCGGCTTTGGAGCGGAACTTACCGTGTCAGGCCAGCGCACATCAAACAACAACTATCGGCTGGACGGAGTGAGCGTCAACGATTACGCCAACGGCGGCCCGGGCAATGTGATCGGCGCAGCCTTGGGCGTGGATGCGATTCAAGAGTTCTCCGTTCTGACAGGCGGCTTCTCGGCCGAGTACGGGAAGGCCACAGGGGGAGTCATAAATGCCGTCACTAAGTCGGGCACCAACGACTTCCACGGCGATCTATACGAGTTCATTCGAAACAGTGCCTTGGATTCGAGAGACTACTTCTCGAGGAGTGGCGACACCCCGGTGGCGGCATTCCGCCGCAACCAATTCGGCGCCGCAGCAGGTGCGCCCATTATTAAAGATAAAACTTTTATCTTTGGAGATTACGAAGGAATGCGCCAGGGAAAAGGAATTACAACGGCCATTACAGTTCCTTCAGACTCCGCGCGGGCGGGAACGCTCCACTATAACGCGACAGGTACGCCGCCATCGGGATGTACCGTCACCGTGCCGGGCACCTGTACGGTAACGGTGGACCCCGCAGCAGCGGCGGAGTTGGTGATGTTCCCCCATGCAACGCCAGGAACCTCCGTTCTTGATAAAGGAAAATTCATCAACTCCGGTTTGCAAATAGTGCGTGAAAATTTCTACACAGTTCGGGTAGATCACAAACTCGCCAGGAATGACAATCTGTTCGGAACGTACCTATTTGACGACACGGACCTAAAGCAACCCGACCCCTTCAATAACGACATTCTCAATACACACACCAGAAGGCAGACCGTAGTGCTCCAGGAGAGTCACACGTTCGGCGCAAGTGTTGTAAACGCCGCGCGAGTTGGTTATAGCCGTACTCATGCGCCGAATCTTACACCGGCTGGTGCTATTAATCCTGCAGCGTTACTGATGTCGTTGGGTAGCATGCCGGGGGAAACTGCGCCCATGATGGCTATCAGCGGGTATACGAGGAATCAAGGAGGTGTCGGATCGGCTCCCTATTTTGATCATACTTTTAATAATTACCAGTTTGCTGACGACGCGTTCTGGTCCTTCGGAGCTCATACTCTGAAGTTCGGGGTTAACATTGAGCGGATGCAGTACAACTTGGTTGCGTACGAGAATCCGGGCGGAAGATGGAATTTCTCGAACCTGGCGGCTTTTCTCACTAACAATGCAAAGCATTTCGAGGCGGGCATACCCTCCACGATTACGCCGCGTGAGTTGCGACAAACGCTGGCCGCAGGATATGTCCAGGATGACTGGAAGTTCCGTCCCAATCTCACACTGAACCTCGGCGTGCGCTACGAGATGACAACTGTCATTAACGACGCTCAAGGCAAAATCACCAACGTGGTAAATATAGCCGGTCCAACGGTGCAATGTGGGACTCTCTTTAACTCCGGCTTTGCTCCGCGTAACACACCTCCGGCTGGCTCTGCCTGCGACAGTGTTGGTCCTTATTACTCGAACCCGACGCGTCTGAATTTCGCGCCTCGGATTGGATTTGCCTGGGACCCGTTGCGTGATGGAAAGACATCGGTCCGTGGGGCCTTTGGCATTTACGACGTGTTACCGCTGCCGGCGTACTTCCTTACCATGCAAAACCAATCTGCGCCGTTCATCATATTTGATAGCGTAGATAAACCTTCGTCTGGTCCGAATACTTTGGCGGGACAATTTTATACGGGAGGAGCGAATCTGCTGACAAACCCGCCAGCGGGGGCACACCTGGGGGCCTTGGCTACCTCCACGGTTGAGGCTCACCCTCACCGAAATTACGTGCTGCAGTGGAACCTTAACGTGCAGCGTCAACTTACAAGGGACCTGTCGATTTCATTGGGCTACGTGGGCTCTCATGGAGTTCACATGTTGATACGCGGAGATGACGGCAACATGACGATTCCGACGCTCACCTCCGCGGGATATCTGTTCCCATGCGGTCCCCCGGTTAACTCGGATGGATCGTGTACCGCGGGCAACACGGCTACAGGGGAGTCAGCGAAAGTCAATCAATCTTTGGGAATTATTCGGTATTTGTATTGGGGCAGCGACTCCTTCTATGACGCTATGAACCTAAGTATTGAGAAGCGGTTAGGTCATGGCCTCCAATTCCAGGTTGCTTACACATGGTCAAAATCGATTGACGACAACTCCTCCACTATCGCGGGGGATACATTAGGAACTAGTCTCAACTCTTTGTATTGGTTCGCCCCGAAGTCACTACGTGGCCTTTCGGATTTCAACGTCGGTCAAAGCGCAAGTATCAACCTGCTCTGGGCTGTGCCGACACGCGAGACATCCAACGCTTTCGTAAAAGCGGCGCTGGGCGGATGGCAGTTGGGCAGCATATTCAAAATTAATACCGGCATTCCAACGAGTGTCATCATCAATGGCGACCCCGCCGGTTTGGGAAATAGCGGCGCAGATCAATTTGGGATTCCTGACCGTATTCCCGGCTGCGATTCCGTCAACCACAACTACATTGGTGGCACCAGCCCGGCTTACATTAACGTGAGTTGCTACACTCTCCCGACCGCACCGGCTTCATTTGCCGCACAGTGTGCTGATTTCCCGGGAGCCGCGAGCCCTCCGCCTAGCGGGCGAGTATATTGCGCAAATTTGCTGGGAAACGCGGGCCGCAACACCGTCATTGGTCCAAAACTTGTAAATCTGGATTTCTCCGTTATCAAGAACATTCCGATCCATCGCTTTTCGGAAACGTTCAATGTTCAGTTCCGCGCGGAGATTTTCAATATTTTGAATCACACCAACTTTACTCCTCCGGAGCCAATCAACGGCGCCGGGATCTTTGATCAGACCGGCGCGATCATAGCCAACGGCGAAATCGACAGTTTGGCGACTCAACCACGGGATGTCCAATTCGCCTTGAAACTGATTTGGTAGTGAAGAAAAACTTGGGCGCCGTTCCGATCGTGCTGGGTCGACGGAGCGGCGACTACGGCCAGCAACTTCTAGATGTCGCACACTCATTAATAAAATGAAATTAATAATCTAACTGGGAGAGACGACGAAAATGAAAAGATACTTGGCCATTCTTTTTGCGTTATCACTGTTATTCGCCCCGAAGTCGCAGAGCCAGACACCGGCCGCGTTGCCGATCGGGGGAATTCTAAGGTTAGTCCAGACGATTCCATTGCCAACCGAAGGCTACATGGACCGCATAGCGATAGACGTCAAGGGCCAGCGCCTATTTGTTTCCGGAGAGCACAATCACACTCTAGTCGTTGTGGACCTGCAAGCAGGCAAGGTCATTCATGAGACGCCACTCGCAGCGAGCCCCAAAAAACCGGTGTACCTCCCCGACACCAACGAAGTCTGGTTGAACCTGGAGGACGCCAGTGTTGTATGCATCAGCGGCGCAACCTACGAGGTAACCAAGACCATCCCGCTGACCGGATTTGGCGATTCCAACCGGGGCGGAGATAACGGGGCTTACGATCCCAATACTCATCTGTTTTATGCCGCCGTTGAGGTCTTTACACCTAACGCCTTGGAAGCATTTAAAGGAGGCTTGCCTATTGCTTACAGCGGCTCCGACAACCACGTACACAGCGGCGCCACTATCGACGTCGTGGATACCAAGACCGGCAAAATGGTGGACAGCATCAAGATGCCCGGTGGTGATCCCGCAGGCGTGGCAATCGAACCATCGGGCAAAAAAATGTATGTCACAATGGGCGACGTTATAGATGGTGAGAGCCATGTCGCGGTCGTTGACCTTGAGAAGCACACGGTCGTGGCGCAATGGCCGATTACTGGTGCTCCAATACCTCACACCGCGGGCCTAGACCCAATCCACCATCGCCTGTTCGTAGGCAGCCGTATCAAACCGCACACCGGAGAATTTGGCGGCGGACACCAGTACGAACCCGGGAAGCTGGTGGTGATTAATACGGAAACTGGAAAAGTGGTGCAATCACTCGACAATGTTGGCGGTGCCGATGACTCCGTTTATTATGATGCAGCAACGGAACGCATCTACTGCCCGGGGACGACTGGTACGGTGGCCGTGTTTGAGGAGATTGATCCGGACCATTTCAAACTTGTCGGCAGGGTTCCGACGGGAGCGGTCGCGAAGAGTGGCTTGTGGGTGGCGGAATGGAAGCGCTACTACGCAGCCGTGCCCCAGCATTTCGTTCTCACTGCGCCCCATGGATCAAAAGACGTGAGGGCCGATCTGCGTAGTGAATTAAATCAAAAGGACGGCACGGTTCTTCCGATTCTTTCTAACCTGACGATCGAGCCGGCACATCTCATGGTCTTCGATTACGCACCGTAGGCCCGCGCGTTGAATAGAGCGGTGGAAGATTTGATAATGCGGAACGTTAAGGTCGTGCTGTTCCGGAAAATAGGCCAATCATTCAGTCCGAAGCAGCAGGATTCGTGAGGTATCCGCAATTCTCATCCCACTGGAGAAACAGTCTATGACGCGCACCGCGGTTTCGGGGATTTTCCTGCTTGCGTATTTTGTCCCCTCGTTGCCGGCCCAACAGCCGAGCGAATCGACAGGACAGTTTTACCAGCTCAAGTCCACGCCAAAAACGGTGGTGTGGGGTTATTACGATGCGAAGACCCCCCCGGTACTACGGATCAAATCCGGGGACACGGTCGAAATCCAGACGCTGGTCACGTCAAGCCCGGAACGTTTCGCAAGCGCAAGCGTGCAACCCGACCAGATTGAACAGCCGCTGCGCGACATTTTTAAGGAGATCAAAGACAAAGGGCCCGGTGTACACATTCTGACCGGCCCGGTTTATATCGAGGGTGCCGAGCCAGGTGACGTGCTGGAAGTCCGAATCCAGAAGATCCAACTGGCAATTCCGTATGCGTTGAACGCCTTCGCACCTGGCCGCGGGTTCCTGCCAGATGATTACCCGTACGCGAGAGCGAGAGCCATCCCGCTGGATGCGAAACGCATGATCGCCAATTTTGCTGCCGGAATTGAAATTCCTCTTCACCCATTTTTCGGCAGCATGGGCGTCGCCCCGCCAGATGTCACTGGGCGCATCAGCAGCAATCCGCCGTGGGTTCATGCGGGAAACTTGGACAATAAGGAGTTGGTCGCCGGGTCGACGCTTTTTATCCCTGTTCACGCCCACGGAGCGCTCTTCGAGGTCGGCGATGGCCACGCCGGTCAGGGCGATGGCGAAGTGGATGTCACTGCGCTGGAGACTTCACTGATCGGAACTTTCCAATTTGTTGTGCGTAAAGATGTACACCTGCTTTGGCCTCGCGCCGAAACGCCAACACATTACATCACCATGGGATTGCATGCGGACCTCACCGAAGCGACAAAAATCGCCGTGCGTGAGATGATCAATTTTCTCATGATCGAGAAGCATCTAGCGCGTGAAGACGCCTACATGCTGGCAAGTGTCGCCGCCGATTTACACATCACCGAAGTCGTCGATGGCAATGACGGTGTACACATGATGATCGCGAAGGCCATCTTTACGGCAAACTGATGAACCGGAGTTTACGCAAGACGCGTGCAAGATTCGATAATTTCTATCGCGCTGTTTCCGTCTTATAGGAGGACTTTTTGGATTATGCAGCTTTACTTCGATCGTCTCTAATAGCCCTGCTCAGAAATAAAATGCGCAGCATATTGACCGTCATGGGAATCACGATCGGCATCGCCGCCGTCATTTGTGTGGTCGCGATTGGTAAAGCCGGTCAATCGCGCGTCGAACAACACATGAATAATCTCGGCGACAACTTGGTACAGATTGAAGCGGGCGGCCGCGCTGTGAACGGCGTAAAAACCGGTACGCATGCGACCAAAACCCTCACTGTGGCCGACGCCGCAGCCATCCGGAATCAGATAAGTCTAATCAAAAGCGTTACTCCGAACGTGGATGATCACGTTCAGGCTATATACGCAAATCAGAACTGGTTTACTACTTACCGCGGGGTGGCCCCGGAATATTTCGCGATCAAACGCTGGTACCTGGACTACGGTGCGGTTTTCTCTACAGAGGACGTGGATCGCGCCGCCAACGTCTGCATTATTGGGCGAACTGTGCGCGAGCAGCTGTTCGGCGCGGAAGATCCGCTCGGAAAAACAATTCGTGTAAAGGGTTTGCCCTGTAAGGTTATCGGCGGTCTGCATCCAAAAGGGCTTTCTATGTCCGGGCAGGATCAAGACGACAACATCATCCTGCCCTACACCACAGCACAAAGAAAGATGAAGGGCAACATGTGGCTGGACGACATTCTGTGTTCCGCTGTCTCGGCAAACACTGTGAAAGCCGCTGGTCAGGAGGCTGCCGCCATCCTCCGCGACCGCCATCATTTGCGAACTGAAGAGCCGGATGATTTCAATATTCGCAATCCCGAGGACATTATCCAGGCACAGTTGGATGCCAGCAAAACTCTCACCATCCTCTTAATCGCCATCGCATCCATCTCGCTAATTGTTGGTGGGATCGGAATTATGAATGTCATGCTCGTCTCCGTGACTGAGCGGACTCGAGAAATTGGAGTGCGCGTCGCGGTAGGGGCGACGGAACAAGCCATTCAATTGCAGTTTCTCGGCGAATCGATAATGCTCAGCCTCGTCGGCGGCACTGCTGGCGTGCTGTTTGGTGTTTTCGGTTCGTACCTGGTGGGCCAAACCTTGAATTGGCCCATTGAAATGTCACTGGAATCGATTGTCATCGCCGCGGCATTCTCCATCGCGGTTGGCGTATTTTTTGGCTATTACCCCGCGCGAAAAGCTTCCCTGCTGGATCCCATTGAAGCATTGCGATATGAATGATCACGCTTCTGACCAATGCCCATCGGATATGAACAAAGCCTCCGATGGCTTATTAGTCGCTCGCCCTTGAACGGCTTTTCGAACTGCCTGATAGAAGCTGCCGGATCAAACGGTCGATGCAACACCATCTGGTATAAAGCTTTTTCAAAGGTGGTGTTTATGAAGCAAGGGAGACGGTTTGGGTTTTCGGCGGAGCAGAAACTCGACGTGTGGCGTCGTTGGAAGGCAGGACAGACGCTGCATGAGATCGGGCGCGCTTTTGGCAAAGAGCATTCCTCCATTCGTTGTCTGGTGGCGCGTCATGGTGGGATTGCTCCGGCCGTCCGGCGGCGTGCGCTCCTCGCGCTCACGCTGCGTGAGCGCGAGGAAATCTCTCGCGGGCTGGCTTGTGGTTCGTCGATCCGTGAGATTGCCAAATGTTTAGAGCGAGCGGTATCGACCGTGAGCCGGGAGGTCGCACGGCATGGTGGCCGTCCTGCGTATCGAGCCAGTCAAGCGGACGGCGAAGCCTGGCAGTCGGCCTGGCGGCCCAAGCGCTGCGTTCTTTCCATCCACCTGAAGTTGCGGAACATCGTTGCGAGTAAACTGATTCTGGACTGGTCGCCGAAGCAGATTTCCGGCTGGCTGAAAACCCAGTATCCCGATGATGAGAGCATGCGTGTGTCCCACGAAACCATTTACC
>DASYJM010000053.1:0-14111 GCA_035996445.1 Candidatus Acidiferrum sp. | reverse complement strand
CCTGCCCTGCTGTTGTGGCCGGCTTTGGCGGGGGCCGCTCGCATCATTTTGACGGCAGCGTTCGCGCGTGAGCTTGGAGCGAACAAATTTGGCACCGCACTCGCCGCGGCGCTGGCTGCTACGCCTGCCGTTTGGTATGTGAGCGACCACCAGTTCGCCATGAACGCTTTCGAGCCTCTCTTCTGGACTGGCTGTGCGTTCGCCGTGGCGCGCATGATCCGCACAAACAATCCTAAGTGGTGGATGGCCTTTGGCGCCATCGCTGGCCTGGGCCTTGAAAATAAGTATTCGATCGTGGCGTTTGCTTTTTTTCTCCTGGTTGGCCTGCTACTAATACCCCAGCGAAGATTCCTATTTTCTCCGTGGATCCTCGCCGGGGGCTTCATGGCCTTATTGTTATTTCTCCCGAACCTGCTGTGGAATATTCAACATCATTGGCCGTTTCTGGAGCTGATGAGGAACATTCGGGCGTCCGGTCGCGATGTGGTACTTTCGCCGGCGGCCTTTCTGGCGCAACAAATTCTCATCCTCACTCCGGCTACGCTTCCCTTCTGGTTAGCAGGGTTGTGGTTTTATTTTTCTAGCGCCGGTAAACGATTTCGCGTCTTTGGCTGGACGTTTATTTTTACCCTGGGGAGTTTTCTGCTGGCGCACGGAAAGAATTATTATTCCGCGCCTGTCTACCCCTTGGTTCTTGCCGCCGGTGCCGTTGCCGCGGAAAAATTCTTAAGCAAAAAGCATTTCGAAGAGCGTCCGCATATGCGGACCACCATTGAAGTGGCGATGTTCGGCTGGCTCGCTGTAGGAATACTTCTTTTGTTGCCTGTCGTGCTTCCCGTTTTACCCATCGACGCATATCTGCGCTATCAGGCGCATCTGCCATTCGTTGTTCCAAAATCCGAGCACAACCAAGACACGGCAATCTTGCCACAGCATTACGCCGATGAGTTTGGCTGGGAAGAGATGGTGAGCCGCGTGGCTGGCGTCTATCATTCGCTCTCGCCTGAGGAACAATCCAGAACGGCGATTTTCGCCAGCAACTATGGCGAAGCTAGCGCCGTGGACTTTTTCGGCAGCAGGTACGGTTTGCCGAAAGCGATATGCACGCACCAAAATTATTTCTTATGGGGGCCACGCAACTATACCGGCGAAATCGTTATCCGCATGGGAATCAAACCTGAAGATGCGCGCGATTCCTACGAGAGCGTCCGGGTAGCTGCCACGCTGGACAACCGGTACGCTATGCCCTTCGAGAAAAATCCGATTTTGCTTTGCCGGGGCCGCAAGAAGAATCTTCAAACGGATTGGCCTGACATCAAAAATTGGGATTAAGCCCAGACCTATTGAAGTACGAAGCCGCCCTTGCATGCGCTCTCGGCCCCTTCTATCCTCCTTCCCTATGACTCTCCAGGGACAGAGTGCATTGATCACCGGCTCAGGCCGCGGTATCGGGCGCGCGATTGCGCTGCTCTTCGCGAAAGAAGGCGCCTCGGTTTTTCTGTGCGCACGCTCCCATGATCAAATTGCTTCTACTGCGGCAGAGATTTCGAATGCCGGCGGTCAAGTCGCGTTCAAAACCGCAAACGTTGCCATCGAAGACGACTGCCGCCGGATCGTCGACGCGGCACGTGGAAAATTTGGTCCGGTAACTATTCTCGTTAATAATGCCGGTCATTACGGGCCGGTTGTTCCCGTTGAAGAATATCCGCTCGCCGATTTCGATGAGGTAATCGCGGTGCATCTGCGCGCCGCTTTTCTCTTGTCGCAACTGGTATTGCCAGAAATGTATGAGCATGCGCACGGAGTTATTCTCAACATTTCCAGTTTGTCAGCTAAATCTGCTTTTCCGTGGGGTTCTGCCTACGCTGCAGCCAAGGCTGGCATGCTGGGCTTGACGCGCGTGACAGCGGCAGAAGGCGCGCGCAAAGGAGTACGCGCGAACGCTATTTGTCCTGGCCCGGTTACCGAAACGGTGATGTCCCAGGAACTCGGGGCTACGCTGGCCAAAAAAACTGCGTTGAGTTCAGAAGAACAACTTGCCGGTTTTTTACAATCCATTTTGCAGGGCCGCGGACAAACCGCCGATGAAATCGCGCATGCTGCGCTGTTTCTGTGCTCCAACGCTTCCAGTGCCATGACGGGCCAGTCTATCAACGTAGATGGCGGCGCGGCCTTCTTCTGATGCCCCGTATCTAGCGAAAATAGGGGCTTACCGCTCGATCCATGCTTAGTGCAACTCGCTCTTATAAACTACGCCGCCCTTCATCACGAATTTCACGCGCGACAATTCTGAAATATCCTTCAAGGGATCGCCGCTCACGGCAACAATATCGGCCCATTTGCCGGGCTCAACGGTTCCCACTTTATCTTTCCAGCCCAACAGCTCAGCAGCCATCGAAGTAGCTGAGCGAATGGCCTGCATGGGGGTCATCCCGTACTGCACGTAATATTCAAACTCCTTGGACTGATTTAATTCTTTCCAATCGAATCCGCCGGCATCCGTTCCAAAAACAATCTTCACGTTTTTCTTCAACGCTTTTTGAAAGGCGACGCGCTCCAGGTCTACCATCCTGGTCCAGTTTCCACCGCGTCCAGGGGCCACGTAGGCGCCCACGGTTATGGTGGGCACCCAGTAGACGCCTTTCCTGGCCATCTCATCCAGCAAAGCATCGGTAAGTCCGTCACCGTGCTCGATGGTATCGACGCCGGCGCGTAACGCTGCAGCAATTCCGTCTGAACCAATCGCGTGGGCTGCGACTCGTTTCCCCAGCCGATGCGTTTCGTCCACGATCGCTTTTGCTTCTTCGTCAGTGAAATTCACCATGCTGTGCAGCACGCCGTCAGCTTCAAAATGATATTTGCGATCCGAATAATATTTGATCCAATCGGCGCCATACATTGCCTGCTCGCGTACGGCTTTGCGCGCACCATCGACGCCGTCGACATATTGCACGCCCGTGGGCACCTTCAGCTCCCACGAATATCCCAACAGCGGATACATCCCCGTGGGAGTCATGGCTCGGGTGGCCACTTGCATGCGCGGCCCGGGTACTTCGCCATTAGCGATGGCGGTCTTCACGTCCACGTCGGCATACATTGCTCCTTCTGTTTCCAGATCGCGAATGGTAGTAAATCCGTGCTCCAGAGATATGCGTGCGTTGCGCGCGCCTAATATCGAGCGATAAGGAATGGATTGCTTCAACAACTGCACGTCGTAATCTTCGTTGGTTATATCGCCGTTCAAAAGTACATGGGTGTGCGTGTCCATAAATCCGGGCATCGCCGTGTATTGCGAAAGGTCGAGCACTTCGACGCCGGCAGGTGGTTGGCCACCGGATGAAACCGACGAAATGGTGTCGCCTTCGATCACGATGAGAGCGTTGTCGATAACTTTGTCGTTCCGGCCATCGATCAAATGGCCGGCGCGCACGGCAATCTTTTTCACCGGGGCCGGCGCCTTTTCCTGGGCGTATGCGGCAGAAATAATAGAACCCATGGCAATGAATGCAACGATGGTCATCAGCTGAAAACATCTACGCATCAAGTTCCCTCCGTAAAAGTGCAGAGCCTATCACTAAACAGGCTGCGGCGGCTGCTTATCAGTCCCTTGGCGAAATTACGTTCAGCCGCATCTAATTCAATTGAAAAACTGAGGCGGTTCGGGGAGTCGCAGAGATCGTATGCTGCGCAGGCAGAGGCTTGCGGTCGCATACACTACGGCAATAGAGTTATGCTTGCCGCCCCCACCTTGACCGGGATCAATGCGCAGTAGTTGGAGGAAACATGGAATTGACCAAACCCCAGAACGAAGAGAGTCGCGTCGCCGCTCTTGAGAAATATGCCATCCTCGATACGGACCCGGAATTAGCGTTCGACGATCTCACACTGCTGGCATCCTTCGTTTGCAAAACCCCAATTGCATTAATCTCGCTGATCGATGGCGAGCGCCAGTGGTTCAAATCACGCGTGGGAATTTCTGTGACGGAAACATCTCGCGACGTCGCACTTTGCTCGACTGCTATTTTGCAAAGGGATGTTTTTGTCGTGCCGGATGCATTGGCCGATGAACGATTTAAAGACAATCCGTTGGTGGTGTCGGAGCCACGCATACGCTTCTATGCCGGCGCGCCTTTGGTTACCGAGGATGGCTTCGCGCTGGGAACGTTGTGCGTGATCGATCAGAAACCGCGCGAACTTGCTTCTGACGAGAAGGAGGCGCTGAAGGCGTTGAGCCGCCTGGTTCTGGCGCAGCTGGAGTTCCGGCGAAACTTGATGCTCTTGAAGGAAGCGCTCAACGACCGCACAAAAGACGAGCACGAGCGGCAGGCGGAGTGCCAGAAATTGCAAGCTACGCTGATGCGCGTGCTGCAATTACATAGCTGAGCGTTTCAAGCGGGTTCAAACCAGAATCGGTCTAGACTCAGATTTTTCAGGCGACGGCCACGGTTGAGCTCTGTTCTGTTTTCCGCGCTACTTGCCATAGGTCCACGTAGGGGCGCAGGTCCTGCATCATTTTTCTAAACTGAACCAGATCCAATGATTGCGCGCCGTCGCTGATGGCCTTTTCCGGAGCGGGATGAACTTCCACGATTAGGCCGTCCGCGCCGATAGCTACCGCGGCGCGAGATAAGGCGGGCACCAGGCTGCGTTTTCCGGTGGCGTGGCTGGGATCGAGAATCACCGGCAAATGGGTCAGTTCGTTCAATACCGGGATAGCAGCGATGTCGCAGGTGTTGCGTGTGGCGGTCTCAAAGGTGCGGATACCGCGTTCGCATAGAATTACATCAGAGTTGCCGTGCGCGACGATGTATTCGGCGGACATTAGGAGTTCCTTGATGGTGCTGCTTAGGCCGCGCTTCAGGAGCACCGGGCGACGGCATTTGCCGAGGGCCTTCAGCAGAATGAAATTTTGCATGTTACGCGCGCCTACCTGCATCACGTCGGCATACTGGGCGATCAGATCAACATCGCGATCGCTCATCACTTCAGTGATGATGGCTAGGCCGGTTTCCTTGCGGGCTTTTTGTAAAAGCTTCAGCCCTTCTTCTTCCATGCCTTGAAAGTCATAGGGGGATGTTCGTGGCTTGAAGGCTCCGCCGCGCAGCATTTTGGCGCCGGCTTTGGCGACACCCTCCGCGGCTTGCATGATTTGTTTTTCGGACTCCACGGAACAAGGTCCGGCGGCGACTAGAAATTGATCGCCGCCAATTTCGAGGCCGTTAATTTTAATGCGCGTCTTGCCGGTGCGAAATTCTTTACTGACAAATTTATAAGGAGCCGAAATGGGTACTACTTTTTCGACTTGCGGCATGGCTTCGACGGATTCCAGGCATGCGGTAACGTCGCCAATCCCGACGACACCGATCACTACGCGTTCCTCGCCCTCGATGGAATGCACTTTGTAGCCGAAATGCTCGACTTGTTTGCGGACTTCGGCGATCTCTTCAGGAGTGGAATGACGTCTCATGGAGATAATCATCGGGATTTCCTTTCGCTCGGGGTATTACCCTGGCGCGACCGCTAAAAATAAAAAACCCACTCTTGCGAGTGGGCCAAATCTCTTTGTGAGTGCTTGCTAGAGAAAACGCCCCTCGCTCCTAGTTGGGTGGCTTGCTAAATCGAAACCAATAATAGTGGTTCATGGCGTGGCGCCAGTGTATTTGGTCTGCCATCGAAAAACAACGATTTCTTGCTACGAGCGGCGGGCAGGCCGAGGGACGGAAAGATGTTTCCTCTCAGCGCACGTTAGTGCCTCAAGCGCGGAAGCGGTAACGACGGGTCGCCCTATACTGGAAGCTCTCGCATATGCTAATCACCGAGACTCCGCCTCAAGTATCGTCAGCGGCGCAACTGCGCATGTCGGACTTGATCTCTGCGCTCTCCTACGCACTGGATTTGACGGAAGGGCAGCCAATGGGCCATGCGGTCAAGTGCTGCCTATTGAGTATGCGCTTGGCGGACATCCTGAATCTTTCTGTGCAGCAAAAGTCCGACCTTTACTATGCAACGCTGTTGAAGGACGCGGGGTGTAGCAGCAACGCGGCACGCATGTACGAGATTCTGGGAGGGGACGAGCGCAAAGCCAAGCAGGAGGTCAAATCGACCGACTGGACGAAGGTGAGCTTCGAAGGGCTGGAATATTTGTTGCGCAATGTGATGCCCGGGCGGTCGCGGCTGGAGCGGGTATTCGCCATTGCCAGCGTGGCCACGAACAGGGATGCGCAAACACGTGAACTGATCAATATGCGCTGCGATCGCGGAGCGCAAATCGCGAAGAAAATTGGATTCTCCGACTCCACGGCGACCGCAATTTACAGCCTGGATGAACACTGGAATGGTAAAGGATTCCCCGCCGGCCGCAAGGCGCTGGACATTCCGCTATTCTCCCGGATCATGAATTTGTGCCAAACGCTCGAGGTATTCGTCACCTTGAACGGAGTTTCCGACGGTTTCCAGGTGCTTCGCGATAGAAGCGGCTCATGGTTTGACCCGGAATTGGTGCGAGCGGTGACCGAGCTAGAAGAAGATACCGAGCTGTGGAAGCTCATCGAACAGGATCGCGTACGCGAAACGGTAATGGAGATGGAGCCGGTCAGCGTTTCGCTTTACGCTGATGAGTCCAAGCTCGACAATGTTTGCGAAGCTTTTGCGAACGTTATCGACATCAAATCCCCATATACGCATTCGCATTCGCGGGGGGTCACAAGCATTGCGGTTGCGATTTGCCAACGATCGGCGTTGCCGGAAGATCAAGTGACTTTGGTGCGACGCGCCGCTCTTTTGCACGACATCGGAAAACTCAGCGTACCCAATAATATTCTCGACAAACCAGGAAAATTGACCGCCGTGGAATGGGAAACGGTGCGGCTGCATCCCTATTACACGCAGCGGATACTGGAACGCATACGAGGCTTCCAGGACCTGGCGTTCCTGGCGAGCTCGCATCACGAACGGTTGGACGGTTCAGGATATTTTCGTAATCTACGCGCTGCGCAGATTTCGCCGGGTGCGCGAGCTATTGCAGTTGCGGATGTTTACGATGCGCTGTCTTCGAAACGCCCTTACCGTGGGGCGTTAACGAAAGGCGAAGTATTTAAGATCATGGCTGCGGATGTGCCGCACGCACTGGATGGCGACTGTTTTGCGGCGTTGAAGTCTCTGGATCTTACGAATGGGAATTGATTAGAAAAGCTCAACGACCAGCTTGAAGTGCGTGAAGCCCGCTGAGCTGCCGCCGCCACAAGCGCCGACGGCCGCCGAATGATAACGGCCGGAGCGAAGTTTCTGTTCCAAATCAAAAGGCAACTTCGTCAAATCAGCGGTCTCGAAGCGGGTGACGGATAGCGGACGGTTGCCGGAGAAGCCACGATCCATTTCGCAGGTCTTGCGGGCGTCATTGGTAGCGCGAGTTGCCCGCATACCGTGGACATTCAAATTGGAGATGACTTGTTGTTCCTGTTGTTTGAAACTTAGATTTGCCACCGCTTGAGAAAAATCCTGCACGGCGAACAGTCCATCACTGCCCTTCACTACACCAATGCCTACTTCGTTGAGTTCCGGGTCAAGAATATTTTCGCGATGATGTGGTGATTGCATCCAAGCCGAGTGAATGGTCGCCGAGTTCGGGGCGACAGCAATATTTTCGGCGATGGTGGTGAAGCGCGCACCTGCCTGGGTGGCGCGGACTTGAACCTGGGGTTCACCCGGAAGTTGATGCGACAAGATGTTGCGTTGCGCCATGCGAGCTGCGTGTTCGCGCGCAGCCGATGCGAGCGCGGCGTCCCACTGAAGAGCGGGCAGGCCTTGCGCGGAACGTTCTCGGTTAAGGGAGTCGAAGAGGGCGCGTTCAGCGGTGGATACTTCAGACTGCGCGTAAACGGAGCAAGCAGTAATGAGCACGGCAATCGCTGCCAGCACGATGATTCGAAGCACCACGCGTAAAGTTGTGCGCGCAGGCACCAGTATAGAAAACGGGACACTGAGGGGCATGTGTGCCTCCTCATCCATTGAAGCTGTAGGAGCGTGTGCTGGGAGAAAGTGCGAGGGTCAGGTGCGCACGAGTCGTAAGCTGAACGGGCGAGCAGTGTTAGCAGAAAGCTAAGGACAGGTGGGCTAAAGTTATGAATTTGTTTAAGTTATTGGTTATTTCTAGCCGCGAGGTTGATCGCGCGCCGCTATCCGCGAACGTGTACGGCGCTGAAGCTCAAAATTACATGCCCGCCCGCGGTCGGACGCCCGAAGCTAAGCATGGGACTAAAGCGCGAGAACATCAGCAACTGGTCGAGCTGGTGCCGCATGTCCGTGCTGTGCGGCCCGGACAAAATTTGATAGCCAGTCATTCCACCTTTGGCGTCAATCGTAACGTCAACCAATAAGCCATGTGGCAAGGCCAACTCCACATCATGTTCGGGCGCCCAGGAAGGCGGATATTCAGAGAGCGAAACCAATTCCGCCGGCCGCATCAAGTTAATGGGCACATCGTTTTCAACAGCGCGCACAGTAATGCCTGGGGCCAGGATCTGAAAGACCAAGACGAAAACCAGGATGGCAGACACAAATCCGCCAGTGGCCGGCAAGGTGAGAGGGCGAAAAACATTGTCGAGCAGAATCTCGGCGCGGTTACCAATTTGTCGCGCGCGAGCACGCCAACCTCGAGAGGCCTGGGCTTGCGCGGCAGCCAGTTTGATACGCACTGACAGTTCGCGCGGAGGCGTGTGCTTGGCCAATGTCGACAGCATTACGCCCAACTTGCGGAAACGCTGAAGGTCCTCGCGACAATCGGCGCAGAATTCCAGGTGCTCGCGGACGCGCGCGCGCTCCTGGACGCGATTAGAACCGGTGAGTCCGTCGTCAAGGTAACCGGCCAACCTGGTGCGTACCGAATTACAATTCATCGGGCACCTCACCAATAGCGTTGTTGGCCAAGGACATGCCGTTGGCACGAACAACGCGGGCGACAGGCCATGCGGCTGCGTAGGCGTCTTTAAAAGGAGATTGCTGCGCCGGTTCTGCGACGTGGGAAGATTTTGCCGAGGCTGAATGCGAAGTGCCACGTTCACTTGCCGGGTGGGATTCTTGCTCCGACAAAAGCGGCTGAAGAATTTCTTTTAGGGCGCGGCGTCCACGCAAAATGCGAGACTTCACCGTTCCGATGCTGCACTCCAGAATCTCAGCGACTTCTTCGTAACTAAAACCTTCAAGGTCACGCAATATAACAGCGACACGAAAAACGTGAGGAACACTGAGCAACGCACGTTGTACGACGAGTTGCATTTCCCGGGCAGCCAATTGTTCGAAAGGCGTGGCGCAAAGATCTTCGATTTCAAGATGCTCGCGGCCTTCTTCCAGCTCGGCATCGATGGACACGGTTTTTTGAAGATGGCGCTTAAACCAGCGCTTATGGTTTAGCGCTTCGCGTATAGCGATGCGGTACAGCCAGGTCTTCAAAGAACTACCGTGGCGGAATCCACGTATACCGCGAAATGCTTTCAGGAAAACTTCCTGGGTGCCATCGGCGGCATCAGAAGCGTCTCCGAGCATACCTAGAATTAGATTGTAGACAGGGGCGTGGTAATGAGTGACGAGCCAATCGAAGGCAGTTTCAGAACCGGCTTGTAGCTCGGTGAGGAGTTCGGATTCGTCGCGTCCCCAAGGGAGCGCACTGGCCCAATCGGACACTCTGGCCTTTCCTAGCCTGAGCGCGAGTCCGAAATGAAACTCGCGGGCTGATCGAGTATTGCAGCGTCATGTCGGCGATCAGACTGGTGCGTCGCCACCCGGGAATGGCGCTACGTTAATTAGACACCGCCAAGCGCCAACTTGTTTCCCGCAGAAGATCAACAGCGAGACAGATTCTGGCACCTTATTTCGCCCGGCGCAATATGCGGTCCAGGCTAGTACTTGGAGATGAGATGCTTCTGATGGCCGTGATGATGGCCGTCCTCACCCGATTGCAGACGAGGGCATCCTGGCCGGACTTCGCCGGGCGGGATCAGGTCGAGGGGCGCAGGCTTGTGAAGGTGGTATCGGCTCGAAATAGATACCGATATCTCTTCGGCCACCACGCGTTATGAGCTGTCAGAACAGTTGCACGAAGGCACGTTATACTACCGCACAAGCAAGATTTTTCTCCGCTCGGGGCATGACTTAGTTCGACATTGGCAAGGCGGTGGACTGACGAATGGCATTGCGCTTTTTCTGTGTCATCATTCGCTGGCGTAGTATATCGCCGCCCGGTATGGCTAGGATCTGGAACGATATGAGCCCTAGATAAAGCAGAACATTGGATCCTTGGGGGATAAGGATGAGCGAAGAGCAACGCCGGCGAAATCCACGCTACGCGTTTATCGCCAACGCTGAACTATTCGAACCGACTACCAGAATGCGCATCGCCACGCGTGTGACCGAACTCAGCGTGCACGGCTGTTATCTGGATATGCTGAACCCTTTCCCGGAGGACACCATGGCGCTGGTAAAGATTTCGGCGGGCGACATGGTTTTCGAAACCAAGGTGCGGGTAGTTTACGCACATTCAAATCTGGGCGTGGGGTTGGTATTTCTGGAGCCGGATCCGAAAAACGTGGAAGTGCTGAAGAGCTGGATCGACGAAGCGAAAGAAGATCCCGCGCGATTACTGCCATAGTGCGCAGACGAAACCTCTCGCGATACCTTTCAAACCCTAATTTTAGCTCGGAGAACCGGAATTCCGGAGTTAAGGGACAAGAGTTAAGCCTCTAAAGACTCGACAGGGCGGGGTTTTATTCTGGATTTCTTTCTTTGGTCGACCGGCGGGTGATTGTGGTTATCGTGATTGTTCTGGTGGTTGTTTAGATGGTCTCGAATAAGGCGCACTTCTTCCGCAAGAGCTTTTTCCACCACAGCGGACTTTCGCTCGCCCCGCGCGACACGGCTTACGTAAGAAGGATCCACTCCCAAGCGCTTCGCCACGCGATTGTAGATGCCCCGAAAAAGTGAGACGGCAGGGATAGAATTTGTGTTACTATCCACTTTGTCACCATTCATGACGAGCCTTTCAGGAAGAAGCGCGGACGCGCTGCAAGGTAAGACTAACACAAATGGTAACGGCGGGCATCATAAACGTAGCCTCATGAGAACCCGAAAGACTTCAAATCCGGAATGGGCGCGTAAGATCTTAGGTTTGCGGCGACGCATGGGACTGACGCAGTCGGCGTTCGCGTCACGGCTGCATTATTCGGCGATGGCTTTGTCGCGATGGGAGCGTGGCACGCATGAGCCGCCGGCCCAGGCGTACATCCAGATCGGAAACCTGATTGGCGAGCCGGAATCGTCATGGTTCTGGGAACGAGCCGGCTTCAAAACTTCGGATCTTTCCAAGATGTTGCCGGAAGGCCATGGGATGATGAGGAAGGCGGCTTTTCCGGATTTTGAAATCGTAGTGGCCGGAAGCCATAAAAAGAAGAACCTTGTGGCACCCAAGGCCAGACTGGTGGCAATTCCGGTACTAGCCGCCCATGCGGCCACGCATGGAGGCAAAGGCGACCCCTTCCTGGACCTGGATGACATCCCCGCCCAGGAAATGATTGCGGCGCCTGCGGTATGGTGCCCTCATCCGGCAGAGACGACTTGCCTACGAGTTCGCGGGGCGTCTATGAGTCCACTCATCAACGACGATGACATCGTGGCGGTAGACCGTTCGGCGACCAACCCCAGCGAATTGAGCGGCAAGATTGTGGTGACCTGGCAGCGCGAAAGCGGCCTGACGCTCTCACGGTTCCTGCTGGTAAACGGTGTGCAACTACTGGAATCCGAAAACCGCGATTACGAGGCTGTGAAACTTGGAAAGAATCGCAGCTGGCGAATAATGGGTAAGGTTTTGTGGTGGATTCGGCACGCGCCCTGATTCCCGCCTCGTTTGCAGTAAATTCTAAGCATATTTACAGGATTTCCCTGATAGAGCTGTCTCCTATTTTTTGCGACTATGCGCGTGCGGTTATTGACATCCGCCAAGTCGAGGGAGAAGGGGACAGACGAAACGCTTCGAGAAATCGAAGCAACCGGGCTGGGACGTCTCTCCTCTTTTCCTTCGGTCAACTTCCTCCGACTTAAATTCGTGTTCCTAATCCTTATTGCAATCCACAGTCTTGTGCTCGCGTTTCCCCTTATATAAAGTTAGCGCCTGAAAGCAGCCGCGGACGACGATGATTCATCTGAGGAGGACTTTATGTCAGCGGACACTTCCCAGCCTGCCGTGGCGTTAAGGGGTGGGCGAACATTGGGCCTGTTATGGTTGATTTACGGCATTTTCCGAATCATCGCAGCTGTCTGGATGCTGAGTTTCACTCCTGTCGCTACGGTGATGTTTGGAGCCCTGCTCAACCGAGTTCCTAATCCTTACCCACTGATGAGTGCATTTCATTTGATTTACGCCGGATGGATTGTGCTGTCGGCCGCAAGCGGAATTTTTGGGGTTTTGGCGGCAATTAGCCTGCTTGCGGGAGCCGGCGCGGGCGGACTTCTGGCGGTGGTGGCGGCGTTGCTCGCGGTGCCGTTTATTCCGGTGGGCACGATGCTGGGTACTTATACGCTGGTTGTTTTTGTTCGGCGAGAATAAATTTGTCAGGGTGAGAATATTTTTAGCGACGTGGCGTTCTGCTACGGACTGTTATTTTACATGGGGATGGGCTGTCGGCTTTTCGGCTTTATATACCAGCAGGGCGAATAACCTGCGTGCGGAAACAATGAGTGCGAACAAATCCAAGTCTGCTGCGGATTTTGCTCGTCAAGCTCGTAGACGACTTTCCCACCTTTCACGGCGATGGCATAAAGCCGCGGCGACGTAAACTTTTCCAGGGGATTCGAGGGTTGCGGGTGAATCATGCGAATCCTGAAATAGACGTAATCGCAGACGAAGGCGACTATCAGTCCCAGAACAAGGCCCCCGAGTACACGTTTGGCGAACAAGCGCAAGCGGGGTTTCTCAGGCATCGTGTTCAGCTCTTTAAGAGCAGCTAGGCGGCAATTAGTCTCAAAACTTGTGGGAGTAATCACGAATTACCGAATAACATTCGCAGGCGAAGGCTTCCAGTTGCGCTCGGTTTATGATTTTCACTGTCCCGCGCCCATATTCGATCAGGCCGGCTTTTTGCAGCAGGCCGGCGGCGAGGGTCACACTGGGGCGATCCGTTCCAAGCATGGTGGCCAGGAAGTCGTGAGTGATGCCCAGCATGGAAGTAGCGGCACTATCTTCGGCCATGAGCAGCCAACGAGCCAGGCGCTTTTCAATTTCGTGCAGGCGATTGCAGGCGGCGGTTTGCGACACCTGCATACTCAGCAAAACAATGTAGCGGTTCAACGCTTTGCGCATATTGGGAATCGCTGACAACAGCTTTTGGAACACTTCGCCCTTTATTCTGAATCCGTCGCCGGAGATTTGCACTACTTCTCGAACTGCGCTGCTGGTGAGACCGGCGGATAGAGCCGTCCCGGAAGCCCCTTCCTTGCCAACGATCCCAGCTTCCACGGTCTTTCCTGTTTTGAGCACCACCACTAACGAGATGATTCCGCGATTTGGGAAATACATAAACTTCAACTTTCTATGCGGCTCATAAAGAATGCGGTGCTGCTCCAGATCGACGAATTGAAGATGGGGCCGGACGAGATTGAATTCGCGGGATGTCATGGCCATCAGAATTTGATTCTGTACGGACTTGCCAGCCGCGTTACTACGCTGAGCGGGTTGCGAGGCGCGCTTCTTCTTCACGAATTTTCTTCTCCCTGTTGCAAATTGAGATGGCCGCGTCCCGAGACTTCTGGTTACCGAGGCTTGCGACAAAAAGTTGTCGTTCTCTTCTATAAGGTCTACACCATATTCACAAGGACAAACACCGTTGGTAGGGTGCCCGACACATTGTGCTTGAAATTCCTGCCAGTTAACGCCTTTTGATGGAATTTGGAAAACCCGTGGGTGCGCAGGCAACAACTGATTGGCGGCCTCTCATGGACGAAGCCAGCGCGCGAATGTTAACATCGCTGGATCGACCCGGTGGGGCCGTGGCGCAGTTGGGAGCGCGCCTCGATGGCATCGAGGAGGTCGTGGGTTCGAATCCCATCGGCTCCACCAAATATCACAC
>DASYJM010000052.1:0-11542 GCA_035996445.1 Candidatus Acidiferrum sp. | reverse complement strand
AAAAGTGATGCCGCAAAGGAGTGTTCGCAATTAAGCAGACACTATCAACATCGGCCGAAGTCCGCGCATGTTTTCCTGGCTTTCGAGCGACACGATTTTTTTGATGAGTGCATCGCAAGGCTGCCGGCCAAGCACGGGTGCCATCAGCTCACGAGCTTTCGCGGACACTTCATTCGTGGTCATAGGATTCTCGACCGTGCCTCGCACCGCCTCGACACGATTGGTCAGTAAAGTTCCGTCGTTCAGGGTCACTTCAACCACGGCGACGCGTCTCGGGTTAAGCCGCTGAAATTCCTCATCAGGCTTCACCTCAATCTTGGCGCGCAGCCCCAAAATTGCCGGGTCTTGCATGCGCTCCTTATCGTGAGCAGCACGAAAGGACACTGTTTTGTCGATCAGCATTACGGCCACCAGATGCTGCAGGCAAATGTCCGGCATTTCACGATTGCTGACTGTAGCAGCGCCGGCAGTGGCCAAACGCACGAAGACTTTTTGCACCTTCTCCGGGTCGACATGATTTTTAGCCAGAATATTTTCCAATGCATCGAGCACTGGCTGAATTGGCCCTCCCACGCTCCACTTCTTAATGTTCACTTGAAATACTTCAAACCGCTCGCCCAACTTTTCGGTCAACGAGCTTGGATCAGCCTGAGGCGCGTAGCTCTGAAGAAAATTGTCGGACCCAGAAAAAATATCTTCAAGGCCTGTCCATCCGGAATGTACAAGCAGCGCTGCAGTGACGCCATTGCGAGCTCCGGCGCCCGCGAACACAAAGCCCTTTTCGATATGTTCGGTATCGCGCCGCCAGGCAGGCGTGCCGGACGCCGATTGCTGCGAGGCATAATCAAGTAGCCAGCGCATTTGCCTGGTACTCAACGCGGCAATGCAGCCGCCGGCAGCAGCAGCACCGAAAGTTCCAAACATCACGTGCGTATCCTTGACGGACGATCCAGTTCCCACAAAGTTGCTCACTCTCAGTCCAACTTCGTAACCTAGCACTACTGCACGCAAAAAATGTGTGCCGCTGGTCCCGAATTGCTCAGCGAGTGCCAGTGCGGCAGGTACGACTGCACATCCCGGGTGACCTGCGCCTCTGGGATCGTAGTCATCCGTTTCATCCGAATGGGCCAGCTCGGCGTTTGCCATGGCAGCCTCAATCGGCCCACAGAGAATATCGGAGGCTATCACCGTCGCCACCTTCTTGCCGCCGTATTCCCTCGCGAACCGGATGGCCGCACGTCCGGGAGCAAGCTCGGATCCGGAAACCATCGCAGCCAAAGTGTCGAGAATATGTTGTTTCGCTCTTTCGATCACTTCCTCCGGCAGGTTCTTGTCCCGAGCCTCGCTCATATACGTGCTAAGTTTGGTCATGACTGGACTCACGCTTTGAACGACGCTTCCGGAAGGTGTGTATTGGGCAGCGATCGCGAGGCTTGACGGCATCGCCGCCCCCGCAACAATCCAACTGACCTGTTGTAAAAGATGACGTCGCATCAGCAGGCTATTGAACCCTGCGCCCGCAACTGTAGTCCAACAATCACGCCTGGGGGATTGCGAAGGCATATCTTTTTTGTATCCTTTTCGTAGATGATACCCGAAATCAGTGCATTTGTTAGAAAAGCTGCAATTTCTTCCGAGCCGTGATGCTGTGTCGGAACTATGTGCATTTCCTTCTTAGTTTTTTGAATGCAGTTTCCCGAAGTTATTGTAGACGCTGAAAAGCAGTTCCAAGTTGTCGACGAAGCTGGTCAGAGGAGGCGGTGAGAGTCCATTGTATTTCGACGCGTCAATCAGTAGAAACGGCCAGGCCAAGTTAATCTACAACATTGCCAAGCTTCGGACGTGGGTTCGATCCTCATCGCTCGCTCCATAACTCATGATGTTTTAACTGCCCTTTCACGGCTAAGCCTCTCCCCGAGGGACCATAGAAGGAAGATAGAAGTGGCGGGGCGATTACCGCTATTTGTTTCATGCAGGATAGACGCTCGTCAGGGCCGACTTCTTGTATTTTTTCGTCTCGAACGAACCCTCATTGGGCCTGTAGGCTCGCGTTCGGTCTGAGTGGTCCCCGATTAGCCGCGGGGAGCAGCACCGGTCCGAATCTAAGCCGCGGACTGATGCGCTTAACGAAAGAAAAAAGAAAAAGGCCCTCCGGCAACGCGGGAGGGCCTGCGACGTTTTTGGGTGGCTGTTTTTGTGCAACAGCGTCCGACCGGTCCTTGGAGGGGCGCAGTACCGCTGCGCCCCAAACGCCCAACCGTCAGCAAGGCCCGGAGCCGCCGTTCTTGCTGCGAATTTACGATGCAGATGCAGCGGTAGCTGGCCAGTACGGCCTATCTTTGTCGGCCAACTTGCCATCGGAGTAACGGTCGTGATGCCGGACCCAGGCCATCGTGAACGGCAACCCGTCTTCGTCCCGGCCCTTCGGCACATAATCGAGATAGTTGTATGTGCTCATGGTCATCTCCGTGCCGCGAGCGTAAGCCGAATACGTGTGGAAGATGTTTCCTACCTTATCCTTGTAGAACACGCTGATCCCCGGTCCCTCTTCGCTTGGGAACGCGCCCACCTCATAGTTGTAGTACACCTTGCCGCTCTCCTTCTCCTCCTTGGTGAACGACACGTGATAGTCCCGGTTGAAGTCGTTGCCGTTAGACGACACCCACGCAAAGCGCCATTTCATGCGCTTCTTGAACGCTTCAATCTGTGGCAATGTCGCCCGGGAAATCGCCGCGAACGTCACATCGCGCTGCGCCAGGTGCACCAGCGCGGCGTCCGTGTGATCCATGTTGAACGAGCAACTCGGACAACCTTCCTTCCACTCCGGACCAAACATGAAGTGATACACAATCAACTGGCTCCGGCCCTCGAAAAGATCGGCCAGCGTCTTCTTGCCCCCAGGAGCGTCGAAAACATATTCCTTGTCGACTTTTACCCACGGCAATTGCCGCCGTTCTGCGCTCACCGTGTCGCGTTGCCGGGTAAGATTCTTCTCTTTTGCCAGCAGCTCCTTGCGCGCCGTGATCCACTCCTCCCGCGATACAACTTTCGGGTTATCGATCGTTCTCTTGCTTGTGACTGCCTTGCTCATGACTCTTTCTCCTTTTTTGAGTCCACTCGCTCCTCCCAACTCCCACCACTTTCCTAACGCCCTTGGCGCGAAACCTATGAATCAGCACAGCCGCCACCCCGCCCGTCGAGGTCGCCCCCGCGACCATCATCGCCAAACTCGCCAAGCATGCGGGACACATAAGTTTCTCCCGAATGGCACCTACGCCGATTGAACCTTATGCGTGGAAGCCGTAGAAAATGGTCCATGCCGTTTAGTATAGGGCCGTTGTGCTTGTGCCTGATAAACGCTGCCAGCTCAACTGGTCGATGCAACGCCCTCTAATCAGTTGACCCGACAATGCTTCCCCTGGAAACGGATCTGTCCAGCGGTACTCAATCAGAACTAAACAGGGTAGTTGTTCCGTTTGAATCAACGCTCGCGAACGATTTTGGCCGTAGAGACTCCTGCAAATCGACTTCGAGCTAGTGTTGCGTCGACCCATTGAGACCGCCGCGTTAATCGGAAGTAATCAGAACAGCCCACACCTTGAGTACTCGAAGCGGGTGGTAGTAATCTCAAGCTCACAATGCGTAGAACAGCCCTATGGATTCTGACACTAGCACTGGGAAGCTTGATTTCGAGCAGTGCCTGCGCTAAGGACCAATATGTGACGCTGGCCTTGGAACAGCGGAACGCCCTCCGGGTCGGCGACTTGGCGGAGCTGCGTATTCCTTCAGACCAGCGTTATTCGTATTCTGGGATAACGGGTGCTTGGAATAATGTGCTTTTGCTTGTTCGCCATTCGAGACGCAGCGTGGTGTACCGCGCCGTTAAACCCGGATCAGGTGTAATCATAATCACTCCCGATGTGCCCAACGGACAGTGCTTAGCTGCGCAACACTCCATTATTTCATTACGATTGCTTCGCAAAACCAATAATTAGCGACCCCTGTGATATCGGCGAGTACGTTCAATATTGACAGGGATTTTGGGCAACTTGTGGCCCAGTAGGTTTTGGCAGGGGCACAAAGCTCTTTGGCCTACCGTCGCAATTGGATCGCTCTATAGTTCGACATTGGGCAGGGTCAATACATTGAGGATTGTGTTGGCCTGTCTCGTGCCGCGATGCCAGGTTTGATCGGGTTGGCGAACATGTGGTGGAATTCCATGTCTAATTTTTGTTGTCTATTTTGTTATGGAACGCAAGCCTCAGCAAATGACTCGACGGCTTCACATTTGTCGAGAACGCGAAATGCCGGCACGAACTATGGCTTACTGTTTACCGCTCGGGGGTTGGCGGGGCGTTGTCGGCGCCCTGGCAGTAATCGCGCTCATTTGCGTGCCAGTGGCTAGACGCCCTGGCCCACAGTAATCGCTGTGACAACGACTCGGAAATATTTTTCATTTGAAGGAGAAGCTCATTGCACTGATTGGTTCCGCAGTGGCAGAATAGGCGCCACCAGGGTCTTTTGTCTCGTTAGATAGTCTAAACCCAAAGTCGAGGATGTCAGATCCGCGGGTCTGCAGATGGCGCTTCAAGCGTCGTCGATTGCAATCTCGCACAAGCACGGGAGTGTTTGTCGTCATCCGGAAAAAAGGGAGGCTTGGGAAATGAGTATAAAAAGACTAGATCTTTGGACAGTCATTATCGGTGTGTTCGGATTAATCATTGCACTAGTGATTTCTGCAATGCCGATAAACGCACAACTGGCTGGCGCTAACCTATCGGGCGTGGTGTCCGATGAATCTGGCGCGCCAATTGTCGGTGCGAAGGTATCGATCAAGAATCTAGCTACCGGGGATGTTCGTGAAGTACAAACGAATACGGACGGGCTGTTCTTTGCGCCGAACCTTGCGCCCGCCACCTGCGACGTCACTGTTACCGCCTCCGGATTTGGACCAGTTACACAAAAGGGGTTAGTGCTGAATGTTGGTGGCGAGCAGGCCCTTGACGTCAAAATGAGAGTAGGGCAATTGGCGCAAGAAGTTGAAGTGAACGCTTCAGCAACCAATGTGGAGACCACGACCTCGGCAGTCAGCGCAACGGTCGAGGAGAAGACCGTTGTAGAACTACCCCTTAATGGACGCGACTGGACGCAGTTGGCTACTTTGCAGCCAGGCGTCACCAGTGTCCGCGCGCAGGCTTCTAATGCCAGCACCGCGAACCGCGGCAATCGTGGATTCGGCAACCAGCTGTCCGATAGTGGGCATCGCCCGAATGAGAATACCTATCGTATCGATGGCATAAACATCAACGACTACTCGAATGGTTCGCCCGGCAGCGTGCTTGGAGCGGCGCTCGGCGTGGATGCCATTCAAGAATTTAACGTCGTCACTACCAATTACACGGCGGAATATGGACGGACATCCGGCGCAGTCATCAACGCCGTTACGCGCTCCGGAGCCAACGATGTTCACGGTTCCGCTTATTTTTTCGATCGCGACAATATATTTGATGCCAAGCCTTTCTTCGCTTCCACCAAGGCGCCATTCCGGCGTATCCAGTTTGGAGGTTCAGCTGGAACCGCGATCATAAAGGACAAAACCTTCATTTTTGGCGACTACGAAGGTGTTCGCCAGTCGAAGAGCCAGTCTGCCAACGTAAATGTGCCTTCAGCGAACGCACGCGCAGGAATTTTTGCGAACGGCGATGTCATTACTCCCGATCCGAACATTACACGATTGCTGGCACTGTACCCACTGCCGGCGAACGCGGTTACGAACGGCGACATCGCGACGTATGGCACGGCCGGGTTGCAGACGATCGTGGAAGATTATTTCACCATCCGAGCGGATCACAGGTTTTCAGACAAAGACAGCCTCAATGGCACGTACTTCTTTGACAAAGCTCCGCAAAATCTGCCTGACGCTCTTAACAACGTGATTCACCAGGTTTTCACGAAACGGCAGATGATCGGCATTACCGAGAGTCATATATTCAGTCCGGCACTGGCGAATATCGCGAGACTCGGTTTTAACCGAGTTGTGGGCCTCGTCAATCAGCCTGTTAAGGCCGTCAACCCAGCCGGCGCAGATCCCGCATTAGGTGTCAGCCCCGGACTGTTCGCGCCTCTTTTCAACGTAGCAGGTCTTACCCCTGCCGGTGGGTTGGGCAATCCTTCGTTGTTCTTCCACCACTACAACTCTTACCAGTTTTATGATGACGTTTTCCTGACCCGCGGAAAGCATTCGTTCAAGGCCGGTTTTGCGTTTGAGCGGCTGCAATACAATGTGATTTCACAACTCAATCGCAATGGTAGGTTTGGCCGTTATAGCAGCGTAGAGAATTTCATCAAGGACGCTACAACAACGGTTGCCCTTCTCGACCCATCGATTCGAAAGGAAAATGGAAGCCGCGATAGTCTTTTTGGAGGCTATTTTCAGGATGATTGGCGAATCGCGAGCAATCTGACGCTCAACCTCGGGCTTCGTTACGAGATGTTGACGCTACCTACGGAAGCTCATAACGGGTTTGGCGTTATCAACCAATTGTTTGCCCCGGCTGTTCCGGGTGGCTGCACGGCCTTCATCGCTCCTGACAACACGCTGGGGTGCACGATACCTGTCAACACCATGTGGCGGACAAATCCCACGACGCACAATTTTGCTCCACGCGTGGGCTTCTCATGGGATCCGTTTAAGAATGGTAAGACGGCAGTGCGGGGCGGCTTCGGAATATTCGATATTCTTCCGCTGCCCTACGTTTACAGCATCGGCAACTCCCTGTCTGTGCCGTTTTCAAAACAGTTGAGCGGCAAAGGCACCTACCATCCAGACTTTGATCCCACCACCTTGGGTAATAGCGCGCTGTCACGCTACATCGAGCAGACTCCCCATCGCAGCTATGCTATGAATTACAACTTCAACATACAACGGGAGTTTACCTCCAAGATTTCTGGAATGGTGGGGTATGTAGGTTCGCACAGCCTTCATGAAGCGTTCACCGCTGATGACAGCAACCAGGTTGGTCCTCCCAACGTTAGGCTGATTAATGGAGCTTGGACATGGCCATTGCCAGTAGGCAGCGGCCCGTTAGTCGACGGAAACGTTGGGGATATCCGTGCGATCTTTTTCGACGGAAGCGCTAAGTACAACAGCTTCCAATCGCAAATCCAGGTGAAGGGGCTCCGCGGCTTCATGGGGCAGGCCGCATTCACGCTGGGGAAGTGCTTTGACGATGGCTCTGGCGCGCAACTCGGCGATCCGTTCCTGACCTCAGTGCCGTCGCTGATCTTCTTCGACAACAAAGAGCGACATGGACATTGTGACTTTGACGTCCACAAAAACCTTTCCATCAATACGCTGTATGACTTCGGTATTCCGAGAACTGATTCCGGGTTGATGAAGCGTGTTGCTGGCGGATGGCAACTTGGCATGATCATGACTGCGAGTACCGGCACTCCGTTCACGGTCGTGACGTCTTCAGATGACCTTGGTCAGAACAGCACGGATCCATGGTCATTTCCGAATCGCTTGTCGGGATGCAATCCCTATAACGGCAACTTCAGAGCTGCGGGAATGGTGTACTTGAACAATAATTGCTTCTCACCACTTACCGTGACTGCCAACGGTCCGATCGTAGGCACGAACGGACGAAACACTTTGTTGGGGCCGGGACTGGTGAACTTTGACTTTACAGTCTTGAAGGACACAGTGATAACCGAGAGGCTTCGCCTACAATTCCGGGCGGAGTTCTTTAACATCTTCAACCATGCCAATTTCCAAGCACCAAATATCGATGCGGGAACGAGCACTATCGGCTTCGCTCCCAATCTCATTCCGGTGACGCTGACCCAGACGGCTACCGAGGGACGCGACATTCAATTCGGGCTGAAACTTATTTTCTAAATAAGCTGAATCAAGAGCGGGAGGGCCGATGGCTTCCTCCCGTTTTCCATTTTGTCCACGATATTTAGGTGCATCGTAATTACGATTCCCACTATTTCGAACACCATCACCTTCGACCGTGGCGCCGATCGCCGCCACCAGTTCGCTTGCCGTTTTTTTCGTTGCGCCCTCACCGGCGAATTCCCGTTGCCGTCCCACAATTCCAGTTCAAATGTTCAGTTGAAGTTGTATAGCGGCCGTTCGCCAGGTGGCCTGGTGTTCCAGCGCCCGTGTACCCACACCCACTGGTCCGGGTACTTACGAATAATTTCCTCGAGGACCTTTGTGAATTTTTGGGTGTTCTCAAAAATATCCCGCTCGTTGTCGCCGGTGCGAACGAGCTCCACCGGCAGCTCGAATCGCAACCGGTATTTTTTGATGGCTCCATCCCAGTACGCATACCCCGGTACGACCGCGGCGCCGGTGTGCAGTGCGACACGCGCGAGGCCCGTGGTGCTGCACGCGGGTGTTCCAAAAAAATCAACAAAGACGCCCTCGGAGGGCATGGTGTTCTGATCAGCAAGAATTCCCACCGTCCCGGCGTCTTTCAATACTTTCAGCATGAGTCGCGCGGACTCGTTTTTGTAAATTGGACGATTGCCACTCAGAGAACGGTAACGGTTCACCAGCTCATCGAGTTTGCGGTTGTCCAGTGGCCGGGCCATGTAATGCAGCGGGTAGCCATACAATGCGTGCGCGAATGATGACAATTCCCACGCGCCAATGTGCCCGGTCAGGTACAGGACCCCTTTTCCCTGCTCGTGGCCTTGCAGAAAATTTTCATGATCCTCAAGAACGACCAGCTCCTGGATGTTTGCCGCGGAGTATTTGGGCATTCGCGCGAATTCTGCCGCCATGCGACCCAGGTTGGTGGTCATGTTGCGGATCACTTGTTGGCGTTGGCTCTCGGCCCACTCCGGGAATGCCAGCCGAAGATTAAATTCCGCGGTTTTGCGTAGCTTCGCCGAAAGCACATACAGCACGCGCGCCACCGCCGACGCCAGCCAACGCGCAGCGCCTTGCGGCAAAATCTCTAGCACTTTCAGCGAGACGCGCACTGCCGCGTACTCCAACCATTCCTTCATTGCTGCGGATGACCTTCGCCTCATGCCCTTGGCTTCGACAGTATGCCTTCGTGCACGGCCACATTGCCAGGCCATCGCCGGATAGATTGCGCATCAATCCGATCTGCGATTGCCGCATGCACAACCCGTAATGTTAGGCCTCTCTCGCCGCGATTCTTATTTCGAATGAACGACACGCCCTCCATCTGCGCTGAAACTCCGGCGGACAATTCCTTTCGCAAAATCTCCCGGGCGGCCGTCGTTTTCGTTACACTTTACGTCTGGTATTTCAGCCCTTTGGGAGCCTTCGGATTTATCGGGACGCATCAGCCTCGCTATCCGCGGATCGCGCGCGAAATGGCCAAGTCCGGGGATTGGGTGACACCGCAGCTTTATGGCAAGCCATGGTGTGAGAAACCGGTCTTCAAATTGAATATTGTTGAATCACGCAAATGACGCTCGGTATCGTGGCCATACGGAAACACATTTTTGACTCGCGTTTCTGTGCAGGCCGCATTTCGCTCACGTGGTTTCGCCATCAGCGTAGCGCCTGTAAGGGTACGGTCGAAACTACTCGCTGGCCGTCGGATGTCTCGATGCTGAGTTCAAGGTCGGATGAATCCACTCTTGCTGGATCGAGTTCGAGCTTGATTTTCCCTCCGTCTGTACGCCTCGCGTAAGCGAATCGGCTATCCGAAATTGAAGCAGGAGCGTTCAGTTTTGCCAGTTGATATTGCGTTTATCACGGTTAATTACAACACGCTGGAGTGCGTAAGTCAGTTGACCAATTTCTTCAACAGCCTCGATGTGCCGTTTACGTTCACCTTCACCGTCGTGGACAATGATTCCCGGGATGGATCGCAGGAATTTTTGCAATCTCGCGCGGAGATTATCTATCTTCAAACCGGGAGAAATATCGGTTACGGGCGTGCCATCAACCGGGGCGTGACGGCTACAGCCAGCAAATACGTGTGTGTGACAAATACGGACGTTATCCTCAACCGTGAAGCGTTGATCAAACTTTGGCGCTTCCTGGAAGAGCGCCACGATGTCGGAGTCTGCGCCCCGCGGATCACTTATGCGGACGGGCGCGACCAGGGAATGGTATTCCAACTTTCTCTTTTTTCGCATTATGCGAACTGGTTTGCCAAAATTCTGGCAAGGTATTCAAAGTTGAAAATAGCCAAGGCGACAGCGCCACTGAGGGTGGATGGCGTGATGGGCGCGTTTTTCCTGATACGGCGATCCGTCATACCGCCGCCGACGCTCTTTGACGAGGATTTTTTCCTTTTTTTCGAGGATACGGCGCTTGCCCACACCTTAAGGAATCGCCGAACACCGTGCTTTCTGTTTCCTGGCGCAACCATTACCCATATCGGAGGCAAATCCAGATCGCCAAGTTCCGTTTCGTTCTTCTTTGACAGCAAATACCTTTACCTACGAAAGTTCTACGGGTCGCTTCACTCCAAAGGTATCTATTTCATGGATCGCGCACGTATACTTCGCAAATGGTCGCTTTATTCGTTATTCTCGCTGGTATCCGCTTCTGAACGCATTAAGTTCAAGCAACGCTACTACAAGATTGCTTGGAACTCCTCTCGTTTGCGGTGAAAGGGCTCCGAGGTCGGCGGGAGCATCTCTCCAATTGTCTCCGTTTCCGAATCCTCTCGCTCCTTTTTGGGGCCCAATGGGAAGCCCATTCACCGATATGAATGCTGAATTATTCCTTAATCGTCCTGATCACATCCTCCGTTAATCGGCCATCGGAACGATTAACCCAGCGCGAGGCGAGTATGGGCAAGTAAGAGCGCCACATCTTCCCCGTACGCGCGTACTTCCGGGCGGCGCCCTCCCACAAAGCCTTGCTTCCATGCCCTCACGCAGATTTCCAGCCAAACGGCGCGAAGAGGTCTCCAAACCCCCCGATCGCTAGAAACTTATTCCGGTCGTAAAGTATGGGCCCGCCGCTCCCCCATAATGTAAGATAAGGCACGCCTCGAAACCGCGCACATAATAACGCTCATGCACGCATAGAAATCCCCTGTGGGATTCCCCAAGGTGCCCGGCTCCACGAAGCTGGCCCGTAGCAAAGTCATATACTTAGCGTGTCACTCCGAACACCTGCGGATTTTCGAAGTGCCAAATCAAGGTGTGGAGAGTGTTAAGCTCCAGCGCTACATCATTATTCAGCACGTAAACCCACGACAACTTCGCCGCCCGCACGCCCTCGACAAGATGCAAGAGGCGATCTCCAAGATGGAATTGGAAAATATGGAAGTTATTGGAGGACGGCCGCGCTGTACCGGCAGTCGCTTAGTTGTATATAATCAACAAACTAGAGGAATGAGCGGGCGTCGTACAATGGCAGTATAGAAGCTTCCCAAGCTTTAGATACGGGTTCGATTCCCGTCGCCCGCTCCAGATTCTAAAAGAGTGACCGGTATCTGACACCCGTCGGAGATAATGAAGACTTGATCAAAGGAGTCCAACATGAAAGATGAAATCGCCCAATCGATTGTTAACGAATTGCGAGTTATGC
>DASYJM010000051.1:0-3162 GCA_035996445.1 Candidatus Acidiferrum sp. | reverse complement strand
CGTATTCATGAACGCCGGATCGTAGGTCATCAAGCCGAAATCGTCAGCACCGGTCTTGATCTTGCGCAGGTCCATCGCGCGAATCGTCCCCTTCTCGATGGGGAGAGTGTAGCTTTGTCCGGTTCGGTTGTCGGTAATGGTCAAGGTATCTTGCGGCATCCAAATTCTCCTGAGCAAAACTCCTAGCAAAAATGCGGATGAAAAATAATTAAGAAAACTTTATCTATGGCTCTTATGGCGATACGAGTTAATGCTATCAGCAGCCAGCCGTGATCGCCCGGTATGGCTAACATTTTCCTACTATTGGCAATCGGGCGCGGCACGCGTAGCTTCAATGCGCGCCGCAATTCAATGCCTCCTCGTGACGCGGGGGAAGATTAATCTAATTTATGACTTGGATTCGAACCATTCCCTTCGCGGAAGCGAGTGACGAATTGCGGCAGGCCATGGAGGGTCAAAAATCTCTTTACCCGGCCGAATATTCTGTTCCCATACATCCTGCGGAAGGCGGCGGGTCGCAGATTGTGGCCTCGCATTCTCTAATTCCGCAGGCCCTGCATCATGCCTTTTCCACCTTTGGCGCGCTGATGTCACCCGATCTTCCGTTGCAAAGGCGTCATCACGAGATGATCGCGACGATGGTCTCGGTGACCAACCGGTGCGTATATTGAATCGAGTCTCACGCAGAGTTTCTGCGTCGCGTTACGCTCGATAAGGAGCTGGTCGAAGCGCTGGAACGTGATTACACTACTGCGCGGATTACTCCGCAAGAGCGAGTGATGGTGGAGTACGTGGTCAAACTCACGAAGGATGCGACCAAAGTTACGAAAAGCGATCATGAGACCTTGCGAGCCGCTGGATTCGACGATCAGGGTATTTTGCAGATCACGCTGATCGCCTCGTGGTTCAACTACATCAATCGCGTGGCGGATGCGTTGGGAGTTGGCAGAGTTTAACTTTTTTAAGGAATCGCGAGGCGGGCGACATTACCTATCGTTGGCGACGCGCCGATGCGACTTGATCGCGAGACAGCGCGCGAAGATTGCATCTACCTGCGGAATTTCTTCCTCGTTCAGCCGGATCGCACTGCCCAGTTTCTTTAACGCCGCATTCAGAGCGGCAGGCTGCGCATGGGTCATTTCCGCAAGTTGCTGCCACTCGCGCGCTACCGGGATACGCTCGTCGGTTTCGGCGTCTTCGCAAAACTGGTCGGCTGCCTCGGGCGGCGTTCCATATTCATCGGCAACGTCTTCATGGAAGTATCCGCGCAAAAACGTATGCAGCGCGGGAAAGTTGACGGCGGTGATATCCGCTTTCGGATTGGAACTCATGAGCGGCACTCCGGATAAGATGTCAACACATAGTAATCGTTTGTCCCTGAGTATTTTAGTACGACAATCGCGTGAGCGCACGTGCGCGACTCGCTCTCACCCCGATTTATAGTCCGTCCGATCGGAACTGGGCTATCGTAATCGACCGCTAGATTCGGATGCCCGCCGTCCCGCCTCAGCCATCGTTCGATACGATCCTGCGACTGTGCGATTGCTTCGCCAACCGCGCGCTCGGCGATCGCGCGGTCAGTATATGTCGACGCGCCCGTGATGCGACGTTCCCGGCGCAGGCGGTCGCGCAGTTCGTCATCCGACTGCCCAACATGCTTGCGAAGAATGTGTCCACCGGCAGCCTCGTCGCGGCTCAGGTCGCGCACAGCGCCATGAGCCGAATGACCTCCCATTCCGGCACGTTCGGTGGACGAGACCCGCGGCGCATCATTCGTCGACGCGGGCGGCTGGCAGGAGACCAGTCCGCAGAGGCTGACTGCAACGGCAAGAAAAACGAAACGCTGTGGCGCTGTAAACAATTGCATCATCGCTCCCAGCATAGTCCTCGAAGCACGGCCACGAGGTCCGCTTACCTTATAAGACCAATAAAGCTGCATTAGAGTGTTAATAATAATCCGTCGTCTGTCCTTGTACTGGGAAACGAGATTATGCGGGAAACCCTGCTGGATACTTTGGATGATTTCGAGCGGTGGGGCGACGACTGCGCCTACGTGTTTCCGCGCGGATACCGCCATGAGCGGTGGAACTACCGTCGCGTCGCGCGCGTGGCGTACCAATTCGCACGCGAACTTCAGGCGCGGAACATCGGCAAGGGTGATGCGGTTTTGCTGTGGAGCTCAAACTGTGCAGAGTGGGTGGCAGCATTCTTGGGTTGTGCGCTTTGTGGAACAATCACAGTTCCCATCGACGATCAGAGCAGCCCAGATTTCGCGCGCCGTATCAGTGCGCAGGTTTCCACCCGGCTCGTTTTGTGTTCGCGCGAGCGCGCACACATTTTCGAAAAAACTGTCGCGCCAGCGGGTACAGACTGCGGCAGCGTTGCCACCATCGATCCTGTCGATCTCGCTTCCACGCTTGCGAAGCATTCGAGCGAACGCTTTCGGCCGGTGAAAATTGAGGCTTCGGACACGCTGGAAATCGTTTTCACTTCAGGCACTACAGCTGAGCCAAAGGGAGTCGTAATCACACACGCGAATGTGATCGGAAACATCACTCCAATCGAAGGTGAGATTAGAAAATATCTGAAGTATGAGAAATTGGTGCATCCAGTCAGGTTCTTGAATCTGCTGCCGTTGAGCCATGTGTTCGGGCAATTTCTTGGAGTTTTTCTTCCACCCCTGCTTGGTGGCGTCGTTGTCTTCGAAAACACATTCAATCCTACCGAAATCATTGCCGCCATCCGGCGGGAGCATGTCTCGGTCCTAGTGGTAGTGCCGCGGATGATCGAATCATTAAAGCAAAAGATCGAGCGCGACTTGGAGGACGAGGGTCGTGAGGCCGAGTTTGCCGCCCGTTATACCGCCTCGGCGAGCCAACATTTTTTGCGCCGCTGCTGGACTTTCCGCGATGTGCGGCGAAAGTTCGGATGGAAATTCTGGGCCATCATTAGCGGGGGCGCTGCCCTCGATCTGAAGACCGAAGAATTCTGGCATCTTCTGGGTTACGCGGTTATCCAGGGATACGGACTGACTGAAACTACTTCGCTGATCAGCTTGAACCACCCCTTCCATACCAGCCGAGGCTCGATTGGAAAAGTTTTACCGGGGCCCGAAGTCAAGCTGGCGGACGATGGCGAAATTCTTGTGCGTGGAAGCGGAGT
>DASYJM010000050.1:0-26090 GCA_035996445.1 Candidatus Acidiferrum sp. | reverse complement strand
TAACCCACTGAATTTTTCCGCTCTCATTGCACGCATATCAGCCTGTCTTTCTTTGTCGGATGCGGCGTTTTAGCAGACCTTAAAAGCCGATCGCCGCTTCAACAAATATCCTGGCACTATCTATTGATGACCATTCTATTGATATAGATACATCATGATGGTCACCGGTTATATAAAAAGGTCAAAATACTTTGATCATGGACAAGAACGCTCCAGACCCGGTTCACTGTTGGCCCGTATGGGCTAAGGCTTTCCTGGCGGCCTCGAAATATCTTTATGCCGGAATTGAAACGACGGGACTCAGCGACACCGACTTCCGGATACTTGAGGCGCTGCTGAACAAGGGGCCTTTGCCAGTGAATACGCTCGGCCCAAAAGTGAATCTTACGCCCGGATCGATCAGCGTGGCTGTCGACCGCCTCGTTGATAAGGACCTGGTAAGCCGGGTTGAGAGTCCTGAAGACCGACGCGTCCGGGTCGTATCGCTCACACGAAAGGGCAAACAATTGATCGTTCCGATTTTTTGGATACACGCTGGGGAAATCGGAAAAGTATTTGCCGATGCGAGCCCGAAAGAATTGCGCAGCCTGGAAACAATGTTGAAAACGATTGGTAAGCGCGCCGAGAGCCTCGGGGCCGGAATGAAACCCGCTGCGCGTTAATCTAAAAAATATAGCTGCTGGGCACCCTTCAAAATAGAACGAATTAGAGAACAGCAGCCCCCTTTTCCAAAAACCACAAAGAGAAGGCCACCCAGAGTCCTCTAGTCACTTAAGCGCGCGCCGCGTGCCTGACAGGGATACGACAGAAAAGTTACGAGCCGATGACAACCGCCGATGCGTATGTCGCTATCGTGTTGATCGATTCGGAGCGGCCACTGGCACTTTTTTTCCTTACGCCCTTTACGGCCCCTCCGGCTCGTCCACGCTCAGTTCAGGATTCCGCAAAACACGGTGTAACGAGAAAAACGGAGGCAAAGGAATGAAGGATAAGGTTACGTTCATGAAATGGGTTGTAGCTCTTGGCTTGGCGACGTGTGCGCTTCCGAGCTCGGTGCTCGCGCAGCAGTACACGCAAACAAATTTGGTCTCCAACACTGGGAATGCTCCAGTGAATGATCCCAACTTGCAGAATGCCTGGGGACTGGTTGCCAGTCCGAGCAGTCCTTGGTGGGTTTCGAACAATGCGAGTGGCACGTCGACTCTTTATTCGATCGATCCAACAACCGGGGCAGCGAGCATCGTTCCAATCAATCCTGCGCCCAATGAGTTTGTAAAAATCCCGAACGCGCCCAGCCAAAATCCTCCGGGATCTCCGACGGGGGTTATGTTTAATGGTAGCCCAACCGATTTCCTTCTCGCGCCAAAAGCGCCGGCCATTTTCATTTTCGTTACAGAAGACGGGACGGTGCAAGGCTGGAATCCCGGAGTGAACCGCGCGACTGCGGTCATCGTGAAAGACAACTCCCGGGTGCCCGCTGCCGGGAATGGGGCGGTTTATAAGGGAGCCACCATCGCGGAGATCGATGGCCACAAATTTATTCTGGCGGCCAATTTCCGCAGCGGCCGGATCGATGTGTTCGACACGACGTTCAAACAAGTCCGCCTTTCGGAGCAATTTGAAGACGAGCGCATTCCCCGTAACTTCGCGCCATTCAATGTTCAGGGGGTCGGACCAAACATTTACATAACTTATGCCAAGCAGGATCCGGCCAGGCACGATCCGCCAAAGCCAGGCGAGCCGGGCGACGGCTTCGTGGATGTGTTCGACCGCCATGGCCGGTTGCAGCAGCGGCTTGAGCATGGCGATTGGTTCAATGCGCCTTGGGGCGTTGTATGGGCCACGCCGAATTTCGGTGAGTTCAGCAACACCATCCTGATAGGCAACTTCCGCGGCGATAATATTTCTGCGTTTAATCCCGTGACTGGCGATTTTCTAGGCAACATGAAGAAGCCTGACGGAAGCACTTTGAAGATTGACGGATTGTGGGCACTAAGGTTCGGTAACGATGGCGCTGCTGGGCCGGCCACTACGCTATTTTTTACTGCCGGTCCGGACGGCGAGGTCAATGGATTATTCGGGACGCTTACGCCGGGAGCGGCCGAGAAGGCGGAGGCCGACGAGCAATAAAAGATGAGAGGCAGAAGACGAGTTGGCTAGAAATAAACGGCTGCGTGGACCAGAGCAACTTCCACAGGATTCGGGCTAGGAGTGCTGTTCCTTCACAGACTCTGACTGCCAGTTCTTGGGATGCCTGCGTCTCCACTCAGCCGTAGCCTCTTTTAGCTGCACGGCGTAAACCGGCAGAGGCGGCTTGCCCAAGCTGGCCCTTCGCGTGGTCATGTGTCGTGCGGCTTCACCGAACTCGCAGAGTTTTACGTCGTCCATCTTGCGCAGTTGCGCTCGAAGTTCGTCGACGTTGAAAATTGTCTCGACCGCGGAAACCATTTGGACGGATTTTATCAGTCAGCGGTAATGGCGCAAGACGAAATTGACTCCGCCAAATACAATCCTGTGGAAAACGAGAAGCTCCGCTATCTGGTTAAGGACGGCAGGGCTTATTTCCGAACGAGGTTTTCGGACACTCGCATACCGCCTAATCTTGTTTGTATCGTTCAGGTATTCAGCATGGGCCACCACTTCGATGCGGTCGGTGCCTCTGCAAAGCGCCGCGAATTCCCCCGAATGCATGGGTCCAGTAATCTCCGTGGACTGTCTCGTTTATTAATTTCTGCAAGTTTTCGAATGCACTGTAAGTTTCTATCGACTGGCGAAACAATTCGCGCAGGGCCTTGGCATTTTCTGCGGTAATGTCGATGTCCCTCATAGGCACCTCCACTGCTGCCCTCAGGTTACTCACCTATGCGTCGTGGTCGATATGCAGCGTCGAATGTATCGAGACTGAGACGACTTAGTCGATCCAAAACAGAGGCCCGTGGGAGAACGAAGAATTCTGGAAGCTCGCGTTCGTGCCTAACGGCTATGTTTTGGGCTGCGCACTGGGTCAAGTTTCGTCGGGAGGTTAAAATTCGGATGTAGAAAATCAATTGCGTAGCGCCTCGGCTGGATCAGTGCGTGTCGCGCGCCAAGCTGGTAAGAAACACGCTGCCAACCCAGCGATAGCCATCACTGCGAAGGCCGCCCCGAACGCGAGTGGGTCGCGCGGGCTTACGTGGTAGAGAAGCTTTCCGAGTAATCGCGTCAATCCGAGTGCCACGGCGGCACCGAGAAGCGCCCCGCCGGCCATTAACGCCAAGCCGCGCGATATCACCAGCCGCAACAAATTCGAAGCGCCAGCGCCGAGCGCCATGCGCAGCCCCAGCTCGCGTGTGCTCTGTGACACGGTGTACGCCATCACGCCGTATAATCCGATAATAGCGAGCAGCAGCGCCAACGCACCTAAGACGCTCACTAAAGTTACGGCCACGAGCTGCGGAGATGTCGAGCGATCCATCTGTTCTTGCAGCGTGATCAATTCGTACGGGGCAAGGTTCGCATCCAGCGCGTGCACCTCGCGAGCTAGAACCGCCGCTACCGTTTCCGGGCTCAGCGGCGTTCGAATAAACAATCCCGCCCCAACGGAGAAATTCTGCCGCCGCGGCACATAGAAAAATGGCTTCGCGGTCTCCCGCACGCTTCGATACTTAGAATCTTTTGCCACGCCGACGACCTGCATCCATCGGTCCTTGACCTGCACGCGCTCGCCAATCGGATTTCTGCCGCGCCAATATTGTGCAGCCATCGTTTCATTCACGATGGCTACCAGAGCGGCTCGTTCGTCGTCGGCACGAGTAAATTCGCGGCCGGACACCAAAGGGATCCCCATGGTCGCGAAATACTCCGGACCTACTTCGTTGTACTCCACAGTGGGCCGCTCCTCAGGTGGAACTTCATAGCCATCCACGGAAATCGGCGTGGAAGAAAAACTTCCATAGCTCAGCGGCGTCATGCACGCAAAAACCGCGGACTTAACCCCCGGCAGGGTTTTGACCCGATCAAGCAGCTGGTCCTGAAAATTTTGCGCGCGCTGCGCATCGTATCCCGCCGACACCAAGTCGACGGCCGTGAACAGTACTTCATACGTCGAAAAACCGGGACTGGAATTTCGAATTTTCTGCAGGCTCTGTATCAGGAGCCCCGCGCCCACGAGCAAAACGAAACTCAGCGCTACTTGCACCACAACCAGGCCTGCGCGCACCCATGCTCTCCCGCTGCTCCCCACAACCCCTGAAGAGTCGGCTTTCAACGCGCCGGCAAGATCGATCTTGCTCGTCTGCATTGCAGGAACCAACCCGAGCAGAAGTGTCGCGACCAGGCAAACGCCGGCACTCAATAGCAAAACGCGCCAATCAATCTCTCCCGGTAAATGCATCGCTACACCAGCCCGCGACGGGAAGAGCAGGACCAGCGCGTGACGGCACCAGTGCGCAACGAGGAGTCCGCCGGCTGCTCCAAAAGCCGATAGCATCAGCGCTTCGGTGAAGAGCTGCTTCACGATGCGGCCGCGGCCCGCGCCGATGGCGAGCCGCACGGTCATTTCATGGCGGCGCGCGAACGATCTGACTAACAACAGATTGCCGACATTTGCGCACGCGATGAGCAGGACAAAAACGACCACCGCGAGCATAACTTCGAGCGTGGGGAGCAAAGTACCCGCGTTGTTGAATGGTGTTTGCCATAGGGCCCACAGCTTTACGCTGCGTCCTCGGTTGGTGGCCGGAAAATCGGCTTCCAAACGCTTCGCGACGGAAGAGACTTCGTTCTGTGCCTGCGCGATAGTGACACCGGGTTTGAGCCGTGCGAAGGCTTCAATCCAACGCGCGCCACGATCCTCCAGTTTGTAACCGCCGGCTTCAAACACTTCCTCCATCGACGCTGGGACCCAAAACTGCATCCCCCAGCCGACGAAGGTCCCATAGAAACCTTGCGGCGCGACACCCACAATCGTGTGGATCACGCCATTGAGTCGCTGCGTTTTTCCGATAATTTGCGGATCGCCATTGAAGTGCCCTTTCCATAGCTGGTAGCTGATCACCGTCACGGGATGGGCGTTTCGTCCTACGTCCTCGCGCGGCTCGAATCCGCGGCCAAGAATCGGACGAACCCCGATGGCGTCAAAATAGTTGTCCGATACGATGCTCCCTATGGTGCGCTCGGCACGGTCACCGATACTGAGAGTAGTGCCGGTGATTTTGCTCACAAAGAATGAATCAAAAAGCCTGCTGCTCCTCTGCAGATCGACGAAATCTGGCCAAGAAAGACCCGTATGGCCAGCGTCGCCGCGTGCCGTTCCGGTAAGCGCGTGCAGCCGCTCCTGGTGGCTGACCGCCGGGTAAGGACGGAATAAAATTCCTTCGACCCAACTAAACACAGCCGCGTTTGCGCCGATGCCCAGGGTTAAGCAAAGGATCGCCAAGACAGAAAAACCCGGATTTCGCCGGAGCATCCGTAAGCCGAATCGCAGGTCTTGGAAAGTGGACTCGATCAGGGCTAGCCCTTGTTGATCGCGGTAGAGTTCCTTGGTTTGCTCAACCCCGCCAAAGCTACGCAGCGCTTCGCGCCGGGCGTCCTCTACACTCATGCCTTTGCTTAGGTTCGCTTCCGTGGCCATCTCCACGTGGGAATGCAGTTCTTCGTCCAGTTCATCTTCCACGCGTTGGCGCCGAAAGAGCGCAGTGAGCCGGTGGATGAGCGTGCGGAAAAATTCGCGCATGGCTAGGTTGTCTTTAGCACCCGGTTGATCATCGCGGACATGCGACCCCAACTCTCCACTTCCTGCTCGAGCTGCTTGCGTCCAGCACGAGTCAACGAATAATACTTGGCCTTGCGGTTATTTTGCGAAACGCCCCACTTGGAGGAGATCAGGCCGCGTTGCTCCAAACGCAGGAGGGCGGGATACAGCGTTCCCTGGTTTAGTTGCAGCAAGTCTTTGGAGACCTGTTGTATCCGCAAGGCGATTCCGAAGCCGTGCATCGGCCCCAGGGAATCGAGCGTCTTTAACACCAGCAAATCCAGTGTTCCCTGCAGAACTTCACTTTTGGAAGACGGCATACACTCCTTTAGACGGGCAACATGAGAAAAGAGATTGTAGTAAAATTCTTTTGGCCGTCAACAGGAGTTTTGGCGTACCTAAGAGCGCGCTCGGGGAGTTGCACAAAAAGTGGGGCGGACTACTCGTATCGCAAAGCGATCATGGGGTCAACGCGCGTGGCCTGGCGCGCGGGGACGTAGCAGGCGGCGAGGGCTACAAGTGCGAGCAGAATGATGACGCCCGCAAAGGTGAGCGGATCCGTCACGGTCACGCCGAAGAGCAAGCTGGACAAAAATCTGGTAGAAGCCAGTGATACCGCCAAACCGACGCCCAGACCAATCAGAATCAACGACATTCCTTCGCTTAGGATGAGTCTCATTACGTCGCTTTGCTGAGCGCCGACGGCGATGCGGGTGCCGATCTCGCGCTGGCGTTGAGAGACGGCATAGGAAATCACGCCGTAAATTCCGACCAAGCCGATCAGCAGCGCCATGGCTCCCGCGATCGCCAGCATGACCAGGGTGAATGAGGTTCGGGCGAGCGATGTGTCATAAATTTCCTGAAGCCTGCGCACGTTCGCGAGCGGAAGATTTGGATTCATGGACCAGACCGCCTGGCGCACATCGGCCAGCAAACTTTGCGATTCGGCGTGTTTACTGCGCACGATATAGGAAACCGAACGCCGCACGGCAACAGCATCGCCCTCGAAGTCGTTCATCAGCAGCGGAAAATATGCAGCAGCGGGCGCTTTTTCCTGCACGCCGTCATCGCACACATCGTTCACGACACCGATCACTTCGCGCCAGGGCCCCTTGAGGTCCTCGCGGATTTGTTTGCCGAGCGCGCGCTGCGGGTCTTGCCAGAGTTCGCGGGCGAGATTTTCGGAGACCATGGCCACGGGGCGGCGCTCGTAGCTATCCGTCCAGGTAAACTCGCGGCCAGCGATGAGACGGTCGCCCATGGCGGCAAGTAGTCCGGGTGACACGAATTTGAATAGGCGCAGTGGGGGCACGCCTCGCTCGTAAGACTTGTCGCGCGCATAGATCAAGTCGTGCCCGGCACGCTCGGTGGGAATTACGGTGGTGAGTCCGGCGGATGCAACACCCGGAATGGCGCGAATCTTTTCGACGATTCCCTGCTCCAAGCGAATCACGGCGGTCGCATCCTTCACCTGGGATTCCGGAATGGCGATTCGCAGAGTCAGTACATCGCGTGGGTCGAATCCAGGATCGACCTTGCGCAGCGCTTGAAAGGTACGGATCATCAATCCGGAGCCGACCAGCAGGACCAGCGCGAGGGCTACCTGCGCCACCACCAGCACCTTGCGAGCCCGATGGCGCTCCCGACTCTGAGTAGAGGCACGTCCGCCGCCGCGCAGCTCGTTTTCGATTCGCGGACCGGCATATTTGATCACCGGAATCATGCCGAACAACAATCCGGTCAGGAGCGCGGCGCCAAGCGTGAAGGCGACCACCGCCGGGTCGATGGCAATTTCGTTCAATCGCGGCAGATGCGACGGAGCTATGGAAATCAGCACGCGAATCGCGCCATAGGCGAGCCCCAGGCCGAGCACGCCGGCGAACAATCCGAGCGCGACACTTTCTATCAGCAGCGCGCGAGCGATATCCCAGAAACGTGCGCCCAGTGCCGCGCGAATGGCGAGTTCGTGCTGTCGTCCTTCGGCGCGAACAAGTAAAAGATTTGCGACATTGGCGCAGGCGATCAGCAAGACGATTCCGACGGTGCCCATCAGCACCCATAGCGTTTTTCCAATGTCGCCGATGAGCATTTGGCTAAGGTATCGCGACTTCGGAGCGAGCCGCACGTCTTCAAATTCCTTGACGGTCAAGCCGGGTTGGGGAGGAAAGCTGTGCAGCGCAATGGGAATCATTCGCGCGACGTCGGCACTGGCCTGCTCGATGGTCACGCCAGGCTTCAGACGCGCGATTCCCGGATAATCGAAGCCGCCTAGAAACTCTTTGGTGCGATCGAACTGCAGCGGGAGCAAGAAAGCGGCATCGCGATCGAGAAAGCGGAAGCTCGCGGGCATCACGCCAATGACATTGCGTGAAATGCCGTTGACCATGATGTGGCGGCCAATCACGGAGCGGTCCCCGCCGAATCGTGCCTGCCACCATGCATAGGTCAAAACGGCGGTTTGCGGGTTACCTGGGGCCGCGTCGTTTTCCGAAAACCAGCGGCCCAGAGCAGGCTGCACCCCGAGGATCGGCAACACCTCGGCGGTTACGTTGAGGCATTGTGCTTCCTCCGGCTCGGTCAACCCCGTGACGCTTTGTCTATTCCATCTGTAGAGCCCGATGCTTTGGAAAGTTCGACTCTGTTCACGATACGTGAAATATAGGAACGGCGCTGGATCGGCGTCCGGGAAGTTCACGCCGGGAGCTGTGAGGTGCAGATCGATCAGTTCCTCCGGGTGTGGATACGGCAGCGTCTTCAAAAGAATGCCGTTGATCACACTGAAAATCGCGCTGTTCGCACCGATGCCCAGAGCAAGAGTGAGAACGGCGACGACCGTGAAGCCGGGAGCTTTGCGCAGCGCGCGCAGGCCGTAGCGGGTGTCGCGAAACAGAGTTTCGAGGAAGCGGACGCCGCGCGCCTCGCGGCATTCCTCTTTGACGCGCTCCGCTCCACCGAACTCGAGCTTGGCCCGGCGCATTGCTTCCTGGTAAGGAACGCCGCTGCGTACCAGATCTTGCGCGTAAGCCTCAATGTGGAAATAGAGTTCTTCGCTCATGGCGCTCTCCATGCGAGAGCGGCGCAGTGTGGCCTGTAGCCAAGAAACAAAACGGCTCCAGACGGTCATATTTCCTCGGGCCTCGTGCCCAGAATTCCGGCGATGACGTCCGCCATGCGATTCCAGTTTTCTGTTTCCGCTTGGAGTTTGCGTTTGCCTGCGGCGGTAAGGCGATAGAACTTGGCTTTGCGATTATTCTCCGACGCGCCCCATTCACTAGTGATCCAGCCCTGGTGCTCCAATCGATATAGCGCCGGGTAGAGCGAGCCTTGTTGAATCTCGAGGCGCTCTTTGGAGACTTGCTGGATACGCAGGAGGACGCCATAACCGTGCAGCGGGCCGAGGGAAACGGCCTTGAGGATGAGCATGTCGAGAGTGCCTTGCAGAAGGTCGAGCTGTTTTTGCACGGGCGTTCTCTCCCCTAGATTAACTAGGAATGTATGGCCAACTCTCCTAGACTGTCAAGGAAAAAGCAGGCGGCGCGGATGATCGCGCTGGGCGAGCGCTTACAGAGTGGAAACCTATTGGTTGCGGATCATTGTTGAGTTAGGAGATACAGATCCGCGTGTCCGCTATAGCGCGCATAGACAATTGAAGTAAGATCTCTCGAAAAGTCATATGCGTTGCCGCCTGCAACCAGCGGGAAGGCGAATGGCAGTTTCAGCGCCACCTGCGGCTGGCCCACGGCCTTTCCCGCTTCCCACCTTTGCCGGTAAATGGTCACATCTTTTTTCCCCGGCAAGGCATACAAGAAGGACTTGCCGTCCTTCTCGATATTCACCCCAAAGGTCACCACGCCCGGCACCAGCATCGTGCAGGATCGATCGGACATCGAAAATGCATAAATCCCAATTTTGTCGCCGCCCACGATCAAACTCAGCAGATATTTCCCGTCTGCGGAAGCATCGAAAGCGAAGCCGCAGCTGTCGGTAAGCTTTTCCGGCTCCGATCCTTCCACGCTTTGCTGCCAAATGGACCCGGTCTTCGCTGCCTTCTCCCAACCATTCATGAACATGGTTTTTTGATCCGCGTTCCAACCGAGCGCCTGCGGTGTCGTAGCGCTCCTCCACTTCAAGGCATGCAACCCAGTACCGTCCGGATTCGCAACATAGAGTTGTGCATCCTTACCGGGCTCTTCCGTAAAAAACGAAACTCGAGAATCGTCCGGCGACCAAAAGCCGGTGGCAATCGAAACAGCTTGCGCCAGCCGAGCCTTATTGTTTCCGTCCACGTCGGCCACCCACAATTCGTTGCGGTCGCGCGACGGAAAGGTGATGTACATCAGCCTTTTCCCGTTCCGTGAGAGCACCGGTTGCGTAGCGTTTTCGCCGGCGATATCCAGGTACTGTTTCGTGCGCGTGTTGTAAACGGTCAGGTATCCCGTGGACTTTCCGTTCACAAGAAAAAGGCCCCGGCCGGCTGGATCCGGCATGGGCGAGTGGTCCGGTCCGGGTCCAGAGGTGACCTGGGTTATCGATTTATCGGCCAGATTCAACTTCCAGATATTGGTTAAACCATTCATCGTTCGACTAAGCAGGATGCTTTTTCCCGGCTCCTGCCAAACGACGTCGCTGGGATTCCCTTGAATATTTACGAGGTCTTCCGCGGATTTTTTCTCTACATCCACGACGAACACCTGAACCCCTTCGACGGTCGAAATTCCGCTCGCGGTCAATACCAACAAGCGTTTGCCATCCGGAAACGGCATGATGCGGGCAATGCCCGACGATTTCGGATCCAACGCAAATACCAATTCTTCTCCCATGCCGGTGCGGTCTGCGCGGTAGATAGTCTTGCTGGCCGCTTTGGTGTAATAGAGCGACTTTCCATCGGCTGACGGTGCTACTGCGAACCCCGCAACGACTCGCTTGGGGCTTCCTCCCAGCGTTGGTACCGACCAGGATTCATCTTTGCCAAATACGCGCCGGTAATAAATCTCGGTGCCATCCGCCGAAAAATTGGTTACAAACTTGTCCGTCTCGTCATTCGTTAATTGCAGCGCTTCGCCTCCCGAGGCCAGCATGAGAAAGACCTGCTCCACCCCTCCGACCGGCGAACTGAATGCTACGGCGTGACCGTCTGGAGAGAGTCGCGCTTGATCCATAGGTTTGTCCCAATGGCTGATCTGCGCAATTTTTGTCGGTCCGACTGGGTTCTTCGATCCCGCTCCGAAGTGGTAGGCCACGTACCCTACACCCGCGATCATCACAATCGTCGCGACCAGGCCTGTCCAAAGTCTTTTGCTTCCTGCTGACGCTTTCGAGCGTTCCGCACTTTCGACTGCGGCCACGGCTTCCTGTGCTGCGGCTTTGCCAGAACCGAAAAGTCTGCCCGAGTCGGTGTCGCGCCTCAGGCGCTTCAAATCGGAATGCATGTCCGCAGAGGATTGGTATCTCAGATCCGGGTCCTTCTCAATGGACTTATTAATGATGCGCTCCAGTTCGGCGGGCAAGTCCGGATTCATTCGCGCGAGAGGCGTTGGCGTAGCATCCAGAATCGCCTTGAAGATCAGTCCGGACGTATCGCCGCGGAAGGGCAACTTTCCGGTGGCCATCTCGTAAAGGACAGCGCCAAAAGAAAAAAGGTCCGTCCGGGCATCAAGTTCTTTTCCGCGCACCTGCTCCGGCGACATGTAAGCCACCGTTCCCAAGGTGCTTCCGGGACTGGTCAACTGTTCCTCATCGTGTCCTAGTGTCGCCATGGTGTTCGCGGTCTGCGGGATACCTTTTGGCGCTTTGACCTTGGCCAGGCCGAAGTCGAGAATTTTCGCGTGCTTCTTTTCCGTTACGAAAATATTGGCGGGCTTGATGTCGCGGTGCACGATGCCCTTGGAATGTGCGGCGTCTAGTCCCGCGGCAACGCCAATCGCCGCTTCGAGCAATTCCTCGACTTCCATTGGGCCGCCGGAGATGGCGTGTTTAAGGGTCTTCCCTTCCAGAAATTCCATGGCGATAAATGCTTTGCCGTTTTCTTCGCCAATGTCATAAATGGTGCAGATGTTTGGATGATTCAGGGCAGACGCCGCTTGGGCTTCTCGTTGAAATCGTGCTAAAGCCTGCGGGTCTCTCGCCACGCTGTCAGGCAGAAACTTTAGCGCGACGAAGCGGTGCAGGCGGACGTCCTCGGCCTTGTACACCACTCCCATCCCACCTCCGCCGAGGCGTTCGAGGATTTGGTAGTGTGAGATGGTTTGGCCAATCAGTGATGAGGAATTATCCATTCGGTAGGGCACATCTTAGGTTGAGTTCGGAAATCATGTCAACGCAATGAAAATTGACTGTCACTTCGTTATAACAATTTCGTATATTCGCACTTTGCGGCGATAAGCTGCGCGTAGTTTTAATGATTCATTGCGGACTGCCGCATTAGGAGCGAAATCGTCTAAATTCTAGGCTGCCGGCCCTTCAGCTGTAACGCGAAAGGTCGTAGACTTACACGTGCGGTCAGTGCAATTCAGTGACCGGTGCTTGCTACTAACCGTGTTTTTAAGGAGGAGGAGACCTGCATGGCACGCAAAATTATTTATTGGGTGAGCACCGGGCTGGTGGCGGCGCTGTCCTTATTTGCTGGGTTCGCTTACTTATCGGGCAGTCCACAGGCGGTGCAAGGATTTGCACACGTGGGATATCCGCAACAACTGCGGATTATTCTGGGGATCGCCAAACCGCTTGGGGCGATCGTACTGCTCGTCCCCGGTTTGCCTAAACTCAAGGAATGGGCCTATGCGGGATTCACATTCGCGTGGATCTCCGCATTCGTTGCACACTATCTTGCCAACGATGGTCCGAAAGCGTTCACGCCGCTAATATTGCTGGTGCTTCTCGCCATCTCTTATGTAACACGGCCGGCAAGTCGGCAATGGCCGTCTAAGGAGACAACGGTCTAACGACTTTGCGAAGATTCCTTAACTAAGGCGAGGGCCGTCGCGGCTGTAGTTTATTTTTTCTTGAGGTCGGCGTCCCAATTGAGGATTACGGACATTGGGTGAGTGTCCGCGTTCTTGACCTGGGTATTGATCAGAAATCGCTGGCCATCTTTGGTTACGTCATAGCTCACCTGCTCCGAGGTGGCGACCAATTCGCGCGCATGAGCCTGAAATAGCGCCGCCGGCGGCCCAGCGTCAAAGTTTGGCCCGATACCCAGGGCTACGGCCATTATTTTCCCGTCGGGTGCAAGATAGAAGAGTTCTCTGGTGTCGCCTCGCCAGCGGGGCTGGGTTCCACCGGCGCTGGAGACTTGCCACTTGCCTTGCGCTCCCGGAAATGAGGTCACATAGATTTCAAACTTGCCACTCTCGTTGGAGGCGTACGCCACCCATTTTCCATCCGTTGAAAATCTAGCGTTCCTAATCGTTCCCGGCACGGCCAGGAATGCCCGGGCTTTTAATTGCGACAAGGTGGCGACCCATAGTTCTGTTCCCCGCGTATACAAAACGTACTTTCCGTCCCGCGACCAGTCGTACGGATATTTATCGACCTTGTCGGGATTATCAAAGTCCAACAACTTCTCTTCCTGTCCACCGTCGGCATTCTTGACGAAGAGTCCAAAAAGTTGATTGCGGCTAGAAGTAAACAGGATACGGGTGCCGTCAGGACTCCAGATGGGCATGGCATCAATGGCAGGGTTAAATGTGAGACGCTTCATGGCGTCTCGCTGAATGTCATAGGTCCAGATGTCCGCGTTGGTACTTTCTTCGTCGGTCTTGTCGAGCGCCACAGTTTTGCCGTCGGGCGCCAGCTCAATGTTGGAATAGACATCCGCCTTACTTGCGGCGCCAGTTTCATTTCCTTTGCGGTCGTACCAAACCAGTCTGGAGAGCGCGACACCACTGCCGCTCTGCGCCACCAACGATCTGGCGTCGGAAACAGCATATGCGGCGTGAACTATCCTCGGGAGGTAAGCGATATCCGTAACGGTTGGCACTGCCTCACCGGTAAGTTCCAGCTTCGCAACATCAAAGCGTTGGGCAAAAAGCGTTTTGTCCCGGTAAAAAAGGAGGTAGCCAGGAGCTACGTAAGTAGCGTTCCCGGTGGCGTTGATGATGAACTTCTTCTCGTTGGAGTTCATCGCGCCGACGAAAATGGCGTCCGGTTCCGTTTTTCCGGAAACGTTTGCCGCCAGATACAGGAAATGGTTCTGGTCAGGAAGAAACATGGGCCAGCGGTGGCTATCTTCGCCGCGGCTAGCGTCAGGCATAGTGATGCGCGTTGCTGTGCCGCCGGTGGCAGACACTCGATAGAGTCCGTCTGCTAACCGGCCGCTCGGCGTGAAAATGATTACGCCATCCTTATTCCATGTTCCGCCACGACCCGATGGTGCATCGGAGATGGTTTGAACTGGTCCGCCGGCGATGTCGAGCTTTTTGAGCTTGCCATCGGCAAAAAATCCTAGAGACTTGCCGTCCGGCGACCAAAATGGGAAACCAGCACCGTCAGTATCCGGCAGGCTCCTCGCCCGCCGGGAACCAACCTCGTAGAGCCATAACGTTTTCGCGCGCTCCGATTCTATTTTGCCTACGACGGCGAGAGTGTGGCCGTCGGGCGCCATGGCCATGGACTGCACGGTAAACGGGAGCTGCGCATAGAAATAATTAGCCTGTGAGTTGTTGTTCCGAGCGGGCCAGAGAATGATCGCCGCTAGGATACCCACTGCCAGCAAACCACAGAGCACCCACGGCAATAAACGCCACTGTGATGGCACTATTCTCGACTCCATGCCGCTTGTGGAAATCGGCCCGCGGCTGGCGTTTTCGCCAATCCACTTGAGCTCGCTCGAAAAGTCGCGCGCGGTTTGCCAGCGGTCATCGCGATCCTTGGTGAGGCTGCGGCGAAGGGCGTGATCCACATTTACAGGCGTCAATGGCTTGATGGAACTGAGAGGGACGGGCTCGCTCTCCAGAATTGCCGAAGCCACGCTTAATTGCGTTTTCCCTTCGAAGGCACGCTGGCCTGTCAACATTTCGTACAAAACTGCACCTAGAGAAAAAATGTCACTGCGACCATCGAGTTCGAGTCCTTGTACTTGCTCCGGTGACATGTACTGGAAGGTGCCTACGATGGTTCCCTGTTGAGTGATCGGCGAATTCGGCGAGGCGGAGGTGCTGGTGGCGAGAGTTGCCAGCGGTGAGGTTTGCTTCGCCAAGCCAAAGTCCAAGAGCTTTGCGCCACTGGGCGTCAGCATGATATTTCCTGGTTTCAAATCGCGATGAACGATTCCGCTGCGATGCGCTTTATCCAGCGCATCGGCAATCTGCGCGCCGTATTTCAGAGTCTGATCAAGCGGCAATGGTCCTTTTTCGAGACGCTTTGCGAGGGTTTCGCCTTCCACGCACTCCATCACAATGTAATCGACGCCGTCCTGATGGCCGATATCGTGCAGCACGCAGATGTGTGGGTGATTGAGGCTGGAAATGGTTTTCGCTTCTCGCTCAAATCGCTGCTTGGCGGCTGGGTCGGCGGCAATATTTGCCGGCAAAATTTTGATGGCGACCATCCGCTCGAGTCTCCGGTCGTTGGCGCGATAGACTTCTCCCATTCCGCCGGTTCCAAGTGGACCGAGTATCTCGTAGGGACCTAGTATGGTGCCGACGGAAAGTGACATCGATGGGAGTGCATTATACCGATTTTGGGTATGAGAGAGGTTAATCAGTGCAAAGCAAATTCAATGCGTGAGTTGTCAAAGAATCTCATTTGACGTCTGAGACCAGGTAGGATCAGAAGTTCGTATGGTGGGTTAGGGTGACTGCCTGGCAGCTATTTCGCGCGGAAAACCTTTTTGCGGATGTCGGGCCAGAATTCCTGGAAGACGTGATTCAACAGAGCGGATTCCATCTGCGTTCCCCAGTTCCTCGCCGTTTGACTGAGCCCGCGCTCCTCAGGTGGATAATAGGCATTGGACAACCCCGCTTCCAGTCCATTGCCCGCCAGTTCGGACCAGTTGAAGCTATTGCCTCCAGAATCAGTTTTGGTGACGAACGTCCGTGATATCGCGTATCCCGTGCGACGGAAAAAGCTTCCCTGCCCCATGGTGTAATAACGGGGGTCCTCGTGCGTGATCGCAGGCACGATAGCCTCGGTGAAAAAAGCTCCCGACACTCCGTCAGTGAATGTGCGCCAATAATAGCGGCCGTAACCGGCGGCTCCGTGGCCCAACTCTGGATCGGAATTCAGGGCCAAGGCTTGCCCTGCGAGGATTCCAGTCCAGAGGAACGAGGAGTAGTCCATCAGGCTATCGTGCGCTGCTAGCACGAATTTCTCGCGGGTAGACAGCGGCGGAAGCTGCGTATGGGCGTTCACCGCCGCAAAGTTAGGAACAATATAGAACATGCGTTTGCTCTGCTGCCCCTCGGAATCGTCCTTTTTGTTCTGGGGAGCGGGATTCTCACTTTTTGGGGCAGCCGCAGGCTCAGAGGGCGATGCACAAGCAGGGTTGCTTTGCGAAGTGGGAGTCTGAGAGGAGTAATCGGGAGGATTGGTTTCGTCCATAGCCTGGGTTGGTGAGCAGGCTAGTGCGGGAGAGATAAACGTGAGGACCATCAAAACGGCACTTCTAATTTCCGACACTACTCCCTCCCGATCAAAGCCCAGTTTCACGTAACAAAGACATACCGCTTCCTAAACATGATACACCGCAGGATTGCAGCCATCTTGCGCGAGAATTACATGAATGAAAGGTTGAATCCGTCGCGACTTTGTTAATATTTCATTGTGCTTTTGATATGCGATTTTGGGGCGGACTAGCGCTTGCCTCGTTTTTGCAGAACATCAAAGGCTATGTAACCGCGCGAGCTCTTGGGAAGGTCTAGGGGGTTTTCATGTAGCGATCGAAATAGGCGATGGAGTCTTTCACGATTTGGAGTTGCACGGCATTCGGGCGGTAGACCCCGTCGGGGTCTCGCCTGACGAATACGAACCCGTGTTCATCATCGTCGTAGGACTTCCATTGGACGTCTTTGCCGGCTTCATGAAGAAGCTCGTAGTTGAGTCTGAAGATGTCCTGATGGTGGTCGCGGTCGCGGCCCTGAACGAAGATAGGGGTCTTGATGGCATTTATGCGCGACATGGCAACGCTCATGTCGATGCGACCGCGCAATTCTTCGGCTGCTTTGCGCTGCATCTCTTCGCTGTTCTCTTTCATAGTCTCGGGCGGAGGCGGTGCGTTGGGGTCTCGCGGTTGGGGTCGTCTGGCAAGAAAATCGATCGAGGCCGGCTCGGAGGCGATTCCCGCGCGAAGTCCGTCATACTCGGAGGTGATTTTCATGAGCATCTCGCCGCCGTGGCTGAGTCCGAGATAGCCGACTCGGTTGGGGTCGACGTATGGAAGGGTTTTCACGAACTTAATAATCGAAATGGCGTCTTCATATTCGAAGGGGCCGCGATTAAAAATCTGGCGGCCTTCCTGCTTCCCTTCTGCGAGCGGCGTGCCATAGCCTTCCTTAACTTCGGCGCGGTAACGCGTCCAGGCCACAGCATAACCGGCCTTGAGGAACTGCTCGAGCGTCCAGTCGCCGTTCTGGGTCCACTCGCGAATCCACGGGACGCCTAAGCCGCCATTCATGTGCGCGAATAAAATGATTGGGAAGGGGCCGTGGCCTGGAGGTTTTCTGAGGCCGATAGGCGCGTAGAGGCCATCGTTGGTCTCGACATAAATCAGATGCAGCGGGATGTCGGAATCTTTGACAGGTTCGCTGACGTCGGTGATGGGACCTTTGACGGGCTGAGTGAAGAAGATGTGCTCGGGGTCGATGCTCGCATTGGGGCTGGCATTGGGGCTGGCATTGGTGCTCGCATTACCAGAAGATTGCTGAGCGATGGCGTTCGTTGCCACGAACAAGAACAACAACATGATTCGAATGGTCACGCGTGTGAGGCTCCTGAATGATTTGTGGTACAAAAATGAGCTGCCATCTGGAGATAAAAACAGCTGCGCCAGATTTTTTCCGTCATGTTGGATGAAGGTTTATATCACAACCTAAGCACAAACTTTTCAAGGTGCGAGGTAAAATGGATCTGTATCTATTTCGATGCTTATAAATACTGGAAATGCTCTGGCAGGAGGGCCTTTGCGCACAAATTATTTGATGAATTCGGCGGCGGTGACACTGGCGGTGATTTTTGGCAGCCCTGCAGGGGCGCAACAAGTGCCAGAGGCGTTGAGAGCGCCCGGCAACGAGCAATTGGTGGTGCAGGTGCACGCTAAGGGCGATCAGATCTATTCCTGCAAAGTGGATGGAGCGCAGCCTGGCTGGACGCTGAAGGCACCGGACGCGCAACTATTTGACAAGGACGGCAAGGCTTTTGGGAAACATTTTGCCGGACCATCATGGGAAGCGAGTGACGGCAGCCGGGTCGTGGGAAAAGCTGCGGCGAATGCGCCGTCGCCCGACGCGAACTCGATCCCATGGTTGCTCGTGAAGGTGGTGAGCCACGAAGGAGAAGGCGTGTTGGCGCAGGTTACCTCCATCCAGCGGCTTAACACAAAAGGAGGCAAGGCACCTGCATCGGGATGTGATGCTGCGCATGCCGGGCAGGAAGTGCGAGCGCCGTATACCGCTGATTATCTCTTCTTTGCGCCGAAGTAAATAGGTTGACGGTATTTCATACGCTGGCGCCGAGCGCGCCGGGACGGACTTCAGGGGTTGAAGCCCGACGAATCGGACAACTCGTCGTGGCGGCGAAAGCCGCGACCCACAAATCTTAGAGCATGCGCTCATCGTCGGCTGATGCCGCGACCTAAGAATCTTGCAGCACGCGAGGTTGGCACCATGCCAGACCGTGCAGCTCGTCAATCATAAAGTGCTGCGCAAGAGTGTGATAAATTCGCTGGCCGCGGGGTACGGACAAATGATTTTCTTGGTGCGCCTGATCTCATTCTTTGCCGTTGCATTATTTGTCACAACAACGGTGTCTGCGCAGGCAGAGGCACCTTCCAAGTATCCGACCACCGAGCGCGACTATGTCGCACACGATTTCAAGTTCAAATCGGGCGAACAAATTTCGGAGTTGCGTTTGCACTACAGGACGCTCGGAAAGTTAACGCGCGATGCACAAGGGCGTCCTGCGAACGCGGTGTTGATCCTGCACGGGACCGGGGGGTCAGGCCAACAATTTTTGCAGCCGCAATTCGCCGGAGCATTGTTTGGTCCTGGGCAACTTCTGGATATCGATCGCTACTTTCTTATCCTGCCGGACGGAATTGGTCACGGAAAATCTTCGAAGCCGAGTGATGGGATGCACGCGCATTTTCCTGCATACGATTACGACGATATGGTGGCGGCACAACACCTGCTGGTTGCCGAAGGGTTGGGAATACCACACTTGCGGTTGATCATGGGCACCTCGATGGGCTGCATGCATTCGTTTGTTTGGGGCGAAACCTATCCGAATTTTGCGGACGCTTTGATGCCCATGGCGTGCCTGCCGGTGCAAATTGCCGGTCGTAACCGCGTCTGGCGAAAACTGTTAATGGATGCTATTCGCAAGGACCCGGCGTGGAGTGGCGGCGAGTACAAGGAAGAGCCTGTGGAAGGCCTGCGGACGGCGGAAGACATTCTTGTGATTGCGGGAAGCGCTCCGCTGGTGATGCACAGGACGCTTCCTACCCGGGACGCGGCGGACAAGTATGTGGACGATGCGGAGAAGCGCGCCAGTGCACTGGATGCGAACGACCTGCTTTACCAGGTGAATGCCTCACGTAACTATGATCCTTCCCCGCAACTGGAGAAGATCACGGCCGCTGTCATGTGGATTAACTCGGCTGACGATTTCATTAATCCTCCCGAACTGGGGATCGCCGAGAAGGAAAGCAAGCGACTGGAGAACGGAACTTTCGTGTTGCTGCCGATCAGCGAGCAGACGCACGGGCATGGCACGCACACCTGGGCGGTGGCGTGGGAGCAATATCTAATGCGACTGTTGGAAAAGACGGCGCATTAGTCATGCGGTAGATGCCGCGGTTTGATTGAAGGATTTTATGGCGGGGGTCTCGTCGTCGAAGATCTCGAAAACGGTGTACAGCTTTGTCATTTGCAAAAGGTCCTGGACCTTTTTTGTGAGGTACACGAGCTTTAGGTCTCCGCCCTCGTTTCGCACGCTGGTGAAGGCACTGACGAGCGCACCCAAGCCCGCGCTATCGATGTAGTCGACATCGGCGAGGTCCAAAACAATTTTCTTTCGACCTCTAGCGAGCAGGTCACGAACCACTTCGCGAATCGCGGCGGATCCTTCGCCTAGTTCAATGCGTCCGCTAACTTTTACAACTTCCACGCCATCTATCAGCCGTGTGACTATCTTCATCTATGATCTCCCAAGACATCCTTAGCTTGAAGAATGCCGTCTTGAAAGTAAAGCGGATCGGTGTCTATTCGCATTTACCACTTTGATTTGGTTCCCAGGCGTCATCAGTTTGTATTGAGTTCGATTCCCCGCTGTCCGTTGAAGTCATGAGTTTTTATTCACTTTCTCACCGGACGCCCAAGAACCTCACGGCTTACCATGGTTGCCCAAAAATTCCTTATTTGGCGTGCCCGAACTCCACTTATAGCCGAGGGCGCATCTCGCAATTTGACGATGGCCTTGTTGAGACTGTGGTCGAAATCTACATCGACGTCTGCTGGCCAGAGCCCCTTGCGAAGTTCTTCCCGGCTCACCACCGTCCCGGGCCACTCCAGGAGAATGAGCAACAGTTCGAAGGGTTGCTGTTGAAGTTTGACCTTGCTGCCCTTCTTGAGCAGCTCGCAACCTGAACATCCAGCTCGAAAACCCCGAAACGCACGTCACCATTGGATGATCCGCGACCTGGCATGGACGTTCCCTTACGTTGCGCGAAGTATATAACGACGAATTTCGTGACGCCAGATGGAGTGAGCTCGAAGAATAGAACGTGTAAGCCGCTGCTGACTCCCGGCATAAAAGAATTCCCAGTCAGGCGCATTGCCTTTGCCTAGCCCCCGCCGTTGAATGCCTTCACTCAATATTGCGGAAACGCACACGCGAGAAGTCCCGACTCGACGGCGTTTCGGAACTGGACGAATACAAATAGGAGAAAAAGAATGAATCGCTCACTGATAAGCCCTGCCTCTTCGTCTTGCCCTAGGTTTCGTGCCGCTTCCGTGGGACTGGTGGTTCTTACGTTGTCGTTTGCCGCGTTATTTGTTGCGGTTAGCGCCGATGCCGCCTGTGGCGATCCCCGGGAACGCGGATCGGGATCGATTCTGCAGCTTCCGTTGGTGATTGCGTCACACGCCGGCAATCAAACATGAAAACGACGGGCCCGGCCAAAACGCCTCCATCGTCGGCTTGTGGCATGTCACGACTTCCTGGTCGCAATGCTCTTTCTGCTCGCCTGACATCCCAGAAAATCTTCTGGACTTTCAGCTAATTTGCATACATAACGTCTGGCAAAGGTACCCCCCAATTTCTACCACGGAGGTTAGATCATGAGAATAAATCGCTTTGTGGTTTTCACTGCGTCGGTGCTGGTTGTTCTCGCGTTGTGCGTGACAGTGGCAGTTGCCGACCAGCATTCCGGGACTTGGAAGATGAACGCAGCAAAATCGAAATATAGCCCTGGGCCAGCAGCGAAGAATATAACTCTAAAGGTGGAGTCCGACGAGAAAGGCGTAAAGATCGATTCTGAGGGAACTGACGGCGAAGGAAACCCGACTCACGTGCAGTACGATGCCAAACTCGATGGCAAGGATTATCCAGTTACGGGCATTCCGTATGGAGACATGGTGGTGGTGAAGCGCATCGACGCTAACACTATCCAAACCACGATAAAGAAGGGCGACCAGGTGGTCATGACGGTGACCTCAAAGGTCTCCGCGGACGGGAAAACGAGGACCTCGACATTCAATGGTAAGGATGCGCAGGGACACGCCGTGCACAACGTGGTGGTGTACGACAAACAGTAAAGGAGTCTACGACACAGACGTGTACCCTCGCGTTGCTAATGATGCGAGGGTACTTCGTCTAAGTTCGCGGGCGCGATTTGATTAGGGAAGTCAGGCTTGGGGACGGGCGCCCGCGTCCGGCACTGAAAATCCCTTCGCGGCCAGATCCACCGACGGAAAAATGTCGATGACCCGGTCGACCTTGGTTAGTTTAAGGCTGTAGTCAACCATCGGTTGTACGGACGCAATGCGAAGTGCGCCGTTTGCACTCTTTAACTTCGTAAAGCATTTAACGATGGTTCCAATCGCTGCGCTGTCAGCGTGAGTCACACCCGACATATCAAAAATCACGCGGATTTCCTTTGATTCGATCAGTTTGTCAACTTCCTGGCCGAGCTTGGTGCATTCTGGCCCGCAGTGAATGCTACCTGTGATTTCCAGGACAATGGTGCCTGGCTGGACAGTTCGTTTGGTAATTTGCAGAATCACGATGCAATGCCCTCGTCGCCTTCGTATGGAAACTGGCGGATGAGGCGCACGCAATCCCCAAGCGCGGCAAAAATAGAACTGCCCCAGCCACATGGGACAAATGAAGCCGATTTCTGGTTCACGGGCTTATCCGCCTCCGCATAAAAACGCAGCCGTTGCCCGGGGGGCGGCACGGCAAATTCCTTAATGGTGATCTTGAAGGGCACGCAACCGCCGGATTGCTGCTTCATCATCGAAAAGTGATGCAGCTGCATTAACTGTTCCGCGGGATCTGCCTGGATGTACACCCAATCGCTCATCTGCGGTCCCTGGTCTGTAATTGGAAGTGGCGAGAGTTTATATCGCACAGTTGTGGCCGTCAACGAATTCGCGATGAGGAGGCAATAGTAGGTGCCGCCCAGTGCCTGCTAAGTATGGTGGCTGGACAAGCGCTGCAATGGTCACGCAATAGACGCCAATGCGCGTAGAATGGCGGCACCTGGTTTGTCGCGCCCGGGTAATGGTAAGGAGAAAGTAGTTGTCCAATAAATTTTAGGCGGCCAGCCCGAGTGTAAAAGGAGAATTCCAATGAAAAGACATGGGACCACGCTGGTGTCTATTCTTATTTTCGTTGGGGCAGTTCTGATTGCATCGTGTGCGAAGCCGTACCACGAGGAAAACGAACGATACGTTTTCGTGGCCACGAATATTAATTTGCCGTACTGGCAGGAAGCGCAGGCGGGGTTTTTGGACGCGGCCAAAGGGCTCGGAGTAAAAGCTGAACTCACCGGCCCGACAACATACGACCCGAATGGAGAGATAGGAATGTTCCGCCAGGTCGTGGAACAGAACCCCGCGGGAATCTGCCTCTCGGCGGCGAGGCCTGAAGTTTTCCAGGCAGATATTGACAAGGCGGTGGCACAAGGCATCCCGGTGATCTGCGTGGATGCAGATGTGCCGGGTTCAAAACGCGTGATGTACATTGGAACGGATAACTTCAAGGCAGGCCGAGAGAGTCTGAAGAAGATGGCGGCGCTCATTCCGGGTCAAGGAAGCTTTGTGGTCGTCACGATTCCGGGGCAGCGCAACATGGATGATCGATTGGCTGGCGTGGTGGACGCACTAAAGAATTTTCCTGCGCTTAAACTTTCGAAGATTCTTGATGACAAGGGGGACGCGAGAAGCGCGTTTGACCAAGTCTCCGAGCTGATACAGAAGAAGGAAAAAATAGACGGAGTTATTTGCCTGGAGGCCACCGGGGGATCAGGCGCTGCCGAGGCGGTGCACCGCTTTAACATGGAAAGCAAGGTGAAGGTCGTGGCCTTCGACAACGATCCGGAAACGCTCGACTGGATCGACCGCGGGGTGATTAGTGCGACGATCACACAAAAACCTTACGTCATGAGTTACTACGGGCTGAAATTCCTCGACGACTTACACCACAATGCGGTGCATCAGTTTAAAGATTGGCGCACCGCGTTAGCGGCGCCCACGCCAACTTCGGTGGACACGGGCACAGTGATAGTCGACAAGAATAATCTGAAGACTTATCGCGAAGCACTGGCTGCGCATCCCAAACCACTGTAATCAAAACTCTTCCTAAGCGGAGCCGCTTGACGTACCGATTTGGGCTTCGCAAAATGAAAAGGCGGCCCGACGAAGAGCCGCCCTCGAATTACTCCTGTATTAGGATGCTCGGATGCGTTTCCTTTCCTATTTCTTATCGAAGACCTGCAGGTCGTGCGCTTTTGCGCCCGTTGCGGTAGTGCCAGTGGAGTCGACGGTAGTGACCTTTCCGTCTTTTGAAACTGAGACTTTGGACGTGCCAATTACTTTGTCGCCCTTCTTTAGGGTGGCCACAAAGTGGTTGGAGTCTGTGCGCTTGGCGGAAATGGTATCTGCGCCGCTTGGAATTGAACCCGAGATGGCATTGTCTTTGCCGTCAAATTGAACGGAGAAACTGTACGCGATGGGCTTTCCGTCGGCGGCTACTCCTTCAAATGTATATTTTACGCCATCGCCATCGGCTACGACCGTGCGCTCCAGGCTTTTTGGCGCGGGTCCGGGATCGTATTTCGATTTTGTTGTATTAAGTTGCCAAGTTCCGACAAGTGGATTGCTTTGAGCTTGCAGCGTGTAGTAACCAACTACAGCTAAGAAAGCAATCGCGACAAACCGCAAGAGATGCTTCATGTGTGACCCTCCTTGGGTCCGATGTTTTCACACTTCTGCTAATGGATCTTATTTCTTGTTGGGAGACTTATTTGGATACGCGGAAAATTAACTTGCGCAACCATATGACGCATCTCAGCTCAAGTCAATGATTTTTCAGCTACCTGTCAAAGCTCATTAGAAATGTCCCCATACTTACCTCATTAGAAATGTCCCCTTTTTGAGTTTTGGTTTGTGTTGGGTGTAGATCGTTGGCCTTGCCTTAGAGCGAAGCCCTGCGGAGCCCGAAGGGCGGAGCGCTGAGGGCGAAGCGGAGGGCAAGGCCAACGACGGTTGCGGCGCACGCGCCGTCCCGCGGGAGGTTCGCCTTTCGCGCTTCTCCAGCCCTCGGCGAGCTGCTTCTCGCCACGGGTGATTCACTGGCGGTGTCCATTTCCTTTTTATGCTCTCGGCCAGAACGCGCTCTCGGGGCGCACTGAGAATGTGTGGTCTCGCGGGTGCAGGAATTTCCTGCCAGCCTAAAGCCTCTCCGCGGTACTCGATGGTGATGCTGCCGTGCCGCTCCTCGCACACCAACACTTTGCTCTGTGCTGGCGCGTAGTTGTGACTCTGCTTCTGAAGTTGGAAAAAGCGATTGTCGTACCGCACCACCCAGTCCTGGCTAATGATACGTGCGTTCTCCAGCCTGAAAATTCGATCCAGTTCTGCGGCCCGCGGCGCGCGCCGGTGATAGTTCTCCGGCTTGGCAGCCACTCGCGTGAAGCGCCGGTTGTGTTCTGGCAAATATTCCCGCTCCAGATACACATTGGCTGCTTGGTGACTGCGGATGTCCTTCCGCCGCAATTTCTTCACCAGCCGATCCTGATGGGTGCTGTGAACCCGCTCCACCCGCCCCTTGGCCTGCGGCGAACTGGCGGCGATGACTGTGATCCGCAACTTCGCACACATGCGCCCAAATTGCGTGATCGGTTCTTCTCCGCGCAATCGCTCGCCGGAATTGGCAGGCCGCTTGTATAGATTCTTCCAGTCCACGTACAGTGCCAGTGGCACCCCGTAGCGTTCGATCCAGCTGCGCAATGCATCCGCTACCGCCCAGAGGGTCTCTTGCTCCCCCAGTTGCGCCCACGTCGTGTTGGTGCCGTCATCCACCATGTCAATCAGGCAGCCCTCTGGTCCGCGATCCTCCAGCCAGGCATGAAAGCTCCCGTCCATCTGCACCAATTCTCCAAAGTGTTCCTTGCGCTCGCGCCGTCGACGGTGTGCTCGACGCTTCCGCTCACGACTCCACAGACCCTCCGCCAGCATCCAACGCCGCAGCGTTTCCGCATCGAGCTGCAGCCCATCCTCGCTCGCCAAATGCTCCGCCGCCAGCGTCGGCCCGAACCGCTCCCCTACTGGCCCACCGTACTTCTCGCGCACCAACTGCAGCACCTTGGCCCGAAACTTTTGCTGGTGTGCGCGATTCGATGATTGCCCTGCACTGCGGTGTTTCAGACCTGCAGCACCTTCCTCCCGATACCGCTTCCACAGCCGCTTCGCTTGCCGGTAGCTCACACGCATCAATCGTGCCGCGTCCACTACCCCCAGCTGTTTGCTGCGCACACGCGCTAGCACTTCCACTCTTCCTAACTCTCTCTTGCTCATCTCTGTCCGCCCCAATCTGACCTCCCTTCGGAGGCCCTATTAGGGGGACATTTCTATTGAGGACGAAAGGGGACACTATCATCGAGGTACAACATGGCTGCTGATGAGGTGCGGACTTGTACACCGTC
>DASYJM010000049.1:0-10772 GCA_035996445.1 Candidatus Acidiferrum sp. | reverse complement strand
CTCGGCGAAGAACGCCACGAAGTAGTTTCAGGGATGTGCATTTGATAAAAGCAGGATCCAACTGGAAGGCAGATTAATGGCTAGTTATTTGTTACGGAAGGTAGCCCTGGCAAGAAACGTTGTAGTTTGTGCTTACGTCGTCCTCGCACTGTCAGTTGCGTGCAACCGCACGATGGCGCAAAGCGCCACTGCCGTTCGGAAGGACTACGCGGACGTCGTCGAGACGCTCCGCCCTTTTATCCGCCAACAAATGACTGAAAAAGAGTTACCCGCACTCTCCATCGCCATTATCGATGACCAGCAGATTGTATGGGCCGAGGGTTTCGGCCTGGCCGATCCCAAAAGTAAAACGCCCGCAACTGCGGACACCGTTTATCGCATTGGTTCGGTTTCCAAACTCTTCACCGATATCGCCGTCATGCAGCTGGTTGAACGAGGCGAGCTGAATCTGGACGCGCCAGTGAGCGACTATATCCCCGATTTTCATCCCAAGAATCCGTTTGGCACGCCAATCACTCTTCGTCAATTGATGTCCCATCGTTCGGGTTTGTTGCGCGAGCCGCCAGTCGGAAATTATTTTGAGACGTCGCAACCGACTCTGGCCGCTACGGTCCACAGCCTGAACGAAACCAAGCTGGTTTTCGCGCCAAACACCCACACCAAGTATTCCAACGCTGCCATTGCCGTGGTTGGTTATTTGTTGGAAGCGCGCAACCACGAGCCCTTCGCACAATACCTGAAATCCTCCGTGCTCGATCCTATGGGCCTGCGCCACAGTTCGTTCGAACCCAATCCAGCGATCCTCGCAAATCTTGCAAAAGCCGAAATGTGGACTTATGACGGTCTGAAACTGGAAGCTCCCACCTTTCAACTTGGAATGGCGCCCGCCGGAAGCATGTACTCCACGGTGAACGACCTCGGACGTTTTGTCAGCGTCCTTCTGGCCCAGGGCAAAGCGGAAAATGGTGCGGTACTAAAGCCGGCTACTCTCGAACAAATGTGGTCGCCTCAATTTCCCAATCCTGGCGGCCGCGTTTTTGGATTAGGTTTCCAGGTGCGCTCGCTCGACGGCCATCGCCTGGTTGGCCACGGCGGAGCGATCTACGGATTTGCTACTACCCTCAACCTTTTGCAGGAAGACAAAGTCGGTGTGGCCGTCGTCGCCACCAAAGATGCCGTTAACGCGGTCACCGACCGCATCGGCGAAGAAACTCTGCGGTTGATTCTCGCTCATCGTGCTGGCAAACCGCTTGAATTACCTCCGGCGACAAGCCCGACCCCCGCAGAGCTTGGACGCAAGCTCACTGGCCGCTACGGGACGGGTGATGATGCACTCGACCTGACCTATCTCGATGGACATCTGGGGCTGCTTAAGGTGGCTGGCGGAGAACAACTGGAGCTCCGCAACGTTCGCCAAGTCGGCGATGACCTCGTTTCCGATGGGGCGACCGGCTTCGGCGTCAAAGTTGCGCCAGTTCCGGAAGGCATTCGCGTCGAGTCCAAGACCCTACCAAAGTTGCCCACGCCGGTGCCCTCGGATATTCCAGCGAAGTGGCGCGGCCTGATCGGTGAATACGGGTGGGACCACGACATCCTTTATGTATTCGAGAAAGACAAGCGCCTGAATGTTTTGATTGAGTGGATGGAATTTGATGCGCTGACACAAGTCACGGACGATGTCTTCAATTTTCCATCACATGGCTTATACGACGGCGAAAAAGCGATATTCACCCGCGACGCATCCGGAAACGCTACACAGGTGCAAGTCAGCGGTGTGATATTCAAGCGCCGCACCATTGGTGGAGTTTCCGGTGGCATCTTCCGAATTCCTCCTGTAAAAAACTTCGACCGCCTCCGCGCGCAAGCTTGGGCAGACCACCCTCCCGTAGAAACCGGCGAATTTCGCAAGCCCGATCTGCTCGAACTTGCCAAGCTCGATCGCAAAATCAAGCTCGATATACGCTATGCCACGACCAATAATTTTCTGAGTACACCGGTCTATTCCGAGGCACGCGCCTTCATGCAGCGGCCCGCTGCCGAAGCGCTCTTACGTGCGCACAAGAAACTCATAAACATGGGCTACGGCCTTCTGATTCACGACGCCTATCGTCCGTGGTATGTCACGAAAATATTTTGGGACGCCACTCCCGATGACAAGAAAATTTTTGTGGCCGATCCCCGCCAGGGCTCCCGGCACAATCGCGGGTGCGCCGTGGATTTGAGTCTTTATGAACTCGCTACTGGAAACCCGGTTGAGATGGTGGGCGTTTATGACGAAATGTCGGAGCGTTCTTATGCCGGCTATCCAGGAGGCACGTCATTACAACGCTGGCATCGCGAATTATTACGTCACGTCATGGAAAGCGAAGGATTTCTTGTCTATCCATTTGAATGGTGGCATTTTGATTACCGCGATTGGCAAAAATACCCGATCTTGAACATCACGTTCGAAAAGCTCGCATCCACCATCCGCTCTAGAGCGGTGCCGAGCGTTCTCGGCGCACAAAGCAAAAGCGGCGCATGAAAAACCAGAAGCCCAAAACGGGAAAACGGATAGTAAGAAGTCAATAAATTTCTAGCGCGCGGGCAATGCGGAAAAAGTGGGCTAAAGTCTTCACAGGTTTTCACAAACAACCGCTTGACACAACCGCGGATGGAAAGTACGTTGCTTCAATATTTTTTTGCTGAGCCATGAGTCTTTTTGACCTGGAAGCTGTTCGATCGAGACGCCGGTTCGGGACCAAGCTCTTGATCGCTGTGCTCTAGTCCAACATGTGTTTCTCAGCGTCGGGGATCTACGGGTCTCAAATTCTGCATCACGATCAAGCAGATCTCTGAGACGTTTTTCTGAGGGGGCGCGGGATGGGTAAACGATTCTATTTGGTAGCAACGCTTATTGTTGGCATGCTTTGTTGCGCACAAATGGCCCAGGGGCAGGCCACGGGCAGTTTTTTGGGTGTAGTAACTGATAAATCCGGGTCAGCCATTTCCGGAGCCAAGGTCACGGTCACTTCACAAACCACTGGCACCACTCGTGAAGCCATCACGGATGATACGGGCCACTACGTCATTAATCTGTTGCCGGTATCCGTTTATACCATCCGTGTGGAATATCAAGGCTTTCAGCCTGTCGAGACCAGAGACGTGAAGCTCCAGGTTGATGAGCAGCGGGAATTGGATTTTGCTCTGTCGCCGTCCTCAGTGACCACTTCGGTGGAAGTGGTCGCTTCGGAAGTGCAAGTGGAGACGGCGACCTCTTCGCTGGGCCAGGTCATCACTGCACAAGAAGTCGCACAGTTGCCCTTGAATGGGCGCGATTTCGTCCAGCTCGCCACCCTGACCCCCGGCGCTACGGCAGAGTCGAACCCCAATAGTTTTTTCACCAGTTCCGCCACCAGTGAAGTCGCCGCGCGCGGCTCCTTCTCACTGTCCGTCGGCGGCTCCCGTCCCAATAGCACCGATTGGTTACTCGATGGCGTGGACAACAACGAATTGACTGCCGGCGGTATCGGAACTTTTTCCTCGATCGATGACATTCAGGAATTCAAGGTTTTGACCTACAACTACTCCGCTGAATACGGTACTCGCGCCGGACCCACCGTCCTGGTCACAACAAAATCCGGCTCCAACGGCTTCCATGGATCGCTGTTCGAATTTGTGCGCAATACTTCGCTCGATGCCAAGAGCTTTTTCGCTACCGCACCGGAAAAATTCAATCTAAACCAATATGGCGGTTCCATCGGCGGACCAATTCGAAAGAACAAGACCTTCTTCTTCGTCGATGGCGAACAAAAGTCTCAGCGCCACGGCATAACCTTTACGGGATTGGTTCCTTCGGTGGCGATGCGGCCGAGTGCAACGCAGCCCTTTGCGGATTTCACGAACGATCCTTTTGGCAGACCTGTAACCGGCACAGTAACCGTTGGCGGAAATCCCGTGACGGTGCCCGGCATTTCCAATCCGAATATGGTGGGAACTTCGACAAACCCTGCGGTGTTTCCAAATATCTATTTCCAGTGCGACGGCAGCGGCAATCCCCTGCCAGCCGCCGCGAATGGCAGCCAGGCACAAGGAACGCCGTGCGCCAAAATACCCGCCAGCCTGGTCAACAGTATCGGTGCGTCCCTGCTTAACTTCTACCCCGTGCCAAACGTCAACAATGCCGCTCAGGGATTCAACTTCGTGAACGAGCCTGTCCGCAAACTTGACGAAACCAAGATTGACGTCCGTTTGGACCACAATCTGTCGGCCAGCGACACGGTCTTCGCCCGTTTTAGCTACGACAACGCTGTCTCCTACGTTCCTGGGGGCGACAATGGCGGATTTGCTGAAGCCAACGCCTTCGGTAGCAACCAGGGCATTATCAACCACGCGCGTAACGTCGCCCTCGGCGAGACTCACGTCTTTTCTTCCTCGACGGTTAACCAGGCTAGCTTCGGTTACAACCGCATCTTCAACTACATCACTTCGCAGGGCACGGGAAGTTGTGAATCTGCGAAGCTGGGCATTGCAGGCGCGAATTTGGGTTGCACTGGCCTTGGCAGCAGCGCTACGTGCACGCCGGGCGCCTATAGCTGCGGCTTGGTCAGTACCTTGCTTGTAGGTGGCTACTGGTCTTTGGGTGATCGCGGCTTCACTCCTTTCCAGGGTGGCACCAACGTCTTCTCGTTTCGAGACACCCTCGATCTGATCCGCGGCAAGCACGACCTCAAGGTCGGAATTGATGTTCGCGCAAATCAAATGAACGTCGGTACCGAAGCCTTCCAGGATGGATTCTGGATTCCGGGTGCAATTGGTACGTTTTCCGGCTACAAAACCCCGGTCGCCACTATTCCCGGTAATCCCCAAGCCGATCTTGTTCTCGGCTTAGTGGGCGTGTCGGAGCACGATCAGACCTTCAACGGACCGGTCACCGGGCGTCGATGGAAAGTCATCCGGCCCTTCGTCCAGGACGACTGGAGAATTACGAAAAACCTCACACTCAATCTGGGCCTGGCGTGGGATCTCACTAGTCCCATCAGCGAATCCGCTGGGCGTTTGGCAGACTACGTTCCTTCGACTGGCCAAGGCAAGCTTCTGATTGCCAATACGGGTGGTGTGGGCTCGTCGGCAGGCATTCAGAGGAATTGGACGGCCTTTGAGCCACGCATCGGTTTCGCCTATAAGCTCCTTGGCAGCGACAAGACCGTTGTTCGCGGCGGCTATTCCATCTATCACGATTCTGCTTGGAGCATGGGTGCCCAGGGCCTTTGGCAGAATCCTCCGTTCTTTGCCGAAGGCGATAACTTTGGCTTGGCCCAAAACTCCGGAATAACGTTCGGACCAAACACACCGGTTGGTTGCCCCACCTCCACCTCGTTCTGCGCCTCGTTGCCTCCGGGACCGGGAGCTCCGGCTGTTACCGGTGTTACCACCACCCAGGGCTTTCCAATTTTTACCACCCCTCCCACCATTGCCACTTTTACCGGAACGTTTTTTTTCCAACCCACAGATTTCAAGATCGGCATGGTTCAGCAGTTCAACGTGAACGTCGAACGCCAGTTACCAGGGAATATTGTTCTCACCGCGGGCTATGCCGGTTCACGGGGCAGACACATCCTGGTGGCCGGAAACAACCTCAACATCAACAACCCGAATAACACAAACGGGATTGGCCCGGGTGCCTGCGGCACGGTTAATGGTTATACCCTCGGATGTCTCGCTAATGGCAATCCGTTTATCTCGCCGTTTGGGGTCGGTAACACTATTTTGGAATTCGGCGATCTCGGCAAGACCACCTACAACTCGCTTCAAATAAAAGCCGAGACCAAGTCCACCAGGTATGGTATTTACGCCCTCGTCGCGTACACTTACTCCCACACGTACGACAATGGCCTAAGCGACGGCCTGGGCTCTTTGCTTAGTGCGCCCTACTTCCCACTTCCGAATTGGGAGAAACTGGACTGGGCGTTATCGCAAATCAATCTCAATAACAGCTTCACGGCTAGCGTCATTTATGACTTGCCGTTCGGCAGGGGCAAGAAGTATGGAAGTAACTGGAATAAGGTCACCAACTCCGTGATTGGGGGCTGGCAACTGACGCTCATCGAAAAGATTACTTCGGGCTTCCCGGTTCCCCTCATCGACAGCGCGAACTCCTCCGGTGTCGCCTTCAACGCCGGCGGTAATGGCAACAACTTCAACCGTCCGGACCGGGTTGCTGGCTGCGATGCCTATGCCGCTAGCCATAGCCAGCTTCAATGGATTAACTCTGCCTGCTTTGTCGCACCTGCTTCTGGTCAACTCGGAAACGCGTCGCGTGTCCCGGTCGTAGGTCCAGATTTCGTTAACACCGACTTCTCCGTGATCAAACAATTTGCGCTGCCATGGGAGAACGTGGGACTGAATTTCCGCGCAGAATTTTTCAACCTTTTTAACCATGCGCAATTCGGCATGCCGGTCAACGACGTCACTGCCCCCGGCTTCGGCTCGGTCAACTCGACTGTGAATAACCCGCGGCTCATCCAGTTCGGGCTAAAGCTCACTTTTTAGAGTGCGCTAAGAACTGATCCAGAGTTCATAATTCACAAACGGCCCACCAGCACATCGGTGGGCCGTTTCGTTTTTTTGACTTGAAGGCGTTTTTTTAGTTTGCACCTGGATTTTCTTTTTTAGTGAGGTTTAGAAGTTGGCGACGGCGATGAAGAACTCTGGCTTCGGAGGGTATACACAAACTGTTGGATTTTATGGCGCTCGCGTTCGGCCTCGTTTTTTTTCTGCTCTGAAATTTGCTTAAACAATTCAATTTCCTTGCTGGCGTTTTCTGCTTCTCCCATGTGGCCGTAAACTTGCCCAAGACGGTAATGAGCCTCGGCGGGAAGAGGTGAAAGTTCAATTGCCTTCTGGAACGCCGAGATTGCCTCCGGATAATCCTTTCGTTGCGAATAAAGAATTCCAAGTTCCAGGTAAGCACCGCCACGTTGGGGATCAAGTTCAATGGCCTTTTTCAGCTCGGACTCAATCGCTGTGGCGTTTGCATTGTCAGGTTGTTTGGCAAGCGCAAGTGCGTAGTAGTAATGCGCCAAGGGATTCTCTGGATGAAGGCGCACGAAGCGCGCAAATCTTTCGGGCCATCCGGGTGGTTCGCTTTTCTCAGCCTCTTGTAGTTTGCCAAGAAATAAGTAGGGAGTTGGATTGGCAGGATTCAGGTCGCAAGCTTCGAGCAGCAGCTCTTTCCCTTGCTCCATCGCTCCTTGATCGTAAGTGGCGACGCTGAGACCGAGCAGCATTCGAACCGAGCCCGGATAGAGGCGATGGCCCTTCGTGAACACCTCGATTGCTGGTTCAAACGCACGGTGAAGGAGCAAGTCCGCTCCCCAGGCGAAAAGATGAGCTTCGTTGGGCTGTAGCTCCGCCGCTTGCTGGTACTGGTGCACCGCGTCCAGCGGACGCCCTTCGTTCTCGGCGACCTCCGCCAACCGCGCGTGCGTATTTGCGGCGTCTTCCTTGGGATCATTATTCGGCTGGATTACTGCCTCGCGCTTCAACGAAGTAGTCTCTTTAGCCAGTGATTCTTTTGTTCGCAGCACGGTATCTGATCCGTGACCGCCGAGGTTACTGGGGTCGCTGACACCCGCCACGTTGAAGTGGACTTCATCGGAAAAGTTTACCGCTGCAGCGTTGTCCTGCCCGGTTACCGCGGCCTCTTCGGCGGGCAATCGCAGCTCTACGGACCTGCTCTCCTCTTTATGAAGAATAAATGGCCCATCCTTCGCAACGCCGTACCCCGATTTAACCGCACGCAGCTCATAGCTTCCGGCAGGCACAGCCGCGAAACCGTATCGTCCGTGCGAATCGGACTGAAACGTGAATTTATACGCGTGGTCATCGCTTTCGAGAGCGACAGTCGCATTTTCAACCGGGCGATTCTCGGAATCGCAGACCGTTCCTGTAACGATTGCGCTGTTTTTGTTCTGGCTACAAGTTGTCACGACGCTCGACGCAACGAGCGCAGCGTATACGCCAAACATCCTAATAACTCTGGAGGCGATTGAGGTCATCAGGAAGTATGTCCAACCGCGTCCGACAACGCGACTCTGCCGGCCCGCACAATTCTTTCGAACCGTCATTTTAGCGCCGATTTATTGACCGAGCTGGTTCAATTCGGCTTTCGCTTGCGCGTGATCGGGATGTTGCTTCAACAATCCAAGAAGCACTTGGCGCGCTTTCTCCCGTTCGCCTCGGATAGCGTAGACGCGCGCGAGATTCAGATAGGCCTGGTCGTAATCCGGCGCCACGCGGATGGATTCTTCAAAAGTGCGAATTGCTTCCGCCGGCCGCTTCGTGCGCAAATAAAGCACCCCAAGATTATTCAACGCTTCTGGATAAACCGGTCGCAGCTGGACTGCGCGTTTTAGATATTCATAGGCGCGATCTGATTCTTCGAGTTGAGCACACACCATGCCCAGGCTGTAGCTGACTTCAGGATCATCCGGGCCAATATCAAAAGCTCGCTGAAGCGTCTTTTTCGCTTCCACAAATTCCTTGCGCTGGCGATAGGCGTTGCCGAGATTCAGCAGAGCAATCAGATGCGCCTGATCGATTTGTAGCGCCCGCTTAAAAAATTCGATGGCCGCAGCGGTGTTCCCTTCCCTGACTGAAAGAATTCCAAGATTATTCCAGGCATTTGGAATGGTTCCGGGATAGCTGGCTTGAAGTTTCACCACACGCTCAAAACTGTCGCGCGCCTCTTTCAGTTTTTGTTGTTGTAGATAAACGCTGCCAAGTCCATATAACGCCTCGGCGCTTTCGGGATCATCTTGCAGAGCGCGTCGAAAAAAAGTCTCCGAAGTCTCAGGATATCCGCGTTCGTAGAACACTGAGCCAATGGAAAGGTAGTTGCGGCCGAAACTGTAGCCCGTGTCTGCGCCTAAGAAAGGAAGTGCTTTCGCGATACGTTGCGCGTCTGTGCGAGGAATGTTCTTGAAGTCTTTGCCGAAATGTTCATTGTCAATGATTCGCTGATAAATCCTAACTATGTCCCCGGCCTCGTCGACGAGAAACGCAGTAGGCAGACTCAGATCGCGATGGCGATCAAAAAGAGAACGAAAGAGAAGATTGTAGATGGCGATTACATCTTGAGTAGCCTGCAATATGGGGAAATTCTGCGTGAAGTGAGTTTGATGTTGCCTTTCATCCCCACCCTGCGCGGCGTCAACGTCTATAAGCAGAAGTTGCAGTCCTTCCCTTGCGCGCCGGGAATTTAATTTTTCCAGCTGCTTTAACTGATCTTCAGAACTGGCTGACGATGAAAGGAAAAAACATATAAGTACCGGTTTTCCCCGCCGCGCAGAAAGCGATTCCAGTCGCCCATCTTTGCCGCGAAGAGAAAAATCCGGAGCCTGGACCGGCGCGAGAAGCCAGGATTCGACTGAAGTAGGTAGAACCTCCGGTGTTGAAAAGTCTCCGAGCCCCGAGGTATGAGGACCAGGTGATTTCACAAACGGCTCGATGCGCGATGGCGGCATGCCCTCTTCAACCCAAACGCGACGATTGGGCGGCAGGTCCGCAAGCTCCTGCAGCAATCCACTGGGCCAGCGAATAGTGGCGCGGACGGGCCCGTTCGCCGTACCCAGGCCGAAAAACAACTCCTTACTGTGTTGAGCTAGAAATCCAGATCCGGCTTGAAGCCATCGGCTTTGCCGGCCCAATCCTGTTTCGACCGTGACGCAAGCACCGATAGCGTCACGGTTGCTCTTCTTGCCCGCTAACCGAAACGCGATAGCAGGAGCGAGGTTTGGCATAACGTTTTTAAAAAACCGTAACTGTGGGCTATTGCGATTTTTTAAAACCATCTCCTGCCGACCATCATGGTCAAAATCGGAAAGCACAAAAGTTCTGCTGTCTTCCATGCAGTCAAGCCCGACGACTCCCGAAACATCTGAAAATGTGCCGTCACGGTTGTTGAGGTACAAAAGGTTGCGTTCGAATCCGCTCCACGTGCTATCGGAGCGAACTAGTTCGTTGATGGCGTTCCAGCCCTGCTCATATGCATGGTTTGGCTTCGCCTCTTGCGGAGAATTGGCGACTACTTGGCGCCAAAAAAAACTGTTCAGGTCTTCGCGCGTTTCCCCGGAAATCATCCCATTGGCAATATAGAGGTCCAAAAACCCGTCGTGATTGAAATCCCATGCGTCGCTGGACCACGCCCAGCGGCCCATCATCGTTCGCGAGCGGGCACTGGCATCCGCGAAACTCCCGTTGCCGTAATTCTGAAACAGGGAGTTGCCCATCGCGTGTTTGCGATAGAGGTCGCAAATCTGCTTACTCGACTCTTTCTGAAAATTTTCCTGCTGCGAAACGCGCAGTCCCGCGGCTGTCCACATATCCGCCACGTAAAGGTCTTGCCGGCCATCATCGTCAAAATCAAGCCAGCAGCCGCTCATGCCGGCGCCCACATCCTCAACGCCGGCTTCCGGTGCGACGTCGGTAAATGTGCCGTCGGCATTGGCTCGATAAAGATTTTTGCGTCCAAAATCGTTGACCACGTACAAATCGGGCCACTCGTCGCTGTTGTAATCGCCCCACGCACAACAAAAGCTGAAACGCGTGTTGTGCTGATCGAAACCCGATTGTTTCGTGACGTCACCAAAGGTGCCGTCACGATTGTTGCGCATCATGAAATTAGGCGGGCCATTTTCAGCATCGTAGTAAGGCATCGGGTAGCGATATTGGTCGGTGCCCTGGTAAAACGCGTAGAGACAAAAATAAATGTCCAGCCAGCCGTCGCGGTC
>DASYJM010000048.1:0-28726 GCA_035996445.1 Candidatus Acidiferrum sp. | reverse complement strand
CGATTGAGCGATCTGGCTATTTTTACCCTTCCTCGCGATAAAATTTCCTGGCTTCCAGCGGACACCCAAAATTTCGTGTTTATTCCGGTGGGTGCGAATTTGCCTGCGCCCGAGAGAGCCTGGGAAGAGAAGCGTAGTTCCACGGGAAGCAAACCGATCGTGGCTGTGTTTGCTCTATCCGATAAACCAGAGTTGGCGAAGGAAGTGAGCCAGATTGCTCTGGCGGTGAGCTATGCAGCTAAGCAGGTAGGCCCGCTGGAGGTCGTTGTTGTGGGACGAAACTCGGAAAGTGGCGGAGAAGAATTGCGTTTGGCGCTGGCCGGCTCGCCTGTGGAAGTGAGAATCGTTGGACTGGTTTCCGCGGATGAAGTTGTGCGTGTTCTGGGGGCCAGCGATGCGATGTTGTTTGCGCGCGGTCCGATTTCTAGTCGGCGTGGAAGCGCCATCGCAGGCATAGCGTGCGGATTGCCAGTCATTGCCGAAGAAGGATCGGAGCTCGCACCGCCGATCACAGAAGCGGGAGTAGTTGTAGTGCCGGGAGAGTCGGTGCCCGAGGGGTTTGGGGCGGCCTTGGTGCGGGTGTTGACCGATCCGTCTTACCGGGCGTCTTTGTCACAGCGTAGTCGCGATGCGCAGAGCCGGCATTTTTCCTGGAGCGTGATCGCCCGACAATATGCGCAAGCCTTGCGAGCACTTGGCGCTCCTTCGCGAGAGTAAGACGCGGCAGACGGGCGCTGAGCATTACCCGATGAGCATTAAAGAGACGGGGCTCTAGTATACTGACGCACAAAGCGACAACTTAAATGAAGATTTACGAACGCCTTTGCTGACACTGGAAAAGCAACGCCTGCAGGCCGCCGAAGCAAGTGGCGGGATCAGTTCCGAGGTCATCTACGACCGCATCCTGAAGGTTATTGGGGAATACGATCTGCGCGGACGCGCGCTTGACTATGGCGCCGGAATTGGCAATTTCACGCGCAGGCTGTTGGAGTCAGCGCGGTTCGAGCAGATCGACGGCGCGGACATCTTGCCACGGCCTAAGGATTTGCCCAGCACGATTCAGTGGCATCGTCTGGATTTGAATGACGCAGATGCGATTCCAACAGCCAGCTTCGATGTGGTGATAGCCGCTGAAGTCATCGAGCATCTCGAGAACCCACGCCAGGTTGCGCGAGAATGGTTCCAGATTTTGAAGCCGGGCGGCACACTAATTTTGTCCACACCAAATAATGAAAGTATGCGGTCATTGATGGCGCTGTTGCTACGGGGACATTACGTCGCTTTCCTGGACAGCTGTTACCCGGCGCATATCACCGCCCTGCTCCGCAAGGACCTGATGCGAATTCTGAGCGAAGCCGGGTTTTCCGACGTGCGGTTTCACTTCACCAACCACGGGGGCGTGCCAAAATTACCGACTGTGAGCTGGCAGCAAGTTTCGTTAGGTCTGCTTAAGGGTTGCCGATTCAGTGACAACCTAATCGCCACCGCGAAGGCCCCAGCGCCGAAGTAGCAAGCTGGGCAGGTGCGTGTTCCCACCTCTTTACGGCTGTGCTAAACTGCCTTAGTTTTGCAGGGGTAGCGGTTCACCGTAGTCTCCGCAGTGTATCGAGCGGGCCGTTTGGGATATTTCACGAGGCGTCCCTAGTCTGTCACTAACCCAGCATTGACAGCCGCACGTTGATGCGGAAAACATTAACGATGTAAAGAGGATGTGTCATGTCCGGGCATTCAAAATGGGCAACCATCAAGCACAAGAAGGCGGCTACTGACGCTAAGCGTGGCCGGGCTTTTACGCGACTGATTCGCGAAATTTCCATTGCCGCTCGTATCGGGGGCGGCGACCCTAACACCAACCCGCGACTGCGCACTGCAATTCTTGCCGCTAAGAACGAGAATATGCCCGGGGACAATATGGAGCGCGCGATATTGCGCGGCACCGGCCAACTCGAAGGCGAACAGTACGAAGAAGCGGTGTTTGAAGGATACGGACCAGGCGGAGTCGGATTACTGATTCAGGTGGTGACCACGAACCGCAATCGCATTGTGGGCGAGTTCCGGCATTTGATGAGCAAAAACGGCGGTAACATGGCGGAGGCGGGAGCGGTGGGGTGGATGTTCAGCCGTAAGGGTGAAATTACGGTGCCCAAGGAAGCGGCGAGCGAAGACAAGCTGCTGGATATAGTTTTGGAAGCTGGTGCGGAAGATATGAAAGACGATGGGTCCATCTGGTACATCGTGACGCCGCCGGAAGCCATGGACAAAGTGAAGGAAGCGCTTACTAAGGCAGGAATTGCGCCGGCATCGGCGGAGATTGGGATGGTGCCGCAGAATTACATTAAGTTGACTGGCGCGCAGGCTACGCAGATGGTGCGCTTGGTCGAAGCGCTCGAAGAGCACGATGACGTGCAGCATGTGTATGCGAATTTCGATATCGACGAGTCGGAAATACAAGCGGCGGTGGGAGCGAATTAGCTGGTCTGGGCAGCTTTATCGTGGGAATTATCCAGTTGGCCAGCAAGTTTCACGCTGGCCAATGTTTTTTAGGTCTACTTTGTTGCGCAACGCAGACTACAAATTTTCTGGCAGGGATATGTGGAACGCCGTAGACTTGTGCCCGTGAGCGGCAACGACGGACGGAACCAAAAACATACTATCTTTCGCGTTCTGGGGATCGACCCGGCAGCCGCGGGTCCCACGGGTTACGGCGTGGTGGAAAGCGATGGGCGCAACTCGCGGGTGGTTCATTACGGCGCGCTTTTCATTACGGCTAAACGTCGCAAAGAATCGTCCGGAGCGGCGCTTCAAGATGTACACGAATTGCTTTCGCGGCTCATCGAAGAATATGAGCCTGATGCAATGGCGATAGAGGCGGTGTTTGCTGCGCTGAACGTACGCACCGCGCTGCGCCTGGCAGAGGTGCGCGGAGTCGTACTTTTGGCGGCGGCGCAGCATAATATTGTGGTGCACAGTTATTCTCCGCGTGAAGTGAAATCCTCAGTGGCGGGGTACGGCCATGCGGACAAGCGGCAAGTGCAGGAAATGGTGCGCGCGTTGCTAACGATGCAGGAAATTCCCGAGCCGTCGGACGCGGCTGACGCGTTGGCGGTAGCGCTCTGTCATTTGCAAGCTGAACAAACGCGACGGAGGTTTGGTTTGCCGCAGCCCAGCAAGCAACCTCGCCATGCACGCGGTTCCTCGACGATCGCCGCTCTGGAGGCCGTGATTACTGTAACGGGCGCCGTAACGCGCGCTACCGAGCAGTACTCAAACCTTAGCAGCCTTCCGCGCATCGTACCGACACGATGACGAATTACCGCTCCCTAGCGCTGATTATCGTCTGCGGGCTTAGCTGGTTGATGGAGCCGAAGGCGGCGGCGTCATTGCTCCTTGCGGCTTCCGGTGATGGGGCCGCGGCGAATAAGTCTGGTGCAGTGGCACCCGCGGAAAGCGCGAAACTCACCTTCAGGCGGGTCTTTAAATCCAGCTCGCCGGAATTCATCGAAATTGTGGTGCCCGAAGACGGTCATTTGGCGACCTATGACATACGCCAGCTGGATGAAGATCCCAGCGCGTCGCAGTTTGAAATCAGCGCGGGGCTTAGAGCCCGCATGTTCGAATTGGCGGCGCAATTGAATCATTTTCAAGCACAGGATCTCGACGTCCACCGCAAAATCGCGAACCTCGGCGAAAAAACTTTTCGTTGGGAAAAGGGTGCTAACGCTCACGAGGTGAAATTCAATTACACGTTAAATTCCGCGGCGGCACAATTGCTGCAAATTTTTGAAGGATTGGCGCGGCAGCAGGAGCACGTGATGCTGCTCACGCGCCGGATGAGGTACGACCGGCTGGGAATAAATGATGCCTTGCTGCAATTCGAAACGGATTTGAATCATAAATTGCTGCCGGAGCCGCAATGCGCGCTGCCGATGCTGGATGAGATCGGCAATGATGCGCGCTTTGTGGATATTGCGCGGCAGCGAGCGCGAACTTTGGCGGAACGGATCCGCCATTCGAGCTAGCGAGAGCATGAAAAAATCTGCCGCAACGAGTGCGTTATTCTTTCCCTTTGATCCAATTTCAAAACATGAAGTTGTGGCGCGGAATTTTACGAGGCTGACGCGACAACAGGCTGAGGCGCCGCAGCGAGATCGCGTAGAGCGGTAATGTAGGGCGCGCGAGCCACGCCACGTTCCGTGAAAATCGCCGCTATGTAACGCGCCGGGGTCACGTCAAATGCGGGATGCGCGGCGTGAACATCGGGAGCAATCCTGAGGCCCTGCAAATGCGTGACTTCTACGGCGGAGCGTTCTTCGATGGGGATATGGTCGCCATCGGGAATGGACAAGTCAAACGTGGAAACCGGCGCGGCGATATAAAACGGCACGTTATTTTCCTTGGCCAGTACCGCGATCTGATACGTACCAATCTTATTGGCGGTGTCGCCATTTGCGGCGATGCGATCTGCGCCGGTAACGATCGCGCCAACTTTTCCCGTTTTCAAAAAATGTCCCACCATGTTGTCGGTAATTAATGTGAGTGGAATGCCACCCTTGTGAAGTTCCCAGGCGGTTAAACGCGAGCCTTGCAGATACGGCCGCGTCTCCGGAACCAGAACGTGCAGCTTCTTACCTTGCTGATAGGCGACGCGAATAACGCCTAAGGCCGTTCCGATTCCGCCGGTGGCCAGCGCGCCAGCATTGCACTGAGTCATTACCTGGCCTTCAGCGGGCATGAATTCGGCGCCGTATTCGCCGATGGCCTGATCGGTGGCCTTTTTTTCGAGGTGCACTAATTTTGCTTCTTCCACCAGGGCGAGTTTGATTTCAGGAAGTTGCTTTGACGCCGCGCACAAGTCAGCGAACCTGCGCTTCATGCGCTCCAAAGCCCAGAAAAGATCAACGGCCGTGGGGCGAGTCTTCGCGAGAGTGTCGCAGATTTCCTGAAATTCCGATCTCAAGGCATCCACGGATGTTGCGGTGGAGTGCAAAACTCCCAGAGCCACGCCCATAGCGGCTGCGACGCCGATGGCCGGGGCTCCGCGAATTACCATTTCGCGGATGGCCTTGGCCACCTCACGATAATCGGTATAGGTGTAGCTGATTTCTTCCGTAGGCAAATGGCGTTGGTCCAGCATCACCACGCCCTTGTCGGTCCATTCGATAGGTTGTGCTACGTACATGTATTTCTAAGCTCTCCAAGCGCGCTTACCAGCGCTAACTAAATGGTAGCGAATGCCCTGAAACAAAACGAATTGCCGCATGTCGTTACGGCGACATGGGCATGTGCTGAAAACCCCTGGTGGCGATGATCGAGGTTAGCGCGATCATCGAGTTGTAGCCTAGATGCAGCAGAAAGCTGGCCAGCACTGTACCGGTCCGCGCCCGCGCGAAAGTAAAAATCACGCCAACCAAACTCAGCAGCAACACCAGCCTCCAGGTCCAGCCAAGCTGGGAGCCGTGCATCAAACCAAAGAGCACGCCGGTGATCAAAATTCCCGGCAGTACTCCGAGAGATTTGGCAAAGAGTGGGTAGAGGTAGCCGCGAAAGACCGTTTCCTCCACCAGCGGCGCGACAAGAACGGCCATGGCCATCAGCAGCATTGCGCCGGAACGATTCTTGAAAATTTCCTGGATGGGCAGGTGCTCAGTATTTTTCATGTTATAGCTGGCGAGAGCCACAAAGATGGCCAAGCCGCAGCCGGCGAAGAAATACATCCAGGCGCTGCCTGTTCCAGTTGCGGGGTTGGCGTTCAATTTTCTCCAGCCCAGTGAGTGCCAGAAGGGCACGTCGCGTAGCACCGCAAGGGTCACATAGAGAAACAGGAACAGCAGCGCGTACCACAGCACATTGGTTTCAACCAGCAGTTGCGGGCTATTTTCGAAGACGCGCTGCACTTCTCTGGCACTCAAGTGACGGTTCGCGGAGACGTAAAAGACAAAACCGAGTTGCACAACCATAAGGCTGGCAAATCCAAAAAAAATAAAAACAATCAGGTGCGGCCACGACCAGGACACGCGCAAGTCTTCCGGCAGAATGCGCTTGGTGAAGGCAGGGATCGCGGCGGCCATCGGATCGCCCGCGAGAACCTGGGGCGATTGAGACTCGGGAACCGGTTGGGTTACGGGCGGAGCGATCTGGGGCGAAGTCTCCGGCAAGGGGTTCACGGCGTGCTCTGGCGTTCCGTTGTCCGAGTTTTCGTCGTGATCGTTCATTTTCTGTTTTTCTTTGGGCTACGCTTTGGCCAGCCCGAAGCCAGCGCGGCGGCTACCAGTGGCATGAGTAGTTCGTGATGTCCGGTGATAGCGTACCCTTTCGATTCTACCCCGTGATGTTTGGCTGCGGATAATGTGGGGCGCTTCACTACATTTTGTAGCGGCCGGTAGTGCTGAATGAAATCAAAGTTGGCGGTGGTGATCGGGCGCAAAGGCACGCCCAAATTGCGCACCACGGAAACCGCTTTCAAGAAAATCTCCGGCAGAAGAACCGCCGAGCCCCAATTCATATATACGCCGCCCGGATGCATGGATTTCACCAGCGCGCAGAAGAGGCGGAAGTCCCGGTAAGTCGCGGTGCCGAGGGCGGCCCCATCGGCGGCTGGATGCATGTGAGGAATGTCGGCGCCGATGGCCAGATGAACAGTGACCGGAATGCGGCGGCGATAGGCTGCGGCCAACACGCTAGAAGAGACGTAGCGCGCGTTCGCGGCGCTGCTGGTCAAGAATTGGCCGGCGGCTTCGCCATAACCGAGGCTTGAACGCGCGGCATTTTTGGCAATTTCATTGAGTTGTTCGCCGGTTTCGCGTGCCATGCCAAATTGCCCTGCGCTGATGCCAGCGTCGACGTCCTCCGACGTATTTCCTGCGATGGCGATTTCGAAGTCATGAATCAGCGCGGCACCGTTCATGGCGATGCCGGATACAAATCCGCGTTCGATCAAATCGATCAGGACAGGGCCCAGGCCAACTTTAATGACGTGGCCGCCGATGCCCCACAAAATTCCTTTTTTGCCGGCGCGCGCTCGTTGGACAGCACCCAGTAATTGGCGCAGATCCTCGGCAGCGAGAAAATTGGGCAGTGCATCCAGGAATTTTGAGATGGATACGTTGGCGGCGGGCGGCTTTGCGAAGCCAGCAACGTTGACTTTGCTTTTGCGGGAAGCAAGCGGATAGGTGCGCACAGCGCCCAACGGCAACGGCGCGGTGGAGTAAATGCTCATGGAAGCAAGTTCACTTAGGAACGCTCGCTGTGTGCATGGAAACTTTCACAATGCCGCTTCCCCTGATGTGCAAATTTCTACCTGTCGCTGACACTCGATTATCGCTCATGACCGTTCGAACCGGAGCCTGGAGGAAATCCATTTGTGTTCAGAACGCGCGCGAGGGCTTGTCCGGTGTAAGACTTTTTGGTGCGCGCCACCAACTCCGGCGGGCCTTGCGCGACGATACGCCCGCCGCCTTCGCCGCCTTCGGGACCCAAATCTATAATCCAGTCCGCTTGTTTGATGACGTCGAGATGATGCTCGATGATCAAAACGGTGTTGCCGAGGCTAACCAGCCGCTGCAACACAGCTAAAAGTTTTCGCACGTCGTCAAAATGCAGTCCGGTCGTAGGCTCGTCCAGAATATATAACGTGCGGCCGGTCTGGCGCTTGGAAAGCTCACGAGCCAACTTGATGCGCTGGGCCTCACCTCCCGATAAGGTGGTCGCCGATTGACCCAGCGTCACATACCCGAGGCCAACTTCCACGAGCGTTGCGAGCTTCTGCTGGATTTGCGGAATGTTCTCCAGCAATTTCAGCGCTTCAGAGGCGGGCAGATTCAACACGTCGCTGATGGAATGTCCTTTGTAGCGCACCGCCAGTGTTTCGGAATTGTAGCGGCGGCCACGGCACACTTCGCAGGTGACGTATACGTCAGGAAGAAAATTCATCTCGATGCGCCGCAGGCCATCACCCTGGCAAGCCTCGCAGCGCCCACCCTTCACATTGAAACTGAAACGTCCGGGGCGGTAGCCGCGCTCGCGTGATTCCGGAAGCATGGAAAAAAGATCGCGGATAGGCGCAAAAACGCCTGTATAGGTTGCGGGGTTCGAACGGGGAGTTCTGCCGATAGGCGCTTGATCGATCTCAATTACCTTGTCGATTTGCTCCGCGCCAAGGATTTCGCGATGTGCGGCAACGGGTTCCATGGAACGGTAAAGTTTCTGTGCCAGCGCGCGATAAAGAATGTCATTGATGAGCGTGGATTTGCCGGAGCCAGAAACTCCAGTGACCACGGTTAGGAGGCCGAGAGGAATAGTGACGTCCACGTCTTTTAAATTATTGGCGGTCGCGCCCAGGACCTGGATAGCTTTGCCGTTGGGACTACGGCGTTTTTCCGGAACGGGAATGCGCGCGGCGCCAGAAAGATATTGGCCGGTCAAAGATGCGCTGGTGGCGGCGATGAGTTCCGGCTTACCCTGAGCGACGAGGTACCCGCCGGCATCGCCCGCGCCTGGACCGAGGTCGACCACGAAATCAGCGCGGCGAATGGTTTCTTCGTCATGCTCGACAACCAGGACGGTATTGCCAAGATTGCGCAATTGCTCGAGCGAGCCAAGCAGGCGGTCATTGTCGCGGGCATGCAAACCGATGGACGGTTCATCGAGTACATAAAGTACGCCGCGCAAACGCGAACCAATTTGCGTGGCCAACCGAATGCGTTGAGCTTCGCCACCGGAAAGGGTCGCGGCAGAACGATCCAGGCTGAGGTAATTCAGGCCGACCGCGAGCAGAAAATCGAGGCGCTCGGCAACTTCTCCGAGGGGACGCGCGGCAATTTCTTTCTGGCGGTCGGTCAGCTGCGCCAGAATTTTGTCTACGGCCGCGCGTGCTTGGGTAAGCGAGAGCCCGGTGAAGTCGGCGATCGATAAACCGCCAAGTTTCACGGCCAGCGAACCTGGGCGCAGGCGTTTGCCGTGGCACACGGCGCATTGCGTGGCGGACATGTACCGCGTCATCCACTCGCGATAGGAGTCGGAGGTGGATTCTTCAAAATTGTTTTCGAGAAATTTAAGGATGCCTTGGAAATGGAAACCCTTTTCGCTGCGCGCTTTTTTGCTGTCGGAAGCCACTTCGTTTTTGGAGGCGCGGGTGTTCGACGGCGGATATCCATAGAGCAGCATATTCTGGGTGCGCGGCGGAAACTTTTCGAAAGGTGTGGCCAGCGAGAATCCGTGGGCATACGCAGCCAGTTCCATGGTGCGCTTCAAAGGCGCCGACGCCGATCCCGGGCCCAGGCCGCCTTCAAATAACGGGCGCGACCAATCGGTGATAATTTTCGCGGGATCGAAATCATATTTCGAACCCAAGCCGTTGCACGCTGGGCATGCGCCATAGGGAGAATTGAAACTGAATGAACGCGGTTCCAATTGAGGAACAGAGATGCCGCAATCGGGGCACGCCAGCTTTTCGGAAAAAATATATTCCTTGCCGCCCACGATGACCACAGTTACGAGGCCGGACGCGAGCTTTAGCGCCGTGGCGATGGATTGTTCCAGACGGGCGGCAACGCCGGGTTTTACCAGTAAACGGTCGATGACAATTTCGATGGTGTGATTTTTGCGTTTATCGATAACGGGCAGCTCGTCGAGGGGAAACAGCTCGCCATTGATGCGCACCCGGACATAACCGTCCTGCGCAAATTTCTCAAGTTCCTTGCGGTAGGCGCCTTTTCGGCCTCGTACGATGGGCGCGAGGATCATCACGCGGTCATCCGGCTGGCACAGTTCGCCATGCAGGATGGCCTGGACGATCTGTTCGCTGGATTGCCGGGTAATGGGCTTGCCGCAATTCGGGCAATGTGGGGTGCCAACGGAGGCGTAGATCACGCGCAGGTAGTCGTAAATCTCGGTGATGGTGCCTACCGTGGAACGAGGCGAGCGCGTGGTGGTTTTTTGCTCGATAGCGATGGAGGGCGAAAGCCCCTCGATCACGTCTACCTCGGGGCGCTCCATCTGGTCCAGGAACTGGCGGGCATAGGCGGAAAGGGATTCGACATAGCGGCGCTGGCCCTCAGCGTAGATGGTGTCAAAGGCCAGGGAGGACTTGCCGGAGCCGGACAGACCGGTAATGACAGTCAGGGAATTGCGCGGTATCTCAACGTCAATGTTCTTGAGATTATGCTGGCGAGCGCCGCGGATGACCAGTTTCGTCAGGCCCATGCTGGGAATCGCTCCCTCCACAGGAGCCCGTAGCCCCTGGTGAGAAAATTAGGGCCACAATAACTCTTCACCATAGCAGGGGAGATTCGAAGCGGTCAAGCAGGCCAAGATTGCGATTGTTTCTCAAATTGCGGCAGTGGATCTGTTTCGATGGCGCGTTTATCCCGCACCAAGCCGCCCGTTTGAAGTCAACACTGCTAGGCTTGCGATAAAATGCGAATTATGAAAAATATTGCCGATTAGCCCTTTATGTTCTAATGGCATGCTTCACCTGTCGATGTCGACCTGCGCTGGCCCAGGTTTCTCCTGCAGACGGGATTCAAAAATTCGCCGAGTTTGGCGACTTCAATATACGGCTTCGCGAAAGCGCGGCGACCCCAAATGGGCGGAACGGAAAACGGGTGACAGATACCCCGCTCTGCTAACGCGGGCTTTTCGAAAGAACTAATCCAGATCTTCGCGAGCCCAGATGCGCTCGGCGTCGCTAGTGGCCGCGAAGCCACGATCCGTTATAACAGTGTGAATGTGATTGCCGGATTGGCTTACCAGGATCGCCAAGTGGAGTGTCGGTTGGCCTGTGCTAATCAGAGTCATCGTTCCTGTGCAATCCGAGTTCACTGTATAGGTGCCCGAGCTGGGACTCCAGATCAAAGGAATATTGCCGTTTATCGCGACTGCGGACACCTGGGTCAGCTCGCCGTTGCCGTCGAACGTCGTTTTGGCAATGCCATCAACAAGGAGCGGCCCTCCGGGCATCAAAATTTGCCCGTGAATCGTAAATGCGTAACTTCCTTTGATAGTGGAACCTGTACACTCCCTGCTACCGGCCATTGCCCCTGACGATGCGACCAAAACCATCAACGGTAAAATAAGCGAGATGCGGAATTTCATGGTGCCTCCCAAGTTTGTGGGGTAGGCGTCCAGCCTCACCCGGATTTGAGTCCGCAGGCTGACACTTGACCACGCAGCATACAATGGAGAGCACCTGTAGATTTTCTGTAGATCACATGACCAATGCGGCGCCTAGAGGTAATATGAGCGCAGCTTGCATTGGCCGGGACTCCCATGCCTTCAGAAATAATCCGACTAGGACAATTCGCCTTGGACGTAAGTCGGTACGAACTGACTCGCGATGGAAAATCTGTGCACATGGAACGCATTCCGATGGACCTGCTAATCCTCCTGGTCCGCGACGGGGGGCGATTGGTCAGCCGCGAGGAGATCATCGAACGCCTCTGGGGCAAAGACGTTCACTTCGACACCGATAACAGCATCAACACTGCGATCCGAAAGATTCGCCGCGCTCTCGGCGAAGACCCAGAGAAACCGCATTACATCGAGACAGTGCCGGGCAAGGGGTACCGCTTCAAGATCCCAATCGAGCTGGCGGCCGGCAACAGTTACAAAAATTCCCCACCAAACGGCGACGTTTCCTCCACTCCAAGTGGAATCGGAAACGCAGCGTCAGCCCGGCCTGCATTCCGCCAGTGGCTGTCCACCAGGAATGTCGTTTTATTGGGATCAGTCGCGTGCGCTTTTGCGCTTGTGTACTATACCCATTCGCCCAGATCCAAGGCAGGTCAACCGGCTGTAATCCCTGCTGTCACCAACGTTGGCGAAAAATATACCCCAAGTCTTTCTCCAGATGGCCAGCATTTGGCCTTCGTTTGGAATGGGGGAGCTGGCCCATACTTCAACTTGTATGTGAAAGTCGTTGGCACTGAGGAATTGCTGCGACTGACGAATCAACCTGCGCTCGACTTTAATCCGGTTTGGTCCCCCGATGGCCGTTACCTCGCCTTCTGTCGCATTCTAAAGGGCGCAACAGGCATCTACATTATTCCGGCATTGGGTGGCGCTGAATACCGAGTGCGGAATACTCTTTGGGATGATCAAGAGTTCGACGAAGTCTTTCGCTTCGGCCGGCTCTCGTGGTCACCGGATGGGAAGCTACTCGCGTATTCTGACCGTGCAACCCCTCGCGAACCTGCTTCTATTTTTCTACTCTCGCTCGATTCACGTGAAGTTCGCAGACTCACATCGACGCTGCGTTTTAGAGGGGATTTCAGCCCAGAATTCTCCCCAGATGGTCAAACATTGGCCTTCGGCAGAGATTCGCAAGGAGTCCAGTCCATCTACGCGGTCCCAGTTTCCGGAGGAGAGGAACAACGTCTTACTTCGGACACTTCACAGAAGTGGGGGCTGGCGTGGACGCCTGACGGTAGTGAAATAGTTTTCGCAAATGTTGGTTGGCTTTGGAAAGTGTCTCGTCGAGGGGGCAATCCAGAAAAACTGCAGTTTGGTCAAGACGGATTTCAGCCTTCGATTAGAGGAAACCGATTGGTTTATGTGCATCTCAAGTTCAATAACAACATTTGGAGGAGATATCTCAACTCATCGGTTGCGGCCAGCTCTCCCGATAAGTTCATAACTTCCACAAGAATGGAAAGTGGTCCTCAGTTTTCGCCAGATGGAAGTAAGGTGGCCTTTGAATCTACCCGCAGCGGCGCTTATGAAGTCTGGCTGTGCCGGAGCGACGGAAGTGGGCTCATGCAGCTAACCAACTTCAACCCTTCCGTGACTGGAACTCCACGTTGGTCGCCCGATGGCCGGCAGATCGTCTTCGATTCTCGCCCGGCTGGGAATTCAGACATTTTTGTCGTCGATGTTCAGGGCGGCCCGCCCCGTAAGCTTACCAGTGAGCCTTCAAACGAAGGCGTGCCAAGTTGGTCGCGAGACGGCCGTTGGATATATTTCGCATCAGATCGCAGCGGTGATTGGGAACTATGGAAAATGCCTTCGGCAGGTGGGCCTGCTGTACAAGTAACACGTCATGGTGGATTTGCAGGCTTCGAATCGCCCGACGGAAGATTCTTATACTACGCAAAGGGCCTTACTGTTCCCGGATTGTGGCGCATTCCCACCACCGGCGGCGACGAGGTTGAGCTCATAAGGTCTTTGGAAGCAGGTCACTGGGGCTATTGGGCCGTGGTAGAAAACGGCATTTATTACCTCGATACGACTCCGAAACCCGGAATCGCTTTCTTCGACATCAACACCCAGCGCAGTACGCGAGTGTTCGACCTGGAGAACCGTCCGGCCAGGCAAGCGCCGGGATTGGCCGTCTCCCCGGACAAAAGGACAATTCTTTACACGCAATGGGATGCGTCAGATAGTGACATTATTCTAGTGGAGAACTTCCGCTAAACATTCCTCAAAGTCGCGTAGTCTAGAAATTCATGGACTACTAAATCCATTATTAGACTTGTTCAACAGGAACTTTGAATTTCTAACTATCGAATCGCCGCGAGACTGTGGCATTATCAGCGCATGGGAAATAAAGACTCACGAAGACGCGAAATCAAGAAGCCCAAAAAGAAAACTCCAAAAGCGACCCCTGCCACGATGGCTAACGTGGTGCGGCAAGCTCCGACCCGCCCGTAACGCTCAAACTAACGTAAGAACGCGCCTGCCCGCGTTCAGGCCATTTGCTTCGTCGCGTTTTCGCGAAGTCGGAGCAGCTGTTTGTGGTGATGCTGGCCGTGCACCACATGAAGTTTTCTCCACTGTGGCGCGGTCAACGGGCCCAGAATCGGATGGTCGAGCACGCGGACTCGGCGGCCAAAGCGCGCTTCACACTGCGCGATTATCGCGTCCATGGCCGCCATCTTGACCCCGAACTCATTTCGCACGGTTTGCGCCGGCAAGCCTTTCGGCACCGCCACCGTGGGCGCTTTGTTTCCGGCAGGCATGTGACCTAAACCTACGACGACTAGGGTTCGTACGCGCTGCGCCATGGAGGCTCGTGAGGCCAGCGGTTTTCCAGTGCTCATTACTCTCTCGAATCCCTTGATCGTTCCGGTGTAGGTAAGATACAGGTGTTCCAATAGTTCCGCCGCGCACCACTTGCCCGGGGGATGCCAGCTCCACTGCTCGCTGGACAGGCCTTCCACCGCCGACTCCAGGGATTGTTTCAATTTGTTGAGGCGGGAATCCATGACTTACTTTCGCATTTGCTTGAGCTCGACGTAAATGCCTTAAACTGGTGGTACTTCCAGAACTTCGACTCATACCATGATCACTGTAGCTCATTCGTACCATTGGTAAAAATTGGGACGAGGGCCGCTTTTTTACCCTGTGGATTCCTTTACATTGTTGTAATTAAACGGTTTACGGATGGCGCACGGGTTGCACCACTAAAGCGCGGTGGGGGAAGTGAACCGAGGATCCCTTTAGGGGATTGAGGGCTGGGCCGGTTCATATTCCCCCCTATTTTTTCTAGCGCACGAAACTCCGCAAAAAATCTAGCCGCTATTCCCGCTAACTTCCTAACATCCCTGTTAATTGAGTGTTTGAAGCTAGGTCGCGGTCGCGAGTGACGTAGTCGCTCAGTGTCAGCGCCAGCATGATGGCCAGCCAAAACACGGCGGCAATAATGACCATGTGTGTGCGCTTGGGGCTGTAGCGCGCGTGCATAAAATACAGCACCACCAGGGTGGCTTTCAGAGAAGCGATGGCCAGCGCGATAACAATATTAAATGGGCCCAGGTTTACGTAGGCAGCGGCAACTGTGGCCGCGGTCAGAACCATCAGCGAAAGAAAAATGCCTATATAAACTTTGGGCGAAACAATGTGCTCGGACACGTCGCTCTCCCCTACCGGTGCCGGTCGATCAAGTACAACAACGGGAACAGATAAATCCAGACGATATCCACGAAGTGCCAGTACAAGCCGATCATTTCCACCGGGGTGTTATAGGTGGGCGTGAAGCGCCCGAGCATGGATTGGCGGATCAGCCACACGAGCATTCCAGCACCCACGATCATGTGCAAAGCGTGCAATCCGGTCATGCCGAAGTAGAGAGAGAAATAGAGTTGCGCGTGGGCATTCAGATCGGGGTCTTTTGCGAAGGCCTTGCTCAGCTCTTCTTTCTCCGCCTCGATTTCTTTGGGATCGTCGTTGGGCGCGGGATGCTGTACGCGATAATCGATTTGAAAATGATAGCCGGGAACCAGGTGGTGATCGAATTTCTGTTTGTATTCGATGACCTTGACGCCCAGAAACGCGGTGCCGAGAAGAAGCGTGGCTACCAGAAACCCGGTGGTCTGCTTTCTTTTGCCGACGGAGGAAGCCCACACGGACATGGCCATGGTCAAGCTGCTGAGAATCAGAATGACGGTGTTCAGGCCGCCGAGTTTTAGGTCAAGGGTATTGCTGCCAACTCCAAAAGCTGCGGGGTAATAGTGGCGGTTGAGTGTGTAGGTCAAAAATAAGCCGCCGAAGAATAAAACTTCGGTGGACAGAAAAACCCACATGCCCAGGGCAGCGGATTCCTTCTGCTGCTCAAGCGTTTCGAATTGCCCGTACAGTTCGCCGGTGCGATGCACGCGGTCTCCTTATTATAAAAAACTTGCTATCGGCAGTGCGGTTTGCGCCCGCCGGCACAAAGCTAAAGCGGTTAATCGTCTCCGTGAGCCGGCGCAGGCAATTTCCCGGCGACGATGTGATCCAGCTCAAGATCCGGGCGCGTCTCGAAATCGTAAGGCTCCCAAGTGACTTCCGGCGTGACCAGGAAATTTTCAGTGGGCGGCGGAGAATCCGTTTTCCACTCGAGGCCCGTTGCGGGCCAGGGGTTCGGTCCTGCTACCGTGCCGTACTTCAAGGACCAGATCAGGTAAATCATGGGCAGCAAATATCCCAAAGCCAGAATCGATGCGCCCGCCGTGGACATAACGTTCAGCACCTGAAATTCGGGTGGATAGGAATGATAGCGGCGGGGCATCCCGAGATAGCCGAGAATAAATTGCGGGAAGAATGTCAGGTTGAAGCCCATAAACAAAATGATCGCGGAAACGCGGGCCAAGAATTCGGGATACAACCGGCCGCTGATCTTGGGCCACCAGAAATGAATGCCGCCCAGATAACCCATCACCGCTCCGCCGACCATGATGTAGTGGAAATGAGCCACCACGAAATAAGTGTCGTGGATGTGAATGTCCAGGCCTAGGCATGCGAGAAAAAGTCCGGTCAGTCCGCCGATCAGGAACAGCCCGATGAAACCAAGGCCGTAAAGCATGGGGGTATCCCACGAAATGGATCCCTTGTATAGCGTGGAGGTCCAGTTAAAAACTTTGACGGCCGAGGGAATGGCGACGAGATAGCTGAGGAACGAGAAAGCCAGCGCGGCGTAAACGGATTCGCCGGTGAGGAACATGTGATGAGCCCAGACGAAAAATCCGATGACCGCGATAGCGATACTGGAACCGGCGATGAAGGAATACCCAAAAATGGGTTTGCGCGCGAAGGTGGGAATGATTTCGCTGATCACACCCATGGCCGGAAGAATCATGATGTATACGGCAGGGTGCGAGTAGAACCAGAAGAGGTGCTGGAAGAGTATGGGGTCGCCGCCCAGCGCGGGGTTAAAGAAACCAAGGTGAAACATGCGCTCGAGGCCGACGAGCAACAGAGTAATGGCGATAACCGGGGTGCCCAGAATAAAGATGATGCTGGTGGCGTATTGCGCCCAGACGAATAAAGGTAAGCGGAACCAGGTCATGCCCGGCGCACGCATGGTGTGAACGGTTACGACGAAGTTGAGGCCAGTGAGAATGGAGGAGAAGCCATTGATAAAGATGCCCAATACCGCGGGAGTGACCGCGGAATTTGAATAGACACTGCTGAGCGGGGTGTAAAACGTCCATCCGGTGTCAAGGCCGCCGGTTGAGAAGGAGTACAAAACGAAGCAGCCGCCGAGCACGTAGATGTACCAGCTCAAAAGGTTGATCTTGGGAAAGGCCAGGTCCTTCGCGCCAATCATGAGCGGCACGAGGAAATTTCCCAATACCGCGGGAATCGAGGGGATCAGGAAAAAGAAAATCATGGCCACGCCGTGCATGGTGAAAAGCTTGTTGTAAGTTTCCGGCGTGACCAAAAATCCCTGCGGGGTCATCAGGTGGATGCGAATCATGGTGGCGAAAATGCCGCCAACGAAAAAGAAAAACGTTACGGAAAAGAGATAGAGAAGGGCGATGCGTTTATGGTCAGTAGTAAGCAGCCACGAACGAATGCCGTAACTGGAATTCAGATAATGTTCTTCCGGTATTTTGTAGACCGGCGCTGTAGCTGAGTGCGTGCTGGTTGGCGTATCCATACTTATTTCTTCCCCGAGGCTGTTACAACCCCCGCGCCAGTAGGAGGCGGAGGTTCACCCTGCAAAGATTTTATGTAAGCAATCAGCGCGGTAATCTGCTCCTCTGTCAATTGCCCTTGAAATGAGGGCATCAAGGGCTGATATCCGGCTACTATTTTTGCCGCGGGTTGCAGAATAGATTCGCGAATATACGCGTCATCGGCCGTAACGGTTCTGCCGTCGGCAAGCGGCACTTGCCCACCGTAAACTCCGTTTAAAGAAGGAGCGCGGCCTTTACCATCACTCAAATGGCAGGTGACGCAGGCTCTTTCAGAGAATAGCTTTTCGCCGGCAATAAGTGGGTTGGCTTCGGTGCCTGCCGAGCCGGAAAGCCACGCAGCGTAGTCGCTCTGTTCCATGACCGTGATCCAACCGGTCATTACCGCGTGATTGGTGCCGCAATACTGAGAACAATACAAACGATAACGGCCAGCTTTTGTGGGCCGGAACCACATGGTGTTGTAGTGGCCGGGGACGACGTCCATCTTTACGCGGAACGCTGGCACGGAGAAATCGTGGATGACGTCCTCGCTGGCCATTACCAGCCTGACGTCGCGGTCTACCGGCAGATGCACTTCATTAATTTCTTTCAAGCCGTTAGGCTGCTGAACCTTCCACATCCATTGTTTGCCGACAACATAAATGTCCAGGGTATCTCTGGGAGAATGGCGGAAGTCAACATAGACAACCGCACCCCACGCGAACATGGCCATGGCCAGGACCAAGGGCACCACAATCCAGGCGGTCTCCAGGCGCATGTCGCCGTGTATGGGCACGCCAATTTCCGTCTGGTGTTTGCGCTCGTACTTGAAAAAGAAATAGATGACTGCCGCTGTCACCGCGACGGCGAAGAACAGACAGATCGCCACGATGAACAACATCAGCAAGTCCACGGTGGGCGCGAAGTTGGAGGCTTGCTCCGGAATTAGTGGGAATTGCGCCTGCACGCTTAGTGTGCTCCTCGTTCGTTTAAAGTACGGGGCGGTTGAGCGCCCTTCCTGCCCGCTTGGATTGCGTCACGCCTGCGAAAAATCAGAATGCCGCCGACGATGCAAAGTAATGTAAGTATTCCGCCCAGCCGGATTATTTTCAAAATGGAAGCGCTGTACGTGGCGGAGCGGGGGTCGTACTGGTAGCAAAACAAGAGCACGTGATCGATGGGCGTGCCGATTTTTCCGGCTGAAGCGTCAACCAGGCCCAAACGCATATCGCGGCCCGGATATTCGACACCGTAAAAATAGCGTGAGATTCGCCCGTCTGGAGTGAGCAGCATGATGCCACTGGCGTGCGCAAAAAGATTTGTTTTGGCGTCGAAAGAGTATCGGAAATTAGCGGCTTCGGTGGCGGCGTCGATGCTTTCTTTCGTGCCGGTCAGGAAATGCCAGCCCTGGGCGGTTTCTGGCCGCCTGAAATGCGCCAGTGCGGACTGCTTTTTTTGCGCGGCCATGTCCGCGGACTCGCGCGGGTCAAAGCTGACGAAGACCACGTCATAATCGCGACCCGGCGTAAAAGACAACATGCGCAGCGCGCCTACGACGCCCTGTTCCACCTGGTTACAGAGCATCGGGCATCCGTAATAAACAAACGCCAGGACGACGGGCTTCTGCTTGAAATAATCACGCAGCTGTACGTTGCTGCCATTTTCGTCGACGAATGGCAAATCGAGAGGAATTTGCGCGTTAAGCTGGGGATCAAATCCGACATTTTTCAGCTGAGCAGGCATGGTTGTGGAGGTGACACCGATATTGCTGGGAACCGCCTGGCTGCGCGCAATGCCGCCGCTAACCAGCAGTACGGCAATCGTTACGATGGTGGCGCGTGCTCTATTCATGCCTTACTTTTTCTCCGGCGCTGCTGGTGGTATGGCCGGCAAACCTTTCTGCGCGATAATTTTCATCGCTTCTTTCACTGGAATTTGCACGATGCCTGCGTTCTGGTCGACCCAGGCGTATTTTTCGTTGGCCTCGTTGTCGGCGCGAACTTTATCGCGGTGGTCCTGTTGGGGGTCGACATCGTGACCCGGAACGCCTTGCAGTCGAGGCTCCGGGGGCAACACGCGATAATCGGGGCCCATGGCGGCGCGCGCGGGCATCATGGGAGGCTCGTGGCGCGTCACAAAACGTTCGGTATAACGAAGCACGTATATGCAGATAAAAAATGAGGCGGCCACGGAGATCGTCAGCGCTATTAGATACCAATAGATGCTGTGTACTTTGATGTCGCGTTCTTCGTACGCAACGGTGTCGTGGTGCGGCAAAGCGCTGCTGGCGGCATGAGCGCCGTGAACACTTCGATCCGGACGACCGGTAGGTTCAAGATGTGGATCAGTGCTCATGAGGAGCAATGGCCTCCGCTAAGTGGGGGTCGCCGAGGGGCAGCAACGGCAACTTTTGTAGATTAAAGGCGAAAAATGCGAGCCACAATCCGATTAAAGCGATGGGCGCAACGAAATCAATCCAGCTGGGAATGGCGTGGCCTGTGAACTCCGGCCGGGTCATCCAGAAAAGGTCGACCAGGCGCATGAAGATCATCCAGATGGCTACTTTTGGCAGCAAGCGGTCATTGCGCTTGAGATCGCGCGAAAGCAGTAAAAAGAACGGCACAAAAAAGTGAAATACCAGCACGATGACGGCGACGGCTCCCCATTGACCGTAAAGGCGCGAACGATAAAAGGTAATCTCTTCCGGCTGATTACCGGACCAGATAATCAGGAGCTGCGAAAAATCGAAATAGGCAAACAACATCACAAAGGCTAAAAGCAGCTTGCCTAGATCGTGGATATGGCGCTTTTGAATGACACCGGCCAGGGGCGCGGTGCGCGAAAGGAGAACCACTACGGCGATCATCAGGGACATGGACGAAATAAGTTGTCCCGCGACAAACAGGAAGCCGTAAATTGTGGACGCCCAATGCGGAGAAATGGACATTACCCAGTCGATGGCGGCGAAGGTCATCACGAAAACGTAAATAATTATTCCCGGGCCGGCCAGTATCTTGAAACGGCTGCGCAACGTGCGATCGGTCGGGTTGACGTCCTGCTCGCGCGACCAACGATTAAAAGCAAACATCAATGCCAGCCAGATCGCGAAATAAAGAAATGCGCGAATGTAGAACCAATGAGGGGTGAGGTAACCCTGCTGCAAGGAAGATAACGGTTCTTCTCGAACTCTCTCAGGATCAAGCCATGCGCCGTAGAGATACTTCATGCCAAAAATGATGGGAAGGAACAGGACGGCAAGAAGCGGCAGCGTGCGGGTGGCGGATTCAAGCGGGCGGCGAATTACGATGCCCCAGTGGCCGCCAGTCAGATGCTGCAGCATCAACAATCCCAGGGAACCCAGAGCGAGCCCGAGCACCAGCAAATAGGCCATCAAGTAAGACGGAAAGAAAGCTTGCGGCGATTTTATGGCGCCGAAGATGCACAGCAGCAGCGCGATTCCGCCCGCCACCATTGCACTGCGTTGCAGGCGGCCCACGCTATCCGGCGCCCGGTATTCCTGCGCCGTCATTTCGTGGTGCCTCCTGAATTTAATTTTTCGCGCACTTCGGCCGGCAAATCCGAGACACGCGCGTTGCGAGAAAGCTGCAGTGCTCGCACATAGGCCACGATGGCCCAGCGGTCCCGGGGCGGGACTTGCGCGGCATAGTTATACATTTGACCGAAGCCATTGGTGATGACGTCATAGAAGTAGCCATTGGGGGCTTGCCGCAAGCGATCCTCGTGATAGCTAGGCGGACGCTTCATGCCACGCATAACGATCATGCCATTGCCGTCGCCCTGAATGCCGTGACAGGGCGAGCAGAAAATTCTGTAGCGTTCTTGGCCGCGTTCCAGCAGGGCCTCGTTGATGGGCATAGGAAACATCGCGGATTCCTTGGTGACCATCAGTTGATCGTTGTCCAGGGAGCTTCGAGAGACGGTATTCTCCACCGGTGTGCGCACGGAACGGCCATCCGCAAAAAAATCAGAAGGTGACAGCGGTTTGTTCTTGGGCTGATTCCCCATGTCCTGGTGAAGATGGTCGCAACCGGCAATCATAAAAAGAGTCGCGGCAACGCAGGTGAGCCGGAGCGTCCGCTTGGACAGCCGCAATGGCGCAGCGCTAGTCATGACCATTCTCCAGCGGGCCGTCTTCTTCGATTACCTCGGTGACGTTTACAGCTTGCAGGCTTTGCAAAAAACGCGCGCTTTCGGTGGCGCTAAATTTTGGATCGGTAGCTTCGATACAGATGAAAAATCGATCGGTGGAGGCGCGTGCAAATCGTTCCACATTGAAAACGGGGTGGTATGGATGCGGCAGCTTGTTCATCGCCAGCATTCCGAACACGGCAAAAGTCGCGGCACCGAGAACCGTCAATTCGAAGGTTACCGGTATGAAGGCGGGCCAGCTATTGAGAGGCCGCCCGGCAACATTCATGGGGTACGCGAATACGTTAACCCAATACTGAAATCCAAAACCGGTTAAGCCCCCGCCGAGGCCGCCCAAGAGGGTTATCAGGGGAACCAAGGAACGGCGCAGACCCAAGGCCTCGGATAATCCTTCCACGGGAAACGGCGCATAGGCGTCCATCCTCCGGTATCCGGCATCACGAACTTTCGCGGCCGCGTGGAGAAGTTGTTTCGCGGTTTCGAATTCACCCATGACGCCGTAAAGGTGGGAGCGCTGTTCCATTACTCGTGCTCCTCTTCGTGGGCAATCAGCTCACGCATTTCGGCGATGGAAATGGCTGGAAGCACGCGGACGAACAAGTAAATCAATGTGGTGAAGAGACCGAGGGTGCCGATAAAAGTTGCCCAATCCCAAACGGTCGGAGAGTAGCGGCCCCACGCGGAAGGCATGAAATCGCGCGTAAGACTGATCACCACGATCACGAAGCGCTCCAGCCACATACCGATATTTACGACGATGGACATGAGGAAAAGTACGGTGGGGTTGGTGCGAACAGCGCGTATCCACAACAGCTGCGGAGTCAAAATGTTGCAAAAGATCAAAGCGAAGTAGAAGGGCGAATACGGCCCATGGAGCCGCTGATGTACTAAAAACACATCGAATTTCTGGCCGCTGTACAGGGACATAAAAAATTCAAAGAAATACCCGTATGCCACGATCAATCCAGTGGCAAGCATCACCTTGGCCATATTTTCCAGATGGCGCATAGTGATGAAATCTTCGAAGTGATAAAACTTGCGAAGTGGAATGGCGATGGTCAACACCATGGCGAAGCCGGAATAAATCGCGCCGGCTACGAAATAGGGCGGGAAGATCGTGGTGTGCCAGCCCGGAACGATGGCAATCGAGAAATCAAAGCTCACTACCGTGTGGACGGACAAAACCAGGGGGGTGGCCAGTCCGGCAAGCAGCAGGTATGCCGACTGGTAGCGGTGCCAGTGCCGGGCGGAACCGCGCCAGCCCATGGCCAGCAATCCGTAGGTTTTCTGCTTCCAACTGATGACCGCGCGATCACGAAGAGTCGCCAAATCTGGAATGAGCCCCACGAACCAGAACAGCAGCGAAACCGTGCCGTACGTGGAAACGGCGAACACGTCCCAGATCAGCGGGCTGCGGAATTGTGGCCAGACCCCCATGGTGCTGGGATAGGGGAACATGTAATAGGCCATCCAGGGGCGCCCAGTGTGAATCAGCGGAAACAAACCGGCGCAGGCTACTGCGAAGAGCGTCATGGCTTCGGCGAAACGGTTAATGGAGGTGCGCCACTGTTGATTCAGCAAATAAAGAATGGCGGAAATCAGCGTGCCGGCGTGGCCGATACCGATCCACCAAACGAAATTGACGATGGCGAATCCCCAACCGATGGGAATGTTGATGGCCCAGATTCCGGTGCCCTTGATAATCAGCCAGCCCACGGCCACAGTCAGCATGCCCAGCACGGAAAATGCGACGACGAAGCCTGCGAACCAACCCAGAGTCGTGGGCCGCGTCAAAACCGCGGAGCTGATCTGCTCGGTTACGGACTCATAGGTGTGACCCGGTCCAAGGACCGGAATCTCCGGAGCATCGATGGGCGGTTGCGCGACGCTCATGCTTTCTCCGTGGATGATGAGAGATCAGGATTCGGATTACGCACCGCAGCAAGATAGGTTGTACGCGGGCGCGCATTGAGCTCGCCCAAGATTGAATAATTGCGTTGCTGGGCCTTTAGCTTGGCAACGCGCGTCGATGAATCGTTGGCGTTGCCGAAAATGATGGCTTCACTGGGGCACGCAGCCTGGCAGGCGGTGACGATTTCTCCATCGCGAATGGGGCGATTTTCTTTCTCGGCGTCAATGCGCACATTGTTGATGCGCTGCACGCAGTAAGTGCACTTTTCCATGACTCCGCGGCTGCGCACCGTAACTTCCGGATTGCGCAGCAGTTTCAATTGGGGCGTTTCCCAATCCTGGAAGCGCAGGAAATTAAAGCGCCGCACCTTGTAGGGGCAGTTGTTCGAACAGTAGCGCGTGCCGATACAGCGGTTGTAGGTCATGTCATTCAGACCTTCGGCGCTGTGTACTGTGGCTCCCACGGGGCAAACCTGCTCGCACGGCGCGTTTTCGCACTGCATGCACGGGACCGGCTGGAAAAAGGTCTCGGGATTGGCGAGCGCGTCATCGGTGTTGGTGCTCGGATCGTTTGTGGGCGTTTCGGCAAGATAGTAACGATCGATGCGAATCCAATGCATTTCACGGCCGCGCATTACCTGATCTTTGCCAACGACGGGAATATTATTTTCCGACTGGCAAGCGACCACGCAGGCGTTACATCCGTTGCAACTGTTCAGATCGATGGCCATGGCCCAGGCATAACCGGGATAGGCGAATTCTTTATACAGAGTGAGTTCTTTGGGCGGCTGCTCGTCGTCCTTGTGTGCGAAGGCAGGATTTTGTTTGTACTCATCCAACGTGCCGGAGGTTAGAATTTTCCGGCCTTCCATGTTGAAGTGGTATTGCGTGCACGCCATTGTATAGTCGGCGCCGGTTTTCCTGATGCTGCCGCCAGTGGCAGCCCACATGGCGTAGGAACTGCGCACGGCGTAGGCGTTGAAGCCCTTATTTGAACCGGTGTAGCCAGCCCTTTTCCGGCCGTAGCCCAAGGGGAGAACCACGACGCCATCGGCCTGCCCCGGCAGGATCCACGCGGCGGCAGTTACTTTGCTACCGGAGAGAGAAATGTCGATGACATCAGTAAGGATCTTGCCGTGCTCGCCGCCGCGGGCGCCTACCTTCTGCGTCAAGCCAAGAGATTCTGCGGTTTTGGGACTGATCATCGCGGCGTTGTCCCACGTTAATTTGGTGAGTGGCTTCGGCAGTTCCTGCAGCCAGCCGTTGTTGGCAAAGCGCCCGTCGTAAACGCTGGAATCAGGGCGGAAAATAAATTCGAGAGCGTCGGTGGAGGTGGGATTGGTGGCCGGCAAGGTAGCGGCCGACGCGACGGTAATGGGAGCTAACGTGGTGTTGGCAACCACGCCGTCGTGCAGCGATTTTCGCCAGTATCTTTCGAAGTCGGGGCCATGCACGGTCTTCAGACGTTCGCGCAACGCGTCATAGGCGGTCACGCCCGGCTTGTCGCTGAACGCGGCGAGAAGCTCATACGCCGAAATGGTGTTGTACAGCGGCGCGATCAGCGGCTGGATGATACTTAACGTGCCATCGAAGGCGCGCGCATCGCCCCAGGCTTCCAGATAGTGCGACTCGGGTATGTGCCATTGGCAATACTCGGCGGTCTCATCGAAGTGGGAGCTTAGATGAATTGCGTTGCGAACTTTCTTGAGCTTGGCCGGGAAATCGAAATCGTGCGGGGCATCGTAAACGGGATTCCCGCCCACGATCAGCAAGGTATCGACGGTGCCCGCGGCCATGTCGTCGCAAAGGCTACGCAGCGATTCCAATTGATTGACGGGCGTGGCCTCGACCGGGTCGGTGTAATAAATAGTGTGGCCCACGTTCCCCAAGGCGGCATTAATAGCGTGAGCCAGTGCATGAATTTCCGCGGGCTGGTGCTCTCCGGGAATAACCAGCGATGCGGCGCGATGCGCTTGCAGCTCTCCGCGAACTGTCTCCAGCCAGTGTTGCGCTGCAGGAGGCATTACCGCGGTACCACCTAATCCAATTTTCGCGGCCAGGGCGCGAGTGAACAATCCGACATCGCTGGAACGCAGCGGTAAGTGATGATCCGCACTGGCCCCGGTGATTGACGGAGTTGGCTCAACCACATAGAGCCGGTTCATTTCCGAAGATTCATTTTCCAGTTTGCGGCGGCGGTAAAATTCCTTCATGTAGCGGATGTGGCCCGGTCCCTCGGCCATGAAATCCGCGTCCAGCGACAGGATCACCTCGGCCTTTTCGGGGCGGTAGACGGTATTGACGTAGCGTCCAAAGGCCATTCGTGAACCTTCACGCACGCCATCATTCCCGACTGGCTCCCACTGGTGCCATTTGGTCTTGGGGTACAACTTGATGAGAGCTTGAATCTGGCCGCTGACAAGTGGGGAGGTCACTGTTCCAGTCAGGATGCGCAGCCCTTCGCCATTTAAGGTTTTCATGGCGGCTGCGGTGGCTTGCGCGACTTCTCGAAATGCTGACAGCGAGCTAACGGCACCAAGGTAAGTAGCAACCTGAGCGCGATCAGGATCGTACAAATCCAGAATAGAAGCCTGCACAAAAGCATCGAGCCCACCGCGGCTGGAGGGATGATCGGGATTGCCCTGGATATTGGTGGGCCGGCCTTCGTGGCTTTCGACGAGCACGCCGATCGCATCCGCTCCGAAAGGCATGGCGGTGGCGTAGTACTGCGGTTTGCCGAGAACTAGCCCCTCGGGCTGAGTCACGTAAGGGATAATGTGCTCTTCGGGAGCTTTGCCGCAGCCAGACAAGCCAGCAAAGGCGAGCGAGGCGGCCATCAGTTTCAGGAAATCGCGACGGTCGACGGAATCGTCCCACTCCGAAGCGTGGCGCGGAAATTCACGGTGCAGCAACTGTTCGAATTGCGGATCGTCAGCAAGCTCTTCCAAAGTGCGCCAGTATTGCTTGCCGGTTTTGGATTTGAGTTTAGCGCGCACAGCCGCAAGATCGAGCGGATGCACCTGCGTCACATCGTCATTGATGCCATGTGCGTCACTCACAGCGTCGTGCTCATCGCCATGATCATGCCCATCATGATGTTCATGATGAAGCTCGTCACTCAGGCGGTGCAATTTCGCGTCGATGTTGTCGTTGTCTCGCATACCGTCCATTAACGATGACACGTTGAGCAGCTGGTCAAGTCATATGTGCTGCGAAGATGATTTTGCGCCGCTAACTGCTTGCCGATTTCATCCTGGTTCGCGGGCGGTTGCCAATTCATATTGGTGATCTGATCGTGTGGCCGCAAATTCTTCTCAGGATTGCGATGGCAATCCAGACACCAACTCATGGTCAATGGTTTGGCCTGAAACATCAGGGGCATCTGATCGACCTGCCCGTGACATGAAGAGCAGCCAATACCCTTGTTCACGTGAATGCTGTGATTGAAATATACGAAATCCGGTAGCCTGTGGACCTTTACCCACACAATCGATTTGTCGGTGCGATAGCTTTCGCGCACCGGTTCCAGGTAAGCGGCATCTTTGAACAACACCGAGTGGCAGTTCATGCAGGTTTTGGTGGGGGGAATACCGGCCTGCGCGGAAGTTTCGACGCCACTATGACAATAGCGACAGTCGATACCGTCGTCCCCAGCATGATGTTTGTGGCTGAACTGGATGGGTTGATCGCGAATAATGTTCTGGCGGGTGTAATAAGGAGCGCGCGCAAACACCAAGATGCCGGTGAGTCCCAGCGTCACCGCCAAAACAGCAAATAGAAGACTGAATCGAGCGATGGAATTTGCGCTGCGGTGAAAAATCTGGGCCATGTCAATTTTGTACGTGAGAGTGGGATCGCACCGAATGGGAAACGGCTACCTGGGCGTCCGCAACTCTATCCGGGAAGTGCATGCCCGGCTCCGTTAACGCGATAGTGTCCACCAAAACATTCTGGAATGCAACAAAGTATGCAGCAGTTTCTCAGCAAAATATGAGTTGAACGCAATGATAAGTTCGAATTTTGAGAAATGCGCCACCATGGGATGTAGATTCAAAAAAAGAGGATTAGTTAGAAGAAATCTGCATGAAGTACTAAAAATTCCAGGAGGTTTTGAGCGGCTTCGAGTCTCAGGCCCGTGCTGCGATGGTTCTTAGCTGGACGGCGCGTGCCGCTTTCCGGTGAATATGGCATCCAGGCTGTGGAATTCGTCCAAATCCTGCGGCCGCCACGCGCCGCCCAATTTTTGCAATGAACTTTGAATCTCCGGCATAGACTGGCCAGTCAAAATCTTGCCTAACCTGGCCCACTCCTGGCCCGCCTGGGCTGACTCTTCAGGACTAGCGTCTCCGCGAAAGGCTCTGGCTGCGGCGGCGGCGGACCCGTACTCATCGTTGAAATCCTCGTGCAGGTAGCCGGAGAAGAATTCCCTAAGCGTTGGAAATTCGTTGGCATCAAATCCGGCAGCGGGTTGCTTTTTCTGTGGTGTCATCGCCGGTCCTCAGGATAGCTGGTTAAGACATAAAAACTATTCGGGCCGTCGGCTTTCAGGACCATGACCGCTTGCGTGGCGGGAGACGAGGTCTGATCTCCGCGCCTCAAGATTCGTCCGATCACGCGGCCGGCGTCAAAATGCAGCGCGAGGTTCGGCTGGGGGTAACCACGCCCTTCCCAGCGGGCGATTTTGTTGCGCTCCGCGCGCAAAGCCTCGGCCACCGTTTCTTCGGCTACTTCGCGATTGGTCCACGTGGAAGCGGCGGAAATGTTTCGTTCCGTTTCCAATCGCTCGCGAAGTTCCTTGTCCGAACGGCCCACATGTTTGGCAAGAGTGTGTCCACCACGCGCTTCGTCACGCTCCAGAGCGTATCGCGCAATGTCATCGCGCGAGCTGCTCGGGGTGCTTTTTGCAGCGCCGCGCATTTCGCCGCGTGGTGTCTCTGGCAAACCACGATCAGGCGATGCACTGCAACCGCTAACGCAGAACAGTAAAGCAAAAAACCAAACTGCGGATATCCATCGCTTCATTCGCTTCCGATCCACATCGACTTCTCGACGGTTACAGGATTGCTCATTAAATGGCGGCTCTCGTCCAGTAGAAGCCGGTACCGAAGCACAAGCATAACCGAAACGTGGCCGGGTGGCAGGGTGGCGGAAAGCGCCTGATAAAGGCTGCGACTAATCTTTATGGCTTATTTTCTAGCCGAAATGGAGTATACCGTTTGCCTAGTACAGAGAGTCATGCCAAGGTGCGACCATGCCATCCCACAGCGATGTTG
>DASYJM010000047.1:0-13718 GCA_035996445.1 Candidatus Acidiferrum sp. | reverse complement strand
AACCCCACATACATCGGGTTGCGGACATGTCGGTAGAATCCCACCACCACTAGCCTCTGCGGCGGAGCAATCGGCACAGGTGTTCCGTGTCCCGTCCATCCGAAATCCCAAATGCACCTTAGGGCCACCGCGAAACCCAGTAGAGCCGGCACGGCCGCAATCCACCGCCAGCCCACGTCAGCCATGTCAACTTGAAAGCCCAGCCAGGGCGGCAACAACCAGAACCACAGCGCAAGGAATGCGGCGCCCACGACCAGCGAGGCGAGTGCCGTTGGCCAATGCGCGACACGATTTGGATCTCTTCCGATCCCAGCCTGTCCGTTTGTCATGAGCGCCCCCATGGCCACCGAGGTATGAGCTCATTAGCTCAACACTAGCAATAAGACCAGCACCGAAATAGTGACTCACTCCACCAACTCTCGGCTAGTCGGGTTTTCAGAAACTGACCCAATGCATCCATTTCTCTTCTTTGCCGTGATGCGCAACGTTTGGGTACAATGTCGTGATACGACTGTCCCCAGCACTCGTAAATTCGCGGTACCGTTCTCCGGAGGCCTAGTATGGCAGCATCGCCGTCCCGTCGCGTCTCCACCGGGGAACGCCTCAACAGCGCCGAAACCACCGGGAAACTTCAGCAGATTTTAGCCCAGCGCGGTTTGCGTATGACCAAGCAGCGGCGCGTCATATTGCAGGTCATGGATACTGCCGAGCAGCACCTGGACGTCGATCAGATTCTGGCGCACGCCCAAAAAATCGATTCTGGCGTGCACCTTGTCACTGTGTATCGCACCATCGACCTGCTAAAAAAACAGGGACTCATCGATGAGTTGGATCTGCTGCATCTGCGTGGCGATCGCCACTACTACGAGAGTCACGGCCCGCGGGATCATATTCATGTGGCTTGCCTGCGTTGCGGCAAAGTCCGCGAATTTGAGAGCCGCCTCTACGAACAGCTGAAAGAGCAGATCGCCCGCGACTTCGACATGAAAGTGACTATCTCGCGTACCGAAGTAGGCGGCTACTGTGCCACCTGCTTGGCAGCCCATCCGTCCCTCGCGGCGCCCTCCAAAACTGCGTCGCAGCCTACTTCCGCAGCGGACCGCGAGCACACGCGTTCGCATTAATTGCCAATATTCCTAAGAACAGTTTTGGTGGATCAAAACAAGTAGCTAAACCAATTGCGCCGATCTCAGTCTTCGCAACCGATTAAAGAATCGGTTCGCGCTGTCAATATCGCGCGCAATCTGCTGACGCAACTCTTCCGGGCCGCTGAATTTCTTTTCTGGCCTTAAACGCTTCCAGAATCGCACTTCCATGCGCTTTGCGGGAATCTCCTCTGCAAAATCCAATAAGTGCGTCTCCACCGTCAGTGAATTTCCATTAAACGTCGGCCGCATTCCAATATTTGTCACCGCACGGTGACTCCGCGAATCGCTGGGGAAACAAGTGCGAGTGATGTACACGCCGCGCGCCGGCAGCAACTCCTGCTCCGGGACCAGGTTCAGCGTCGGGAAAGTGAACTTCTTTCCTGTTCCTGTTCCGCTGACCACTTCTCCGGTCAAAACAAAAGGCCGTCCGAGTAACCGGCCCGCGTGGCTCACGTCCCCTTCCGCAATCTCGCGGCGAATAATGGTGCTGGATACAATTTCTCCGCGAAAAACGACGGGCGGAACGATCACCACCTCGAATCCCAGCCGCTCTCCAAGTTCGCGCAACAGTTTTACGTTGCCGGCCTGGCGATGCCCGAAGCGAAAATTCTCTCCCACCAGAATTGTGGCCACGCGCAACTTGCCCACCAGTATTTGCTCCACGAAGTCTTCGGGAGCCAGTCGCGATAGCTCGATAGTGAAGGGCATCACAACAGCTGATTCCAGACCTAGAAGGCTGAACCACTCGATGCGTTGCGTATTGGTCGAGATTCGCGGTGGCGCCGATTCAGGCCGCAACACTTTTAACGGGGGCGGATCAAAAGTCAGCGCCGTGGACACCGCGTTCGTTTCGAGCGCTCGTTCAACCGTAACTCGCAAAATCGCTTGATGACCCAAGTGCAGGCCGTCGAAATTTCCAACCGCGAGCACGCTGGCTCGTTTGGGCGAAGAGTAGTAAGCATTCCATGCTGCGGGCGATGCAAAAGTGTTCACGCCGGCGGCGCGATGCTTCGGCACGGGTTTACACTCGCCAACTCGATTCTCGTGGTGCGTCTCGTCGGTGTCGTCTACGTTGACGTCGAAGTGCAATCCATCGTACGCAAGTTGTACGTTGGGAAATCCTAAGTCGCTTAATCTCTGATTCGTTTCCGCGTGAGACAAATCGTGCGCGATATGCGTGAACCACGCCCGCTTCGGTGCCAGCTTCTGCACCAGCGCCAACGCTTGCTCCACGGTCTGATGCATGGGGTGCGGGATATCGCGCAGCGCATCAATAATCAAATCGTCCAGATCGTGTAGTAGAGCCGCGGAAGCTTCTGGCAACGAACTAAAATCGGTCAGATAAGCCGCTTTCCCGAATCGATAGCCTAAAACTTCCAGGTCGCCATGCACCAGCGGTATAGGAATGATGGGCACGCCCAGCAATTCAAACGGGCCTTCTACTACGTGCAGATCTACGACCGGCACGGTGCTCAGCGTGGGCTTACCCGTGAAGACATACGCGAAAGCCTGCCGCAACACAGCAAAAGTTTCTGCATTGCCGTACACCGGCAGCACAGCTCGCTGGCGAATGTTAAACGGCCGGATATCATCGAATCCCATGATGTGATCGGCATGCCCGTGCGTTAGCAAAATCGCATCAAGCCGTTCCATGCGCGCGCGCAAAGCCTGCTGGCGAAAATCGGGAGTGGTATCGATCACCACATTTTGCCCGCCACGAGATAGCAACAGGGAAGGGCGCAATCTCTTATCGTGGAAATCGCGGGAACTGCACACGCGGCAATGGCAGCCCGGCGATGGAACACCCATGGAGGTACCAGAGCCGAGCACGGTAAGTTTTATTGGTTCATGCTTCGATTCAGCGGACATAGGGAAGAACGGAGTTGTCCAGCGCATCCATCCTGGGAAATGCGCCCGAAAAATATGTCAGAAAAATCCCGGCACTCGAGTGAAACCAGGACGTCAGGATTATTAACGCTTGCTGCCGACTTTCGCTTGCTGCGCTACTTTGGCGGCCTGCGCTGCGAGCGCCTGATTCACTTCCAGATAGGTCATCTTCAGTTTGCCGAGCAGATCGAGCAGCAAATTTTCTTCTTCGGGCGCCAGGTGTCCCTTGGTTTTTTCCTGCAGCACGTCAAGCATATCGATCAATTCACGCGCCGCTTCGGGATCGATCACCGGCTGGCCGCTGCGGGGATCTGCGTAGGCGCCCAGCACCATGGCGGCATTGCTGCCAATCATGCGAATCAGATTTTCAAACGCGGGTGAAGCTTTGGGTGCGTCCGCCGGAGGCTGCGCGTTCGCTGCCGGCTCCGGCGTTGCTGGCGTTACAGGATGGCGCGCCGCTTCCAGTTGCGCTTCACGTTCTGCTTTGCGCTCTTCTGCGTCTACTACATCTTGACGAATTTCGCCCTCGGCCGTGAAAGGCCGCCGGTCAATCACTCGAAAAGATTCTTCTTGCTTATCTTCAGGCAAAGTAGTCCCTCATTCGTTAATGTGGCTTGTAGTTTATCACGGCAGTTCCGTTTAGCCATCGTCGCGGCTGGCTACGCCAGCTTTAGTCCGGTTTTGATGGCGCGATGTGTACTCTTGTCAAAAACAATTGGCCGCCGTAAAGTGGAAACCCCGCGGCCAAAAAATTCTGCGGACAGCCGATGCGCTCCCCAACAAAAAAATCACCCAAATCACAAAAGAAAACTTCTGCTCGAAGTGCTCCAGCACGCAAATCGTCGCGCCCCAACAATATCTCCGCTGGCGAATGGTTCGAGAAACTCGTAACCGTGCAAAAGCGCCTTCGCGCGCCACAGGGCTGTCCCTGGGACCGCGAGCAGACGCACGCGACATTGCGCCCGTACTTGATTGAAGAAGCTTATGAAGTTATCGACGCTCTCGATTCCGGTGACGACGCCAAGTTTGCCGAGGAAATGGGCGATCTTTTGCTACAAGTGGTTTTTCATTCTGAAATTGCCCGCGAACAAGAGCGTTTCACTGTCTCGGATGTGGTGCGCGAAATTCACGACAAGATGGTGCGGCGTCACCCGCATGTGTTCGGAAAAGGTCGCGCGAGGAACTCTGCTGAAGTTCTGCAAAATTGGGAACGCATCAAGGCTAAGGAACGGCTCGACAAAGACAGTTCGCCCGAAAACGGCGCTGCAAAGCCGCAGCAGAACCCGGCATTGTCGCTACTGGACGGCGTTTCTGCCGGATTACCGGCCATGCTGCAAGGCCTGCAACTGACGCGCAAAGCGGCCCGCGCAGGTTTTGACTGGCAGGACGCCGACGGCATCTTTGAAAAACTGCGGGAAGAAATGGCCGAGGTTCGTCATGCGCTGGCCGAAAAGGATTCCAAAAAAGCGGAAGAAGAACTCGGTGATCTACTTTTTGCCGCGGTAAATCTTGCGAGGTTTGTGCAGGTAGATCCAGAAATTGCGCTAAAAAAAGCCAATGCAAAATTTCGGCGCCGTTTCATGGAGATGGAGAAAACCGCGTCGCAGAGCGGGCGCACATTCGATGGAATGCCGCGCGAAGATAAAGAGTCACTGTGGGACGCTGTGAAACACACCGAAAAAAAGAGCGCCGATGCACGGAAATCGGCCAATGGCGAATCTCAAAGCGCGAAACCACAAAATTCTCGCATGAGCGCGTCCAACGCAAGATGACTGGTAGCATCGTCATCCGCAAGTGCCGGACGCTCGATGAATTTCAGCTTTGCGTGGCGTTGCAACGCGAAATCTGGCAAGAATCCGATCTTGAAATTGAGCCGGTGACGGCCTTCGTGGTAGCGGCCAACACCGGCGGCCAAGTGCTTGGTGCCTTTGAAGGCCAGCGTATGGCGGGCTATACCTTGGCGGTTGCCGCCATTCGCGATGGTGTTCCGTATCTGCACTCGCACATGGCGGGCGTCCACGCCGACTATCGCGACCGCGGCATCGGAAGAATGCTGAAGCTTGCTCAGCGAGAAGAAGCTCTCAGCCGAGACCTTCGCCTCATCTGCTGGACTTTCGACCCCCTCGAATTTCGCAATGCCTACTTCAACCTGAACCGCCTCGGCGCGATTTGCAGAAAGTATTTGCCTAATTTCTACGGAGTCACCACCAGCCCTTTGCATCGTGGCATGGCCACCGATCGCTTGTTGGCCGAATGGCATCTCGATTCTCCACGCGTCATGGCCGCTGCCGCCGGAGTGCCGGTGCAAATTCCTGAACTCTGCGCCGTAATCGAGATGCCTGCAGCTCCCGGCGATGGTCCATCTCTGCTTCCAGGGCAGTCGCCGAAGCAACCCGCGGACATCCAGGAGCGGCTGCGAGATGAATTTACGAAATATTTCCAGCGGCAATACGCAGCGGTCGCGGTGCGCAGGGACGAAGCAGCTCGCGGATATGTGGTATGTCCCTGGAGCGATTTTTAGGGAACTAGAGAGGACTTCAAGCCCGGCATGAAAATCGACGAAATTACGCTTCGAGAAGTGCCCATGAAGCTGGTCGCTCCCTTTGAAACCAGCATGGATCGTGTAGATTCTCGCCGAGTACTGCTGGTCCAAGCTAATCTCGACGGTGTGACTGGTTGGGGTGAATGCGTAGCCGGTCAAGATCCTTATTACAGTCCCGAGACGGTAGAAACCGCGTGGATCGCTTTGCGCGGTTATCTGTGGCCGCTCATCAAAGGGAAGGAGTTTACGTCGGCAGCCGAGGTCTGGTCTTTGCTCTCGCGCGTCCGTGGCCACAACATGGCTAAAGCAGCCCTTGAAGCTGCCGTGTGGGATGCCGAAGCGCGGCAAAAAAATATTCCGCTCTGGAAATTGCTTGGTGGCACGCAACAAGAAATCAGCAGTGGCGTCTCGATCGGACTTAAAGAATCACTTGAAGTATTAGTCGCGGCGGTAAAAAAAGAAATGGAGGCCGGCTATCAGCGCATCAAGATCAAAATCAAGCCCGGCAAAGATCTGGAATTGGTTCGCCGACTGCGTCAGGAATTTCCGCGCATTAAATTAATGGTGGATGCCAACTCCGCCTATCGCTTTGACGACTGGCCGCTGTTGAAGCAGCTGGAAGGCTTTTACTTGATGATGATCGAGCAGCCTCTCGGATGGGATGACTTGTACAGTCACATCGAATTGCAGAAGAAGCTGGACACCCCGATCTGTCTCGATGAGTGTCTTCACAACGAAGATCAAGCGCAAGCAGCCGTCAGCCTGGGCGCCTGCAAGATCATTAATATTAAGCTTGGCCGTGTGGGCGGGTTTACGGTCGCCAAGCGCATCCACGATATCTGCGCGCATGCGGGAGTGCCGGTGTGGTGCGGAGGAATGTTGGAGACTGGCATAGGCCGCGCGCATAACATCGCTCTGTCTACGCTGCCAAACTTCACGCTGCCCGGGGACGTCACCGCGAGCAAGCGTTACTGGCATGAAGACATCATCGATCCTGAAGTAACTGTTTCGTCGCGAGGAACGATCGCAGTGCCACAGGGCCCGGGCATCGGCTTTACGCCGCGCCGTGATCTAATCGAAAAATTGACCACGCGCACGGAACGACTTACGTAGTTGCCTGACAGAGTCGAGGAATGGAGAAAACTTTGGAAAAGTTGCCGATGCGCCGTGGTGGTCGCGCCGCAAGAGTCGCCGTCATTCCAGGTGACGGCATCGGCAAAGAAGTCACGCCCGAGGCGCTTAAGGTTTTGAAGGCGCTGTGCGCTTCGACGGGGCGCTCCATGGAGTTTGTGGAGTTCGATTGGGGCGCGGATAAGTATCTTCGCGAAGGCGTCAGCCTGCCAGCCGGCACAGTGGAAATGCTGCGTGATGAGTTCGATGCCATTTTGTTTGGAGCGCTTGGCGACCCGCGCGTGCCTAGCAATCAGCACGCCGCCGATATCTTGCTCGGCCTGCGATTCAAACTGGATTTGTACGTGAACGCGCGGCCGGTAGAACTTCTTCACCAGCGCCTTACCCCTCTGCACGGGCGCACGGAAAAAGATATCCGTCTGATGGTTTTTCGCGAAAACACCGAGGGCTTGTATGTCGGCGTCGGTGGTTTTTTTAAAAAGGACAGTGCGGACGAAATTGCTGTTCAGGAAGACGTCAACTCACGCAAAGGTGTAGAGCGCATCATACGATTTGCGTTTGAATACGCGCAGAGCAAGGGTTTGAAGCGCGTCTGCATGAGCGATAAGTCCAACGCCATGACGTTTGCGCACGACTTGTGGCAACGCGTCTTCAAACAGGTGCGGCAGGAATACCCCGGCATTGAATCGCGCCACTTCTACATTGACACGCTGGCCATGGAAATTGTGCGCGACCCCGGCCAGTTCGATGTGATCGTTACCTGCAATCTCTTTGGCGACATCATCAGTGACTTGGGCGCACAACTGGCCGGTGGGCTGGGTCTTGCGCCCTCGGGAAATATTCATCCGGGCCATACGTCACTGTTTGAACCCGTCCACGGCTCCGCACCGAATATTGCGGGCAAGGGAATTGCTAACCCGCTCGGCTCCGTTCTAGCCAGTGCGATGATGCTGGAATTTTTGGGCTGGAACACGGAAGCTGCGGCTTTGAATAGTGCCGTGAAGGCAGCGGTGCACGAAAATTTCGTGACGCCCGATCTGGGCGGAACTCACAAGACTACCGAAGTTGGAGATTGGCTTACGAAGTTCGTCTCGAATGTCGGCGCGAAACAGCCGGGCATAGAGTGAAAGTAAAACTTTAACCACCACCTCTGCCGATTTCTTCTGTTCAAAATTCAAACAAGAATAATTTTGCTCCAAGTTGTCGGCCCGCCGACAACGCAAGTGGCACTTTAATTCTTGACGCCGCGCACTCTGATAGGAAAAGTCGGAGCGCCGACAATCAAAGTCGCACTTGAATGCCCTTAGGGTATGCGCGTGATTAGTAAAGTTCAACTTTAGTTCGCGATTTAGCGATCCAAGCGAGCGACATCCCCATCAGGAATCCGCCGATGTGCGCCCACCAGGCCACCCCGCCTTGGGTCACATCGCCAAGCGTCGTGACGCCGGCGATAAATTGCAGAAAGAACCAGTACACCAGGATGAACATGGCGGGAATTGGAACCAGGAAAATAAACAGCAGCGTCAGGATGCGCGAGTGAGGGTAAAGAACCAAGTACGCGCCCATGACTCCGGAGATCGCGCCACTGGCACCCAGCGCTGGCATCGTAGAATCCAGGTTGAAGAGCACGTGGAGCAGGGCAGAACCGACCCCACAGGCCAGATAGAAGAATAGATACGGAAGATGGCCGAAGTAATCTTCCACATTGTCGCCAAAAATCCAGAGGAAAAGCATATTGCCGGCGATATGCGCGAAGCCAGAATGCAGAAACATGCTGGTTAGCAGCGGTAAAAACGCGCCAACGAAATCGATGTGCCCAGCGAGAAAAGCCGGAAAGCGCGCGGGAATCGCGGCGTTGGCCATCAGGAAAGCTTTGAATAAATGCGGAGGCAGCGAAATTTCGTACAGAAAAATCGCAACGTTCGCGCAGATCAGCAGAACATTGATTATAGGGAACCGCCGGTGCGGATTAAGGTCTTTGAGTGGGATGAACACGAAGAGCCGCGGTCAGACTAACCAAAATGGACAAAAAGATAAAGCCTCGCGAATTCCTCTGAACAGCGCAGACTCAATCGCTTCATGCTAACGAGCGAAAAGTGTTTCTCTGATTTGGGTGAACGCGAATTCACGAATTTACGCGCCAATTCAGCTTTTCTATGCGGCAAACATTGCGTGCGCGAAGCGGGTATGATAATTAAACATGTTCGCGTACCTGCAGAGTTCTGGCCTATAGGCCTCTTGAGGATGGCGGCGCGCCAAAAATTTCATGCCCGCCCGGGAAACGGAAGCCATTATTTTAAAAACTTTTCCGCTGGGCGAGGCCGACCGGCTGGTTAGTTTTCTCGGACGCGCCTCCGGCAGGATGCGTGGAGTTGCGGCCGGAGCGCGGCGCATCAAAAACCGTTACGGATCGACCCTGCAATTGCTGTCGCACGTGCAAGTTTGGTATGTCGAGAAGGAAACGCGCGATCTGGTGCGCATTCAGCAATGTGAACCGCTCGAATCGTTCAACAAGTCGCAAAGCGATTATTTCCTAAGCACCGGGATGGCGGTGGTGAGTGAAGTGGCGGAAATCGCGCTGCCGGAGCGCGAAGTCTCCGAGCCCATGTTTCGTTTAATACTGCTTACCGCGCAAGAGATTGAGCGAACCGGCGAGTGGTCATTACCGCTAAGCTACTTTGCGTTTTGGACGGTGCGCCTGGGTGGTTGGCTGCCTCGCTTTGATCGCTGTGCCAATTGTGCTACCGCGTTTGGCGCACGCGCCGCGTATTTTGCGAGCTGGGAACCTGGGCTGCTTTGTGAAAGGTGTCGACGGACAGGCATGCCCGCCATGCATCCTGCGGCACGCGAACTCGCTGAGCGCTTTACCGGCGAAAGGCTGGATCGGATTGCATTAGCCGACGCCATGAAGGCCGCCTTGAGAGAATTGCGCGAAGCGTCACTCGGATGGATCGAGCATCACACCGAAAGAAAACTCGTGACCAGAGAGCTTTTGGAGAAAATTTGAAAGTTAAAGTAAAACTTGAGAAAAAAAATATTGGCCTGAATTTTCAGGATTTGGTCTTGCGGCTCTCGCAATTCTGGGCTGATCAAAATTGCGTGCTGCAGCAGCCCTACGACGTGGAAGTGGGCGCCGGCACCATGCATCCGGAAACGTTCCTGCGCGTCCTCGGGCCGCAGCCCTATCGAGTTGCATTCGTGCAGCCCAGCCGGAGACCCGCTGATGGGCGTTACGGCGAGAATCCTAATCGTCTTTATAAGCATTCGCAGTTTCAGGTGATCCTGAAACCCTCGCCAGCCGATGTTCAAGATATATATTTAAAGAGCCTCGAAGCGATTGGCATCGATTTGCGGGTGCACGACATTCGGTTTGAGGAAGACAACTGGGAATCGCCCACGTTGGGAGCGTGGGGAATTGGTTGGCAGGTGCTGCTTGACGGCCTCGAGATTACCCAGTTCACCTATTTTCAGCAGAGCGGCGGCATTGATCTAGATCCCATTTCCGTGGAATTGACATATGGGTTGGAGCGCATCTGCGCCTTTTTGCAAGATGTGGATAGCGTGTACGACCTGCGGTGGTCCGCCGACAAGACCTACGGTCAAATTCGGCTGGCGGACGAGCAGCAGTTTTCGGTGTACAGCTTTGATAAAAGCGACGCTGCAGCGATTCGATCGGAATTTGATTTACACGAAAAGCAAGCTAAAGAATTACTTGAAGGTTTCGCGGCGTCCAAAGGCGAGGCTCGAACAAAATATCCGGTGCTTGCCGCCTACGATCACTGCCTGAAATGCTCGCACCTTTTTAATTTGTTGGATGCGCGCGGCGTAATCTCCACAACGGAGCGCGCCGCATTGATGGCTAGAGTGCGCGGGGCGGCGTGCAAAACCGCTGCGGCCTACCTGGAGCAAATCGGCGGGCCCACAAAGCGGCGGGAGTTGCGAGCATGACTCCGTCCGGTACCAGTGGTGCAAAGAGGTCCGGCAAGAAATCGGAAGGGAAATCTGAAAAGAAGCTCGAACTGGTGTTCGAGATTGGGTGCGAGGAAATTCCGGCAGGGATGTTGCCTCGCGCGGCAGACGAGCTGCGTACCAACATCATAAAACTGTTGAGCTCGGAAAATTTGATACAGGGCGTGACCGTCGAGACGTTTAGCGGGCCGCGCAGGCTCACCGCCCGGGTTCGCGGACTAACTGCGAAGCAAGAAGATGTCACCAGCGCCATCACCGGACCGCCGAAATCCGTGGCTTTTGATCATGCCGGAGCACCTACTCGCGCAGCGTTGAGCTTTGCGGAAAAGCAGGGCGTGCGCATTGAGGACTTACATCGGATACAAACGCCAAAAGGCGAATATCTCGCGGCCCGACAGGTACGGCGTGGCCGCACGGCGGAAGAAATCTTGAACGAGATTTTGCCGCGCGCGATACACGATTTGACATGGCCACGTTCGATGACCTGGACGGGAATCGATGGCCCGCGATTTATTCGCCCTATTCGCTGGTTGCTGGCGGTTCTGGATGGGCGTCCGCTGAAGTTCTCTTATGGCGGTGTTTCGTCGGGCGACAAAACATTTGGGCATCGCTTTATTGGCAAAGGCGAATTGACGATACGGAATTTCGAGGAATATGAAAAGAAGCTTGGCGCGAACGGGGTAATTGTACGGCCGGAGGCGCGGCGTGAAAAGATTGAAAGGGAACTGACCCATCTGGCGCGCAAGAACGGCTTTCAAATTCACAAAGATGCGGCACTAGAAAACCTCGTGTGTTACTTGAGCGAGTATCCCACCGTCATTGAAGGAGAATTCGACAAGGATTTTTTAAATTTGCCTGACGAGATTCTTGTGACGGTGATGCGCGATCATCAGAAATACTTCGCAGTAGAAAATAATCGTGGAGAATTAGCTCCCCACTTTTTGGCGGTCATCAATCTCGCCCGGGACTCGCGCGGCTTGGTGCGCGCGGGGCATGAACGGGTGCTGCGCGCGCGATTTGCCGATGCGCAATTTTTCTGGGCGGCGGACCAGAAGCATCCACTGGCGGATAATTTGACGAAGCTGGAGCGCGTGACCTACGAGTCGCGGCTAGGCAGCTATCGCGACAAAGTAGAGAGGGTGCGCTCCATCGCGCGTTGGCTCACGGAGCAGTGGTACAGCAGCGGAATGATCGAGGCGCACGTCGCGGAAGCAGACCGCGCAGCCGAGTTAGCGAAGTGCGACCTGGCTACAGAGATGGTACGCGAGTTTCCCGAATTGCAGGGGATAGTTGGCGGGCTCTACGCCCGCGCGCAAGGCGAGCCCGATGAAGTGGCTGACGCGATTTACGATCACTACCGGCCGGTGGGACTGACCGACCCGATTCCACGAAACGTGACGGGATGCGCGGTGGCACTGGCAGACAAGCTGGATTCCATCGCGGGGTGTTTTACCGTTGGCGTCGTGCCAACGGGATCGAGCGATCCGTACGCCTTGCGAAGAGCGGCGCTGGGCATTGTCAAAATTATCATGGAGAAGAAGCTACCAGTTTCGTTGTCGCTGGCGGTGGGTGCGGCCGCCAAGGCCTTGCTGGTGCATAAGCCGAAGAAGGGAATGACCACGGAGCAGGAAACGCAAGTGTTGGAGTTCATTCTCGAACGCGCACGATTCATATTGAGAGACCGCGATGGATTCGCTTATGACGAAGTAAATGCAGTTTTCCGCGCGGGCGCGGAAGATCTGGTGGACGCGCAGAAGCGGCTCGTAGCGCTAAAGTCGATCCGTAAGTCCAAAAATTTTGAGCCGCTAGCCGTATCCTTCAAGCGCGTTCGCAAAATTGTGGAAAAAGCCGAGCTGGGCAAATCGGAAGGGCGGCGCGTGCAGGTGGAGTTGTTCGATCATGACGCAGAGCGCGAACTTTATGCCGCGATGCGGGAGGCAGCCGCTCGAGTGCAGACGGCCAAGCGCGGCGGACGCTACCAAGAAGCGCTGGAGACTATCGCTGGACTCCGGAAGACGGTAGACAAGTTCTTTGAGGAGGTGATGGTTATGGTCGAGGATGAACGCATACGGACCAATCGACTGACCCTTCTTTCCGACCTCTTGAAGGAGTTCACGACGGTCGCTGATTTCTCAGAAATCGGAGGCGAAGAACACCGGTAAGTGAATCACTTATTCGCAAAGGTCGACGCGCCGACATGTGAACTAATTGTCGAACATAAAATTGTCGACGTGCCGACATTTCAAGGAAAGGTATAGCTTGACGGTTGCGGAATGCAGAGAGGTGAAGTTGTAGGTGAGAAACGCAGGCAAGCCCAGCCGCGTCCAAACTTTTACACTAGTGTCGACGCGCCGACAACTGAGGCGATGGTTTAGGTGTTCGATGGAGGACGTAAGCGAGAACTTACGAGAAGAGATGGACATCTAAAGCAACGATCGAACTATGGGGACGATGGTTTCGACGCGAAGAAAACATCAGTATGCGCTCCGGGAAAGAACGCTCACATGTGAAGTAGTGGTCGAAGTAGTCAAGCCCACGAATCTCGGCTCTGACGAAAAAATGAAAGTGGATTTAGCAGGAATTCGATTCATAAAGCAATGCTAGAGGTATCTGCATTCGTGGGCAACCGATGTTGAAGTGACGCCCTAGGTTTGAATCGCCGAAAAAAAGTCTAAGCGACCTGGCTATCGGCTTCGAAATTTTGTTGCAGCGCATCCGAAGTAAAGGTTGAGATATCGGAGCAGAGTAGAAATTGAGGAAGATCGTCGACGCGCCGACATCTCAAGTGGCGGTTGAATTTGTTTTCTGGGCGCAGAGCTGGACGGATAAAACTAAGGTGATGGTTGAGGCTCAGTTTTTTTTGTAGGGTATACACCGTCACGGGGAAAGTGTCGACGCGCCAACATCGTAACTAGTGGTTGAATTATCTTTCGAGCATGCGCGTAGTCACTTGAGGCTTTAAAGCGAATGTAAGGTGATGGCTTAGGCCGGAATTGTCAGGTCGAATGACGCCGACTGAAGAGAATGTCGGCGAGCCGACA
>DASYJM010000046.1:0-85133 GCA_035996445.1 Candidatus Acidiferrum sp. | reverse complement strand
GCCTGCAAAAGAAGGCACCGGATTCGAACGCCTACCAGCTGTACATCGAAGGGCGTTATTTTTGGAATCGAAGGACTGACGAAGGGCTGCGGCGAAGCATTGAATACTTTCAGCGCGCAACCATGGAAGACCAGCGGTATGCGCTGGCGTTTGCAGGCCTAGCTGACTCTTATACGCTTCTAGCTTCCTACGGTATCGAACCTAACAAACAGGCTTATCCGAGCGCGAAGGCTGCGGCGCTTAAGGCACTCGAGCTTGAGCCGTCACTGGCTGAGGCACATACCTCACTGGGCATGGTCGCTTTTTATTACGAATGGAACTGGCCTCAAGCGGAACGAGAATTTCAACGCTCCATCGAGTTAAATCCAAACTACCCTTTAGCGCACACTTGGTACGCCCTGGAGCTTGCGGCGATGGGACGCCTGGACGAATCTCTTTCGCACATTCAGCGCGCTTTGCATCTCGATGAATCATCGCCAAGCATAAACACGGAATTAGGGCGCGTATATTATTGGCGGCATGAATACGACCTCGCCATCGCGGCTTATCAGCGAGCAATCAAACTGGATCCCCAATTCTCGCGCGCGCATGCACGCTTAGGCATTGCGTATGCCGGTCAAGGGCACTTTTCTGCGGCCGTGCGGGAATTTAAGAAAGCCCGCGAACTTTCTGGCCCAGACCCATACTTAGAGGGCCTCATTGGATACGCTCAGGCATCGTCAGGAAACGTGAACGTTGCCAGGATGCTTTTACATGACTTGCGCGAAAGATCGAAACACGAATATGTACCAGCATTCAGTATGGCGATAATTTGTGTAGGGCTTAAGCATCGCGATGAAGCATTTGACTGGTTGGCCAAAGCGTATCAGGATCGCTCGACCTACATGGTGTGGTTGAAGACTGATTCTCTATTCGATCCTCTTCGTTCCGATCCTCGTTTCAACCCTTTGATGAATAGAATGGGCTTCTAATGGAGAGGGGATGAGAGATTTTCGACCCCGCACAAACGCGCTTACTATTATTACGCAATTATTTCTTAAATTAATCGAGCGTGGGGAGGATTTCAGACAGCCTAGCGTTACCGTCGAAGGTATTGGGTGAGTCCTGTATCGCAATCAGGAGATATAACCGAGTCTGGCAAACCAAGTAATAACTGGTGGAATGAACATCGTCCGGCATGGAAATAAAACAGAAAGGGCGATCTCCGGATAAAAACTAGTGCATCGCCCCGTTCTAGACCTGTAGTACGCAATAAATAATTTTCTACTCTGACTGCTTATTTATATCGTTCCGAAAAACTTGCCCACCCTTCATCACGAACTTAACCCTCTCGAGCTCCGTAATGTCCTTTACCGGATCTCCGCTCACCGCGACGATATCGGCAAACTTTCCCTTATCGACGGATCCGATTTTGTCTTTCCAGCCCATCATCTCCGCATTCACAATAGTCGCCGCCTGAATCGCCTTGACCGGTGACAACCCATACTTCACCAAGGTGGCAAACTCTGAGCCCTGCGTCCCGTGAGCATGTGTTCCGCCAGGAGTGGAGTGGACTCCGCTTCCAAATGTGAGTACCACTCCTTTCGCGATGGCTTTCCTCGCACTCTGTTCCTGAAGCGCCGCCAGGCTATTCTTCCCGCCAGTGGCCTTCGTGTCAGCCGGCAAATAATCATCAGTCAGATAGTGCTCAGCGGTCAGGTCAAGATAAATATGCTTCTGAACCATCATCTTAATATCGTCATCGTCCAGCACGTTGCCGTGTTCCAGCGAATCTACGCCAGCCTCGATACAACTCTTCAGCCCTTCTCCGCCAAATGCGTGGCATGCCACTTTTTTGTGATGGCGATGCGCCTCATCTACGATTGCTTTGACTTCTTCAGGCGTGAATGTGGAATCGACCGTCAGTTTTCCATCGCTATCAAATGAATAGCCAGCAGTCGCATGAAGTTTTATCCAGTCAGCGCCGTAATGAATTTCTTCGCGCACGATCTTGCGTGCTTCCCACGGAGAATCTGCAACGTCATAGCGATTGCCAACCTTCAATTCCCAGGAGCCCACAGCGCCTTCCCCGGTCGCCACCAGGCCGGGCGTCGATACTTGCAACCGTGGGCCGGTCATGAGTCCACGATTGATCGCGTTCTTAATATCGACATCCGCGTACCCACCGCCATGGCTCATTAAATCGCGCAGTGTCGTGAAGCCGGCACGGAGATCGGTTTGCGCGTCGGACAACGCCACCAGGGTTCGGTACTCTCGACTGGTATTGACGAAGCTGACGTTGCTCGAAAAAATATGCGTGTGGGCATCTATCAATCCGGGCAGCACGGTTGCCTGGCTCAGATCTATGACCTGCGCTCCGGGCGGAATTGTTACGCTGCCGCTGGCACCGACGTCGGTGATCTTGTCGCCATTGATCAAAATCACTTGATCATTCAGCGTTTGCCCGGACTTGCTGTCAAAAAGATGCCCCGCCTTAACCGCGATGACCTGCATCTGTTGCGGCGATGAGGCCTTCTTCTTCTGTCCGTCCTGCGACGGTCCTTCCTCCTGCGCCGATGCCCTCGTCGTCATTCCCAAAAACGAAAGAACTGCGATTACCGCGGGTAACCAATGTTTTCTTAGCACTTTATCTCCCGTGAAATCCTGATTCGGAAAATGTGAATTGAATTTGCGTTGATTCGCCTACTGTTCGGAATTCCTGCCACGGAATTCGTGCTCCCAACGATACACTCTCGCGTCGAATATTAGTGCCTTAACAGGATGCAGAGGCTTAAAGCAGAATTAAAACTCGTTAATGGACCGTTTTCCGGTGTTTAAAATCTTGTGGCCATTCCGCTTACAAGCATGTATCGATGTGACTATGAAAAACTGTCGAAATGGATTTTCAACTAGAGCCGTCAGGCAGAGAGAAGAGGATGAGGTCGCGTTTCTTGCGTTGCGCTTGCGTACTTGGTTCGGATGCCTAGGGCAAAGCCCCGCTTCGCAGGGTACAGACAATTCACTCAGCGATGCGGTTGCCGATCAATGAAAAAGGAGGCGAAACACTTAATCCATTATCTGGCAATAAAAGCTCGTATCATGGGGAGCTTCGCCAGCCTGGAGCGCACGTAAACGCTCTTTGGCGATTATGGAAACCCCCGATTTGTCGTCTAGCACCAGGCCAGCGCGGTATTCTGCAATGGCCCTGGTTCGAGCGTTTGCCTGCTCTGGTTTATAGGTAGCTGAGTTGGCATAGGTATCACCGTGCTGGCCAGCGGCCAATGCCACGATGTCTCGATAGGCATCACCCATCATAAAGTGAACTCTTGCTTCGACGTCCGCGCTGCGACGCTGTCGAAGGTATTCCGTTCCGCGGCGGAGGACTTGGCGAAACAGTTCGTCGCCGTTCTCGCAGCCCGGAGAAGTATTGAATCCCCTCTCCATTAGGAGCAGGAACGCCAATTCCCCTGTTCGTCCGTTCGGGTCAAGCTCATAGGCTTGTCGCAGCCAATTCAATCCGTACAGATTCCTTTCCGAAGTTGAATCATAGGAAAACTGCGCGCCAATTCTTTCCAATTGAAGTTGCGCTTCGGACTTCGGCCGCTTCTCAGAAGGATTTGATTCGGCAGGCGGTTTTTCGGAGTCTGGTGGCTCGAGATTGCCGTCTTCCTCTTCGATTACTACGATCCGGTCTGCGATCAGCAGGGCGGCAGCCCGTTTTGCAGGTTCAAGTGTTTGTAATGCTTCGACCCACGGTCCCAGCCTGGCGGAGATCCCTGCGCCGCGAATTTGCTCGTGTGACGGATTGGAATGGTCCCAATCCGGACGTCCCGCTTTCACGAGCGCTGAAATCGCGGCGCTAAGAGTTTCGTCCAGCTGGGCCACTCGCATGGCCTCTTGAATGAACCAAGCATTCTCGTTGTATTGGCGTAGGGCGTGCGCCTGCGTTTCCGATGCGTTCGAAGGGATGGTTTCTGCCAGCGAAGCTTCTTGAGGTGAAGATGGTTTTGTCTGTGCTTGTGCGGTAGTAACTTGCTGTGTCTTTGGTTCAGTTTGACTATCTTCTTGTTTCGCCTTGCAACCAGACAACACGAATCCCACGCAGCATACCGCCATCACTCTTTGTGCCCACATTCTATGTGAGGCCTTCTCTACCGCAGGCACTGCTCTTAACAGCCGGTGGTATTGGCTTCTAAAGGTCTAAACTATCGCCAGCCCCCGCCCAGCGCGCTATAGAGTTGAACAACGGTGACGGCTTCACCTTGCTGGGCGTTCACGAGGTTGAGTTCCGCGGAGTAAAGACTGGAGTCCGTGGTCAGAACTTCGAGATATCCGGTGGCGCCGCCCTGATATCGAAGACGCGCGAGCCGCGTGGCGTCCTGCGCAGCCGCGACAAGCTTTTCCTGCTCCTCGCGGTAAACGCGCTGTTTGTTATGCGCGATCAAAGCGTTGGAAACGTCGCGGAAAGCCGTGGCAATGGTCTTCTGGTAGTTGAGGACCATCTCCTCCTTGGTTTCGCGTGAAAGCTTGAGCTGGCCGCGAAGCTTGCCACCTTCAAAGATCGGCTGTGTCAGTGATCCGATACCGTAGAGGGTTTTCCCGGAAACATCGAAAAGGTTTGAGAACTCATTGCCGCCGATACCTGCAGAGGTGGTGATGGAGAGTTGCGGGAAGAATTGGGCGCGCGCGATTCCGATCTGGGCGTTGGCGGCAACTAAAGTTTGCTCGGCCTGCTGAATATCGGGGCGGCGTTCGAGAAGCTGCGACGGAAGACCGGTCGGCAAATCCTGAGGTGCAGGCGCGAGCACATCTGCGGCAGTGTGCGCAACCGGGCCCGGATCCGCACCGAGTAGAAGCTTGAGAGCGTTTTCATCCTGCTGAATTTCTTGTTCGAGTTGCGGAACTTGCGATGAGGCGGTGTAGAGCAGTTGCTCGGCCTCGCGTACGTCCGAGAGTGGGGCGGACCCACCGCGCTCCAATTTTTCGGTGAGCTGCAGAGAATCCTGTCGGACTTTTAGAGTCTGCTTAGTTATCTCCAACTTGCGATCAAGCGCGCGAAGGTCGATGTAGGTACTGACAACCTGCTGAATGAGCGTCAACCGGACGGCTCGCTGAGCCCATGTCTGGGCGAGCAGCTGGGCACGGGCGGCCTCGGTCTGCTTCCGGTAGAGGCCCCAGAAATCGGGGTTCCAGGCGGCGCCTAGGTTAAAGCTGCCAAACACCAGAGGACTGGCGATGTTTACCCCAAGGTTGGAGGGCAGCGTCGCGCCGACACCCGTGCCGCCTCCCGTGATTTGCGGAAACTCCTGCGAGCGCGTGATCTGAACTTGCGCCTGTTGTTCGAGTACGCGACGAGCGGCGATGCGGATATCGTAATTGTTGGCGAGCGCAGTGCGAATTAGGGATTGCAGCTCGGGTTCGCGAAACACCTCGGACCATTGTTGATCGGCGACCGAGTTCTGTGCGGCACTGACTACGGAAGCGTCGTCGGCGCCGCGAAATGCCGGCGGAGTGGAAACCGTTGGACGATTGTATCTAGGCCCGACATTGCATCCGGCAACGACTAGAGTTGCGACTGCGATGGCAGAAGAGCGCTTGAGCCAAATCAAAAATGTTTTCATGCCAGGTCTCCGAGAGCGGGAGTTTGCGGTCCGGCGCCGGGAGCGTTGTCCTCGTGTGCGTCAACGTCAGTCTTAGAATCCATAGTGGTGTTTTTGCCGCCTCTGACAAAGCGATGAGACAAATATTCGACGACCGCGAAGGTAACCGGAATAAAAATCAGACCGATAGCGGTCGAGAGGAACATACCGCCGATCACGACGGTGCCAAGGATGCGACGAGAAGCGGCGCCCGCGCCGGATGCTATCCACAACGGAAGGCAGCCGAAGATAAACGCTAGAGCGGTCATAACGATTGGACGGAAGCGCAAGCGTGCCGCGCCGAGAGCGGACTCTGAGATGCTCATTCCACCTTCGTAGTTCGATTTCGCAAACTCGACAATGAGAATGGCATTTTTGGCCGATAGACCGATCAGCATGACCAGCCCTACGGTGGCGAAGATGTCATTCTCGAGCAGGCGCGCACGGAGCGCGAGGTATCCACCGAGAATCGCGACCGGCGTACTTAGCAAAACACTGAAAGGCAGCGTCCAGCTCTCATACAGCGCGGCGAGAATTAAAAAGACGAACAGCAGTGACAATCCAAAAACGGCCCACGAAGGTACGCCCTTCTCGGCCTGCTGTTCCTGAAAGGACATGCCGGAGTAGTCGAAGCCTGCGCCTGGCGGCATGGTCTTCTTGAAGACGTCTTCCAAGGCGGCGCGAATCTGGCCGGAACTGTAGCCGGGCGCGCCGGTAATGTTTAGCTGAGCGGCGTTGTATTCATTGAAGCGGAAAATAAATTCGGGACCTGTGATTTGCTTGACCTTAACCAGGGAGGCGAGCGGCACCTGTCCACCGTTGGCGCTGCGCACGTAGAACTGGTCGATGTTAGCGATGCTGGTGCGCGAGGTGCCTTCAGCTTCCACGTAGGTTTGCCATTGGCGGCCGAAACGATTGAAGTAATTCACTAGATAGCCGCCCATGAAGGTCTGCATGGTGGTGTAAACGTCTGAGAGACTCACTTGCTGCTGCAGTGCCTTCTCGCGATCGACGTCGACATAGAGTTGCGGAACGGCAGGCTGGTACGAGGGGATGGCGGCGCCGACCTCTTTTCTATCTTTCAGCGCGCCAAGAAAGGCGAACACGTTCTTCGTCAACGTCGTCGGATCATCCGTTCCGGAGCGATCTTCGAGGACCATGGTGACGCCGCCGGAAGTTCCGATGCCCGGGATCGAAGGCGGCGGGAAGGCAAAGGCGATGCCGTCGGGGTCTGCGGCAAGCTGCTGTTGCAGATGGCTTTGGATGTATTCGAGCTGCTGCTCCTTGCTCTTGCGGGTCTCCCAAGGCTTAAGCGCGACGAAGAAGAAACCGGCGTTAGTGCTCTGAACCTGGGTGAGGAGCGAAAAGTTGGTGACGGCAATAACGCCTTGCACGCCGGGAGTTTTCAGCAGGGCGGCGCTGATTTTTTGCTGGGCGGCGTCGGTGCGTTGCGCTGAAGCACCGTCAGGAAGCTGTAGCGCGAGAAACATATAGCCCTGATCTTCAGTGGGAATAAAGCCGCCGGGAAGAGTGCTGCCGACAAAAACGGCCAGCACCGCGACTATCGCGAGCCCGGCCATAGCGATTGCGGACTTATGAATAAGCACGTTGGAGGTGTGCACGAAACTTTCCGTGGTGCGCCCAAAGAATTTGTTGAAGAGAGCAAAGCCTTTGCCGAGCAGACCTTTTTTCGCTTCTTTGTCCCGGGGCTTGAGCAGCAGCGAGGCGAGAGCGGGAGAAAGAGTGAGAGCGTTGAAGGCGGAAATCATTACCGAGATCGCGATGGTCACGGCAAATTGTTGATACAGCCTGCCGGTGATACCTGGAATGAACGCAGTCGGAATGAATACCGCGGCGAGAATCAGCGCGATGGCCACTACCGGGCCACCGACTTCTTCCATGGCTTTTATGGTTGCGGACTTGGGGTCCATGCCTTCGTCGATGTGGTGCTCGACGGCTTCGACAACAATGATGGCATCGTCGACTACGAGGCCGATGGCAAGTACCAGACCGAAGAGCGACAGCGTGTTAATGGAAAATCCGAGTGCCGGGAAAATAATGAATGTCCCGATGAGCGAAACCGGAACCGCCAACAGCGGAATGAGTGTGGCGCGCCAGCCCTGCAGGAATAGGAACACGACCAGGACGACAAGACCCAGGGCCTCCACGAGCGTAAAAATGATCTCGCGGATGCCTGCAGTGACAGCTTTGGTAGTGTCGAGAGGTACGTCATAAGTAATGCCCGGTGGGAACGTGGCGGAGAGTTCCTTGATTTTCGCATTCACCGCGACAGCGGTCTCGACGGCATTTGAACCCGGGAGTTGATAGATGGCCATAACGCCGGAGGGAGCCTGGTTGTAGCGGCCGGAGAGGGCGTAGGCCTGATCGCCGAGTTCGATTCGCGCAAGGTCTCTAAGATGCAGAATAGAGCCGTCGGCGTTCGCGCGGATGATGATGTTGCCAAACTCTTCCGTTTTTACCAGGCGTCCCTGAGTGCGCACTGTGTAGGTGAATTGCTGACCCTTGGGAATGGGCTCGCCACCGATCTGGCCAGCAGGGTTGACGTTGTTCTGAGTCTGAATCGCAGCGATGACTTCCGGAGCGGTTACTCCGAGCTTGGCCATTTTGTCGGGTTGCACCCACACGCGCAGCGCGTAAGTGCCGCCGAAGACCTGCACGCGCGAAACTCCCCGCACGCGAGCGATCTGATCTTGCAAGTTGATGACCGCATAATTGGTGAGGAAATCCTGGCCCAATTTGCCGCCTGGGGAGTTGATGGCGATTAGCATTAGTGGCGAGGTGAGTGACTTCTGAACGGTTAATCCTGCGACGGTAACTTGCGTGGGAAGCTGGGACTGGGCTTGGTCAACGCGTAGTTGCCCGAGGACCTGGTCGATGTCGGGGCTGGTCTTGATGTCGAAGTCCACGAAGAGTTGCACGACTCCGTTGTTGGCACTGACGGAGTTCATGTAAATCATATTGTCGACGCCGTTCATCTGCTGCTCGATGGGCGTCGCAACGGCTTGCGCGAGAGTTTTCGCGTCCGCGCCGGGATAGGTCGCGGTGACGAGAATCTCAGGCGGAACGATATTGGGGAACTGTGAAGTGGGAAGCGATACGAGCGACACTACGCCGAGAATGACAGTGACGATGGCGATGACGATCGCAACGATCGGGCGGTTAATGAAAAATTTCGACATAGATCAATTTCCCGCCACATTGCTCGTTGCAGAGCTGGGAACGGTAGAAAGCTGATGCGGATTGATGGAAGCACCGTCGCGGAGCTTCTGGAGATTGTCGACGATCACGAGCGCCCCGGGAGAGACACCGGAATTGACAACCCAGTTGGTGCCAATCTGAGGACCGAGGACTACGGTTTCAACGTGCGCTTTCCCGTCCGGTCCGGCAACATAAATTTGTTGCAACCCCTGGAACTCCTGAACGGCTACTTGCGGTATGAGCAGGGCGTCGTGCCGAACTTCAGTTTCCGCCTTGATGCGACCAAACTGGCCCGGACGCAGTAGGTTTCCCGGATTAGGAAATGCTGCGGCGATTCGAATAGCACCGGTTTGGTTGTTCATCTGGCGGTCGACGAAAGCGATCCGGCCTTTCTTCGGGAAGTTCTCTCCATTTGAAAGCGTGAGCGTCAGAGGAAGCGCCGAAGCGTTCTCTAGCAGATCTCCGCCTTTGTGTTTGGCTCGCTGCGTGAGCGCGAGATACTCGCTGTCGCTAATCGAAAAATAAACCTTGATGGGATCAAGCTGGGAGACAGAGGTCAGCACCGACTGTGTGTTGACCAAGTTACCGACCTGCACAGTCGCTTGGCCGGCGATACCGGTGATGAGTGATCGAACTTGTGTAAAGCCAAGATTCAATGCCGCATTGGCAACCGCGGCTTCCGCAGCGGCTACTGAGGCTCGCGCCGATTGGACCGCGGCTTCGCTCTGCGCTTTTTGCTGTGTATCGTTATCCAGCTGGCTTTGCGCGATAGCGCGCGCTTCCGCAAGCGGGGTGTTGCGATTGACGTTGATGACCGCGAGCTGTAGTTGCGCTTGCGCCTGCTGCACTTGTCCCTTGGCCTGTGCAAGTTGGCCTTTAGCCTGATCGAGTGCTGCCTGGAAGGGGCGAGGGTCGATCTCGAAGAGTACCTGCCCCTTCGAGACTTGCGCGCCTTCCTTGTAATTCTGCTTGATCAGATATCCGCTTGCCTGGGGCTGAATCTGCGCGTTCACGTAACCGTCCAGCGTTCCAACCCACTCGCCGGTGAGGGACACATCCGCCGGCTCGACCTTCACAACTGTGACGGGCATTGGCGGCGGTGGCCCGGCAGCCGAGGTATTCTTGTTGCCACAGCCAGAAAGCCATGCGGTGCCCAAGAGCAGCACTATGGCAGTGCAAGCTGATGTTAGTGCCTTGCGAACTGGTTTAGCTGTAAGGCTTGCTGGCCGCACGTTCATAAACCTCCCCAACAACACTGCAAGAATTTTTTGCGAAGCTCCGAATGTTTAATTGGAGCCGCAACTCACGCAATCCAATAAGTTCCGGCCTTCGCTTGAGGCTCGTGGCTGACGCACATATGAACCTGGATGCCTCATCTACGGAGCGAAAGTCACGTCTCAGTTAGATTCAGGCAGGATGTTTTTATGTACATTCCTCCGGCGAATATAAAGGTAGCCAAGTATTACAGATGCTCTAGAGCGCCAAAATTTGTCATCTGCCATTAACGAGGTGAGCTACACGTAGGCGCTTCCGGATTTGGTGAGGCATCATGGAGTGACCTGGTTTTTGAATCAAACCCATTTGGAGTAGTCTTTTCGATACTACATGGTGGATGGGCGCGCTACGGCTTTAGGGGGATTCCAGTACATATATGGGTGTTCGAGCGAGAGATGACCTGATTAACTTGAATAACCCCCTATCCGAATGGCAATTTACCGCCGTATCGGATGTCGCTAAGACACGGATCAGAATTTCTGTTTGCTCTTATTAGCTTATTAGCACATTGACTTGAGTTCTGCGTATGGATGCGGTGAGACGTGGACGAAAAGCAAATTGCCGCTGAATCGGCGGCCCAACTAGTAAAAAACGGAATGGTTATCGGCTTGGGCTCAGGATCGACGGCCGAGATCGCCATCCGTCTCCTTGGCGGCAAAGTGAAAAACGGCCTGCAGATTATTGGCGTGCCAACTTCGGAAAAAACCAATCAAATAGCGCGCGGATTGGGCATACCATTGGCGACGCTGGAGGATTATCCTGAGCTGGACCTGACCATTGATGGAGCCGACGAGGTGGAACTTGGTTCACTCGATTTGATCAAGGGGCGCGGCGGTGCGCTGCTACGTGAAAAAATTGTGGCGAGTTCCAGCCGGCGGATGATCATCGTTGTAGATGAAAGCAAAATTGTAGACCGGCTTGGTTCACACGGTGAAGTTCCTGTCGAAATCGTTTCGTTCGGATGGCGATCGACGGCGCGCCGGCTGGAGAAACTTGGGTGGAGACCTGTGTTGCGTTTTGGAGCGGACGGCCTGCCGTTTGTGAGCGATGGTGGTCACTACATTCTGGATTGCTCTTTTGAAAAAGGCACCTCCGTCCAAGCGAAAGCAGCGCAATTGCACGATACGGTGGGCGTCGTCGAACATGGAATGTTCCTGGGCATGGCTACCGAGGCCCACGTTGGGAGCGCGACGGGTGTTCGCGTACTGCGAAAGGATCTCGACAATACTCAGCATGCAGGCCGAGCAAGCTAGATGCACTGGCTAGTTGCGTCGTTTCGTGGCTTTCACCGCATCGTTGAGCTGGTTAGTGCGCGGCACTGGCGGTCTGCGGAGTTTCCTGCACTTTCCCCGCGAGATTAGCGAGCAGTTCGTAGGAGTGAAGGCGATCCTCGAAGTTGTACGTGTTGGTGACGACGATTAGCTCGTCTGCCTGCGTCTCTTCCAAAAATGCCTCTAAGCGCGTGGCGACTCGCTCGGGCCCTCCAAAAATCGCGGCTCCAAGTTTCGCTGCAACTGCGTCTCGTTCTACCGGAGTCCATTCGAGAGTTTTTGTTGGAGGCGGCAGAGGTCCGGGGACGCCACGAATCAAATTCAAAAACATTTGAATGGGAGTGGTGGCGAGAAACTGGGCCTGTTCGTCGGAGTCGGCCACGATGATCGGGATGCCAACCATAGCGTACGGCCGATCGAGAACTGCTGACGGGCGGAATGAGGAACGGTAAATCCGCAGGGCTGGCAATAGCGGTCCCGGTTGAAAGTGAGCGGCGAAGGCAAACGGCAAACCCAGTTCTCCGGCAAGGCGCGCACTGAAGTCACTGGAGCCGAGAAGATACACGGGCACGTTGGTGCCTTCGCCGGGATAGGCATGGACGCGTTGCGAGCGTTGTGGCTTGCCGAGATAACGGCGCAGTTCGTCCAGAAGTTCGGGAAAATCCTCGCCTGTAGCAACCAGTGGGCCGCGCAGAGCACGCGCTGCTGCTGAGTCTCCGCCCGGGGCGCGGCCGACACCCAGGTCAATGCGACCAGGAAACAAAGATTCGAGTGTGCCGAATTGTTCGGCGATGGCCAGCGGCGAGTGATTCGGAAGCATGATGCCGCCGGCGCCAACTCGAATCCTCGAAGTAGCATTCGCAATGTACCCGATCAACACCGAGGTTGCCGAACACGCGACACCTCGAATGTTGTGGTGTTCAGCAAGCCAGAAGCGATTGTAATTGAGCGATTCAGCGCGTTGCGCCAGAGCGCGCGAGTTGCGGAATGCCTCGCCAGGCGTTCCGCCCTGCCGTATATGCGCTAAATCCAGAATGGAAAAAGGCGTGCTCGCGAGACGCGCAGAAGCCGACATGGATACCTCGATTTCGCCGCTCGCGAAAAACTGAATGGCAAGCCAGGCATATTGATTGGATGACGGCAATGTTTCGATAGGTACGAATAGGTTCCATGCGGGGACCAGTTTGAACATCCCGTGGAGCTTCATTATTGGACTTGGTGAGCGATGTTGTTGGCAAAATATGGCTGCGGCCTGTAACATGAGCCGCCTCCGGTCATGATCGTTGACCCCCATTCTCCAGTTAGGTTCCAGGCCGTACCATGGCGCGAAATCAGGCTTCGACGCTCTCGCGAACGGCTTGCATTGCGCACTTTCGTCCGCGTGGAAATTGTTTTCGCTCTTTGCTTCTTGCTGTGCGGTTGCCGCCCAAGGCCGACAACTGCCGAACCTTCCATTGAGTTCAGCAAAGTGCCCCCGGCCATGCAAGGTGGCCGCGAGAAAGTCGACACTATCTCAGGACGCGTCACCGGCGCCCGGCGCGGCCAACAAATTGTCGTTTATGCCAGAAGCGGACCTTGGTGGGTGCAGCCTTGGCCTACCGCACCCTTCATCCCCATTCAATCAGACTCAAGCTGGAGCACCGAAACGCACATGGGTTTTGAGTACGCGGCGTTATTAGTAGAACCGGGATACCAACCCTCGCCCACGATGGATGTGCTTCCTCCCTTGGGAGGACCAATCGTCGCTATCGCAGCTGTAAAAGGTGTTGGGCCAATTGCGCTGGCGCCTACCAAGGCGGTTCATTTCAGTGGGTATGATTGGAAAGTTCGCACCATTGCGAGCGATCGCGGCGGACTGAATAATCTTTACGACGGCGACAATGTGTGGACAGATGAGCGCGGCGCTATGCATCTGCGCATTAAAAAAAGGGACGGACGTTGGTCCTGTTCCGAAGTGTTCCTCACGCGCAGCCTAGGGTACGGGACGTACATCGCAGTGATGCGTGACATTTCTCATCTGGAGCCTGCGGTAGTCTTAAGCATGACGACCTTCGACGACTGGGCCGGCGAACAGCATTACCGTGAAATGGATATGGAGATCAGCCGTTGGGGAGATGCTGCCAGTAAAAGCAATGCGCAATATGGCATTCAACCTTTTTACGTTCCGGGCAACGTGGCTCCGTTCGCAGCGCCTGCGGGTCCTCTGACGCATTCGATGCAGTGGGAATCGGGGCGCGCCAGCTTCAAAACGGTCCGTGGCACGTCGATGCAACCCGGCGCTCCGGTGGTTTCCGAACGCGTCTTTACCTCGGGCGTACCTTCGCCGGGGCGGGAAACGTTCCAACTACTGTTCTATGTGGTCGACAGCGAGAAGAATCCTTTGCAACATGAAACTGAGGTTGTAGTTGAGAAATTCGAATATTTGCCGTGAGCTGCGCTTCACAAGGCGTCGGCTTCCCTTCATTGTTTTGGCCGCACTAGCCGCCGCGTGTTTCGCGCACTCGGTTTTGGCGATCGATCCAAACCGAATCATCGCACAGTATATTCGCGACTATTGGGGGAGCGAAAAAGGGTTCACCGGCGGGTCCGTCTCCGCTTTCGCGCAGACCGCGGATGGTTATTTGTGGATCGGAACAGCTAAGGGACTGTTCAGGTTCGATGGTTTCAGTTTTCGTGCATTTCCGGTAGCCACGCCGACCTCGTTTCCCATCGACGCGGTGCAAGGACTCACGGCCGATGCGCAGGGAAATCTGTGGATCCTGCTGCAAAATACCAAACTTCTGCGCTACCACGACGGGAAATTTGACCTTGGGAGCGAGGAAGCCGAGTTTGGCATTACTTCCGTCGGTAATCGCAGAGACGGTACAACACTCTTCTCCTCCCTGGCTCTAGGAACACTCGCATACAGAAAGGGTAAATTTGAAGCGATTAGCCGCGCAGGTGAGTCGGCGAGTTCTTCCGCGTCCGCAGCGTCGATAACTCGGGACGTTCTATCCAGCCGGCACAGTTGGGCTACGGGTGTTACCCCGCACCGCTTTGCCGAACCCAACTCCCCCGTCACGGCCATGGCGGAAACGACAGACGACAGAGTTTGGCTGGGCACAAGGGATAAAGGCCTTTTTTATATGAGCGAAGGTCGCGTGTTACCGGCACCGAATGGACCATCGAACACCAAGATCAATTGCTTACTCGCGTTGAACAATCGAGAACTGCTGATCGGAACGGATAAAGGTGTTTTGCGGTGGAATGGCACGGCAATGACGGAGCAAACGGTCCCCGTTGCGCTACGTCACACTCAGACACTCTCATTGATCCGGGACCGTGATTCGAATGTCTGGGTAGGTACTGCCAGTGAATTGATACGGATCAGTCCTGATGGGCTGACTGGCGATTCGCAACGTCACCCGGCGGTATCCGCGATGTTTGAGGATCGAGAAGGAAATTTGTGGCTCGGCACTGCGTCGGGTATTGAGCGCCTGCGCGACAGTGCGTTCATCACCTATCCTGTGGGGGCCGCGGGACCAGAAAGCACCGGTCCGATTTACGCGGACGCCAACCAGACTATTTGGATTGCCCCTCTTGAGGGAGGGCTGCGCTGGATGAAGGGCGGGAGAAGCGGGAGCGTAGAGGTGGAGGGCCTCGCTCATGATGTGGTCTACTCCATTACCGGCAGGGGCAGCGAACTGTGGGTTGGCAGGCGGCAAGGTGGGCTGACGCGCCTGGAATCTCGCGGGGGCCAACTCACCGCGACAACGTATAGAGAACGAGACGGGCTACCACAGAAAAGCATTTACGCGACCTACGAAACCGCTGATGGCGCGGTATGGGCTGGCACTTTGAGCGGTGGCGTCAGCGAATACAGGAATGGTCATTTTAAAACTTTCACCACAGCGGATGGCTTGGCGTCGAACACCATCGCCGCGATTACTCAATCGAATGATGGCACCATGTGGTTTGCGACGCCGGGCGGAATTAGCGCGCTGTCTGATGGACATTGGCGATCTTTCCGAACTACCGATGGGTTGCCATCCGGCAACGCAAACTGCCTTCTGCCTGATTCGAATGGCACGCTTTGGATTGGTACTGCCTTTGGTTTGGCGTTTGTTAGCTCCGGTCACGTGCAGGTGCCCCGTGGATTACCGCCGTCCTTGCAGGAGCAGATTCTCGGCCTCGCGCTGGATAAGTTTGGCTGGCTCTGGATTTCCACCTCCAAAAATGTGCTGCGCGTGAAACGCGATAGTTTAATGAGTGGAACAATCAGCGATGAGGACCTTCACACCTACGGACTAGAAGATGGTTTACTTGGCACTGAAGGAGTGAAACGAAACGAATCGGTCGTCGCTGATTCGCTAGGCAGGGTGTGGTTTTCAATGAATCGTGGGGTCTCCGTAGTGGATCCCGCACGTGCCACGAGCAATTCAGCGCCTTCCCAGATTCATATCGACGGCTTATCGGCAGACGGAAACCCGGTTGAGATTAAAAAATCCGTGCGCCTCGCTCAAGCGCGCCGCCGCATCACCTTCGACTACGCTGCGCTGAGTCTGTCTGTTCCGGAGCGTGTTCGATATAAATATAAGCTTGACGGTCTCGATGACAATTGGAGTGAGCCGGTCTCTACGCGGCAAGTCACTTATAACCATCTCGGATCGGGCGCGTATCGTTTTCGGGTAATTGCCAGCAACAGCGACGGCCTGTGGAACAGTTCGGAGTCCGTCATTCCCTTTGAAATTGAACGCGCCTACTGGCAGACCTGGTGGTTCCGGATTGCCAGCGTTTTGGTCGCGGCATTTGCAATGCTGCTATTTTTTCGGCTTCGTATGCTGAGGCTGAAGAAGCAAATGAATATGCGATTCGAAGAGCGTCTCGCGGAGCGCACCCGAATCGCGCAGGAACTGCACGATACTTTGCTGCAAGGTTTCCTGAGCGCCTCCATGCAGCTGCATGTTGCAGATGATCAGCTGGCCGCGGAGTCGCCCGCGAAACCGTTCGTCGGCCGTGTTCTTAAATTGATGGGCCGAGTCATCGATGAAGGTAGAAATGCCGTTCGAGGCCTACGCTCGCCGGACGCGCGTTCTGAAAATCTCGAGCAGGCCTTCTCCGGACTGCAACAAGAGCTAGGGTTCGCACGCGGAAGCAGTTTTCGTGTTTTTGCCGAAGGAGAGGCGCGGGCTCTCCGCCCCCTCATCGGGGAAACGGTTTATCGCATCGGTCGCGAGGCGGTGACCAATGCATTTCGTCACGCACGTGCGAGTAAGATTGAAGTCGAACTGCAATACGCGCCAAAATATTTGCGCCTGCTCGTTCGCGACAATGGTGTGGGCATCGACGAGGGCGTCATCCGCACTGGGTTGGACGGGCACTGGGGGTTGTCAGGTATGCGGGAACGCGCCGAAGAAATTGGAGCGAGGTTAAGAGTCTTGAGCAGCCCTGCAGCGGGAACCGAAATTGAGCTTTCTGTTCCGAGTCGCATTGCCTTCGAATCGCGAAATACAAATACCCGCTGGGGATGGTTATATAGATTGAGACCCCCTACGAGGTCAGCAGCAGATCAAGAAACCGAGAGCCGGAAGCCGCATTGAACGAACAAAGACGAATTCGCGTTTTCAGTGTGGACGACCATCCGCTCTTGCGTGAGGGCATCGCCGCCATCATTAATAACCAGCCAGATATGCAGGTGATTGGCCAGGCCGCCAATGGCAAGGACGCTGTTCAAGAATTCAAAAAACATCAGCCTGACGTTACGCTGATGGACCTCCGTCTTCCGGACATGAGTGGCATCGACGCCATGATCGCCATCCGCGCAGAATTTCCCGAGGCGCGCATCATCCTGCTGACCACCTTTGAAGGGGACGTGGAGATTAAACGTGCGTTGGAGGCTGGTGCACGCGGCTACTTGCTGAAGAGCATGCCTCCCAAAGAGCTGGTCGAGGTGATTCGCCAGGTCCACGCCGGCAAAAAGCGTATCCCGCCACAACTAGCCGCTCAGCTTGCCGAGCACATGAGCGACGAGGCCTTGACCACGCGTGAAATCGAAGTACTGCGGCAAATCGCGGGCGGCAATCGCAATCGCGACATCGCGGAACGACTATTTATCTCAGAAGAAACCGTGAAAGTTCATATAAAGCACATCATGGAAAAGTTGGGCGCTAGTGACCGCACCCAAGCAGTAGCCATTGGCATTCGACGCGGAATCATCCAGCTATAACAGTACTTCTTACCCAGAACCCCTACCCATTTGGGGGAATGCAAAGATACCGAAATGTCGGCTTTCGCAGTGGAGGTCCTCCGCTTACCTTTGGTCGTTGCGCGTTTTCTGAACAACCAGGGTGACGGCACTGCTAAGACTATTCTCCACTTTTCCAGACAGCTGGCCGGGCGCAGCATTGCTTTTGCTGCGCGCGATTGTGGGCCTTGCTGCTATCGTGCAAGGATTTTTGTATCTTTCGAGGGGCGCTAGATTGAGCGTTGGCGGGTTGCTTTTCGGCGTACTTCTGGCCATCAGCGGCGTTAGCCTGATGATTGGGTTTCTCACTCCCATCGCGAGTATTTTGGCTGGTGTCGGGTGTGTGGCCAGCAATATTTCATGGGTTCCTGCCCCCGCCACCACTTTGTGCGATGGCCCGTTGGTTTCGCTGGAGATGATCGTAATGGCGGTATCCATTGCAATGCTGGGTCCTGGCGCCTTCGCGTTGGATGCGCGCCTTTTTGGCCGTCGCGAGATTGTCATTCCTCCGGCATCTCGCGATCCCAAAGTTTGACTCCCGCTTGCGCCGCCGAAATTCATCCCTTCCCTGCTCTCCATTCAATCACCGCCCCGCACAACGGTGATTCTCGCATAGTCCGATGGTGGTATCTCGCGGCAGCCTGATGGTGGTAATCCAAAAACATTCGAAGTGGTGATGTTGTTTCTCTTGGGTTAGCGCAAGGTGTGTTCGCGACGAAATTGCTACACGCCGCGGCGGAACTAATCCGAGGGGCAATGTACACAAGCTTCGTCGTAAATCTAGCGCACCTTAAACGAGGAATTAACCGCCATGAACTTGATGCCGCAAGAAGTCACCCAAACCCGGCCAGAGATAAATAACGGAATTCTGCTCGAACGGATGTACCTGGAACTGCGTCCCAGATTTCTGGCGCTGGCCTATTCCATTTTGCGAAACCGTGAGGATTCCGAAGATGCCGTGCAGGAAGCCTTCGCTTCGGCACACCGCAACTTCCCGGGATTTGAAGGGCGCTCCGCTGTAGCCACGTGGCTTACCCGCATCGTCGTGAACGCTGCCCTGATGCAGTTACGGAAACGCAAATCCTCACTGCTGGTAGCTCCTCCGGAATCCGACGTGAAGGAGGGCACTCCGTGGATGGAGCGAGTACGTACCTCGACACCCGATCCCGAAGCGCTTTGCGCTGAAGCAGAAACGCTTCAGATGGTCGAAGCCCTGTTGCATACCGCGAGCCCGCTGATCAGCGCGGCCTTTAAGCTAAAGCTCTACGACGACGTCTCAGCCGAGGCGGGAGCGAAGCATTTGGGCATCACCGCCAACACTTTTAAGTCCCGGGTGTTTCGTGCCCGGCGGCACCTTCGTGCCCGAGGCAAACACTCGCTAATCGCCCCGATCAGAAAACCGGTGCACGCGACAGCTCGTGCCAACGATGGCGACTCCTGGAGTTACGGAAATGCAGCCTGAATGACCCTGGCGGCGCATTTGCAAATGACGCGAAGTTCTGGAGAACTCCAATGTCTAGCGTATTCGGGTGGATGGCCACGGCAGTGACTGCTGGTTCTTTCCTGTCGCGCCAGGCTACCACGTTCAAAAGGGTTCAGGCTGCTGCCGCATGCCTGTGGATTATTTACGGAGTGCATATTGATGCGACGCCGGTGATCGTTGCGAATCTCATCGTGGCGGCCATGGCGTTTTACTCGTCTTTCGCTGAGAGGTCTACTTGGAAACAACAGTGGTCCGCGCGCTTAAGCCGGCAATCGGGACGAGGTTCGATGGGTCATATCAGTTAGAACAGGCGCTCCGGTGGCTCGCATACCGCGATGGTGGTATCTACTTACCTACCCGGCGGAGTTACGGAAAGAACATCCGATTTAGTGATGTTTCGTGGCGGCGCTTGCGACAGAGTGCGATCAGAAAAAATCGATTTCTGAGGCTCCCCAAAGTTCGGTTCTAAGAAGCTTTGACGCAAATTCTTTCCGAAGGAGAAAATTGCATGACCACGATTACCACCAAAGACGGCACGCAAATTTATTACAAGGATTGGGGCAAAGGACAACCCATCGTATTCAGCCACGGATGGCCGCTGTCGGCCGACGACTGGGACGGACAAATGCTGTTTTTCGGCCAGCGCGGCTATCGAGTAATCGCGCATGACCGCCGAGGTCACGGCCGCTCTACCCAGACCTGGGATGGCAACGAGATGGACACCTATGCGGATGACCTCGCGGAGCTATTCAACAGTCTGGACCTCCAGGACGCCATTATGGTCGGGCATTCCACTGGGGGCGGTGAGGTGGCCCGCTATTTGGGTCGTCATGGGACCAAACGGGTTTCCAAGGCGGTACTCATCAGCGCCGTGCCACCACTTATGCTCAAGACCGAAAAAAATCCGACCGGCCTGCCCATGTCGGCCTTTGATGCTCTTCGCGCGGCACTCGCAGCCAACCGCCCGCAGTTCTACAAAGACATTACGCTTCCGTTTTATGGCTACAATCGCCCCGGCGCAAAAATTTCTGAAGGCATCCGGGAACACTGGTGGCTACAAGGCATGTTGGGCGGCATGAAAGCTCACTATGACTGCATCAAGGCTTTCTCGGAGACGGACTTTACGGAAGACCTAAAGAAGATCGATATCCCGGTGCTGGTAATGCACGGCGATGATGATCAGATCGTTCCGATCGTCGCTTCTGCTCCGCTGTCCGCGAAGCTGCTGAAGAAATCCGTCCTTAAGGTTTACCCGGGCTTTCCACACGGCATGCCCGCCACCAACGCCGACCAAATCAACGCCGACCTGCTTGCATTCTTTAAAGGCAGCACTGCAACCGCCACGGCCTGACATCAATGGGCGGGCTGCGGTGGCCGGCACCGAGCCTTCCTCCGCGGCCCGCGCCGTTCTTCAGACTACGCCGCAGTCACTGGACAGAACAGAACACTTCGGGGAAATTGTTTTAAAGAAGTCGGGCTAGTTTCTTCACCATCCGGAAATTCGAATCGCAAGATTTTGTAACAAGGAGGAATGGATCTTGATTCTCTCGATCTTCACTTTCGTCCATGTGGTTATCAGCCTTGTAGGGATTTTCTCGGGATTAGTTGTTGCCTATGCCTTGATCAATGCCAAGCAGCTCGACGGTTGGACTTCAGTCTTTCTGTGGACCACGGTGCTCACCAGCGTCACCGGATTTATGTTTCCGTTTCACGGTTTTCAGCCGTCTTACGTGGTTGGCGCCATTTCGCTGCTAGTTCTGGCCCTGGCTCTCTTCGCTCTATACCGCCGCCACCTGGAGGGTGGCTGGCGGCGAACCTACGTGATCAGTGCCATGATCGCTCTGTACCTCAATGTGTTTGTCTTGGTCGTGCAGCTCTTCCGTCGCGTCCCGGCATTGAAAGCGCTCGCTCCGACCCAGACCGAACCGGCCTTCAAGATCACCCAGTTAGTTGTGCTGCTGGTGTTCGTGGCGATCACGATTCTCGCTACGACCAAGTTCCGGCATGCGCAACTTCGCGCCGCGTAATTCCGGGCTGCCTCATTCGGTGGTCCGCACTGAGTAGTGCGCAGCTTAGCTAACTGGTCATCAGTGCGGTTGCAGGAAAAGAGAGGGGGATTCCATGTCTAAGTTAACCAAAAAAGTAGCACTCGTTACCGGCGGCTCGCGTGGCATTGGTGCCGCGATTGCCAAACGTCTCGCCGCGGATGGAGCGAGTGTGGCGATCACGTACTCGAAAGGCACAGAAGCGGCCGCGTCGGTCGTCAAAGCGATTGAAGCTGCAGGGGGAAAGGCGCTAGCGATTCAAGCGGACGCCGCCGATGCCGATGCTGTTAAGAGCGCGGTTCAGAAGACGGTTGCCACATTCGGCGGGATCGACGTGCTTGTGAATAACGCCGGCACGGCCATTCCGAAGAGCTTCGAGGACACCACCCTAGAAGAGCTCGACCGGTTGTTTAACATCAATGTCCGCGGCGTAATGGTCGCAACCCAGGCAGCGCTAAAGCACATGAAGAGCGGCGCTCGCATCATTATGATCGGCTCGTGCGTCGGTGAGCGGATGATGACGCCTGGCTTGGTGCCCTACTCGGCCACCAAGGGAGCCGTCAAGATGTTCACTCAGGGGCTATCCAGAGAGGTCGGGAAACGCGGCATCACGGTCAACAATGTCCAGCCCGGTCCAATCGACACGGATTTAAATCCCGCCGCGGGCGATTGGGCGGCACCCCAGAAGGCCGCCACAGCGCTCGACCGCTACGGGAGTGCTGACGAAGTCGCGGCATTGGTGGCGTTCGTTGCCGGGCCGGAGGCCTCGTATATAACAGGTGCCAACCTCACCGTCGACGGCGGCACCAACGCCTAAACTGTACGTTTGCAGCGCTAACAGACAGCCGCAACCCTGCTGGCGGGCAGGAAACGCGCTGGTTTCAGCAGAGCAGGTCATTCGTTATCGGTGGATTGTTTGCTAAGCGTTCTCATGGTGATGGAATAACGTAGTTCGCCAATTGGCGCGATGCGATGCTGCCATAAATTGCGGGCCTCTCCCGTTAATAAATAAATGGATCGTGAGGGCAGCTCCTGTGCAGACGTTCTGCGCTGCTCCGTGCTGCCCTCTTGAAAGCGCATGGTGCAGGTGGCCCCAAGCGATATTCCCGCCACAATTCCAAATGCGGGGGAGTCGTGATGCCAACCAATGCCCGCGCCCGGGCGGTATTCGTTCACTAGAATCTGCGAGAACTCGTTGGGAGCTATGCCGGCGAAGGCCGCGGCGCGACGTCGGATAGGTTCAAACTGACTCGGGATTTCCGGCGCCGTACTCAACACCCGACTCTCGAGAGCGTACCGCAAACCGAAATGCAAGACTCGTCGTTTGGCTGCGACGCCATGAAGTTTAAATTCGTGGAATGGCAATGTCTGCAGGAGCGCAAACAGATCGCGTTCTTCCTGAACGGTCAGAAAGTCCGATTTAAATATCAGCCCTTCAGGAATTTCACGAACGGCAAATAACGATTGCTGACGCATGGTTATTGGATGCCAGCATTACGCTGACGGTTGGTGTAACTCCCCACACCGTGACGGTGCAAAGGCGCCTCAGTGTTTCTCCGGTCTAAAATGAAAACTCGAGTTGGTAAGCGGGCTTGGGTATGTTTTCGCAACAAAAATTCCTCCGTTTGATGGTAGCTTTAACGCGCGTCAAATAAACCCACAAGCAGGCAGGTAAATGAAATTAAATTCCACGCTGTTAAAAGCGACCGCCGTTGGCGCCTTGGGCGGCCTGTTATTTGGATTTGACACCGCGGTCATCGCAGGTACCACGCATTCTTTGACGCTCAAGTTTGGCCTGACTCCTCGGCAACTGGGTCTCACCGTAGCCATGGCCCTGATCGGCACAATCATCGGCGCCATGTCCGCGGGAATCCCCGGGCAACGCTGGGGCGCGCGAGAAACACTGCGGGTGCTGGCTGTTTTTTACGTGCTGTCCGCGCTGGGATGCGCGTTCGCAGTCAATTGGCCAATGCTGCTCATCGCACGCTTTATCGGCGGACTGGGAATCGGCGGATCTTCTGTACTGGGCCCCGTATACATAGCCGAATTAGCGCCGGCTAGATTGCGGGGCCGGCTGGTGGGACTGTTTCAGATCAATATCGTGCTGGGAATTTTGCTGGCGTATTTCTCAAATTATGAAATCGGTAAGCTCGGCTTGGGTGCTGACGAATGGCGTTGGCAATTCGGGGTGGCGGCAATACCGGCCATACTTTTCCTGGTGATGCTGTTCGGGATCCCGCCCAGTGCGCGCTGGCTGGTAACCCAGAAGCGTGTTGATGAGGCTCGTGCGGTTCTTCTTTCGATGGGCGCCGAAGCTCCCGAAAATGAGTTGCGTGAAATTATCGCCTCTGTGCATCTCGAACGAGAACAAACCTCGGAGCCGCTGTTCGTCCGGAAATACCTGTTGCCGATCTTCCTGGCCATCACCATAGGGATGTTCAACCAGCTTTCCGGCATCAACGCCATTCTTTATTACTTGAATGACATTTTTGCGGCCGCCGGGTACAGCAAGATCTCCGGCGACCTGCAAGCCGTGGCCATCGGTGCGATGAATCTTGTAGCGACGCTTCTCGGTATGACTTTGATCGACAAATTGGGGCGCAAGACCCTGCTGCTCATCGGGTCGGTAGGCACAGCGCTCTGCCTGGCGGGCGTGGCTAAAATATTTTTTACACATACGCATCAGAACTATTTGATCTGGCTGCTGATCACGTACATCGCGTTTTTTGCGGTTTCTCAAGGAGCGGTCATCTGGGTTTATATCGGCGAAGTGTTTCCCAATCGCGTGCGCTCGAAGGGCCAAGCCCTTGGGAGTTCGGCTCACTGGATCATGAATGCCATCATTGCTTACACCTTTCCGCAGGTGGCGAAGTCCTCAGGCGCTTATCCGTTTATGTTTTTCGCGGCCATGATGGTGTTGCAGTTTTTTGTGGTGTTGTTTTTCTATCCGGAAACCAAGAACGTCACGCTGGAACAAATGCAGCGTCGTCTGGGAATTGATTAACTTTTCGCCGGCTCAAAATTGCGCCAGAATTGGGTTATGCGCCGCGATTTATGGCGGTGCGGGAGGTTGCCATGAGCGGCAGAAAAATCGGAGGCTTCATCGCGGTAATCACAATTTTGATCGTTTCGCTGGCATTGGCGTTGTGGGGGGCTGCTGCAGCTACAATTGTCAGCGATTTACAGGTGAGCATCCGCGAGTGGGATGTGCCTACCCAGGGCGCGCATCCGCACGATCCTGCGGTTGGCAACAATGGCGATCTGTGGTTCACGGAACAAATGGCCAACAAGATTGGCCGCTTTGAGCCAACATCGCAAAATTTCAAGGAATATCCGCTCGCGGGAGGCAACGCCGGCCCCCACGGATTGGTTTCCGACCGTGAGGGCAATATTTGGTTCACCGCGAACTTTGGCGGATATATAGGAAAGCTCGACCCGCAAACTGGCCACGTCACACAATACAAAATGTCACTCGAGAAGGCTGATGATCCGCATACTGCGGTTTTCGATAGCCGGGGCACTTTATGGTTTACCGTACAGGGCGGGAACATGGTCGGGCGGCTTGATCCAAAGAGCGGGAAAATGGAATTGAAGAATGTGCCCACCGAAAACGCATTGCCGTACGGAATCGCCATCAACAGCAAAGGTGTGCCTTTCTTTTGCGAACTTGGCACTAACAAAATGGGCAAAATCGACCCGACGACGATGGCGATCGCGGAGTTTAACCTGCCGGAAACTGCTCGCCCACGCCGGCTGGCGATCGCGTCCGATGACCAGGTCTATTTCACCGATTTCAAAAGCGGCCATCTCGGTCGGCTAAATCCGGCCACCGGCGCGGTCAAGATGTGGCCTTCTCCCGGAGGCTCCGATTCTGGGCCGTACGGAATTGCCATCACCAAGGACGGCAGCGTGTGGTATAGCGAGTCCGGCGTTAAACCCAACACCATAATCAAATTCGATCCAACCTCTGAGAAATTCGCCCGCGCCGCTATTCCCTCTGGCGGTGGAGTGGTTCGAAACATGGCCGCCACGCCCGACGGTCGGATCTATCTGGCATGCAGCGGGGTGGACAAAATTGGAATCGTGGATCCGAATCGCAAATAACAAATCAAAATACCGATATCCGACCGCCACACACCGGCAGATGCGCTGAAGGCTTCTGTTGCAGCTTGGACAGCAGTTCACACCTGATTTCTTGACGCCAGCCGCGCCCTTCGATAGCGTCAATAACGGGTTCACGCTCACTGCGTATTATTTTCAGTGCGCCAATGAATCAGTAGACCTACAGATCAGGCAGGAGAAGCAGTGGCTAATCCAATCATTACGCTGACCACCGACTACGGCACCAACGATCATCTAGTCGGCACGCTCAAAGGCGTTCTGCTTAAGATCAATCCCGAACTCACCATCGTCGATATCACCCACCACGTGAATCCCTATGACCTGCTTGACGGAGCGCTCACTATCGGGGCGGCATACTCGTACTTCCCTCCAAGAACAATTCACATCGTGGTCGTGGACCCGGGAGTGGGTACGGCTCGGCGCCCGCTGCTAGTCACCGCGCAGAATCAATATTTCGTAGCACCCGACAATGGCGTTCTGTCGCTCGTTTACGAACGCGAGCAAGACAACCTAACGGTCCGCCATGCGACTGCGGAGCATTACTTTCTGCAACCCATCAGCAAAACATTTCATGGCCGGGACATTTTTGCGCCGGTGGCGGCGTGGTTGTCCAAGGGCTGGCAAACCGCGGCCATGGGCGAAGAAATTCAGGATTTTCAGCGCTTCACGCTTCCCCGCGCCAAACCGGTGGACGGTGGGTTGCAAGGTGTGGTGCTGCGCATCGACGCTTTTGGCAATGTAATGACCAACTTTCGCCCGGAAGACTTACCTGAATCGGCGAAAAACGGCGGCGGTTTGAATTTAAAGCTAGGCACGTACACGGTTTCGCGGCTGGTGGACACGTTCGCGAATGGTGCGGCGGATGAGCCGATTGCTTACGTGGGCTCGAGTGGTTATCTGGAGATTGGCATTAACAAAGCAAATGCCGCGAGAAAATTAGCAATTGCCCGCGGCGCTGCCGTGATACTTCCCAAGAGTTAGTTCTTGCCAAATTTGCTGTCTGAATCCTAATCAGTAGCGTCGCAAATATTCCGTGCCTGCAATGAAATCAGCGCGAGCTCTCCAGCGCAGCCATTTGCGAACGGGTACGCGGATCAAGCCAGTCCCGCCAGGCGTCGCCTAACAAATTAAAAGCCAGGACCGCGGTCATCACCGCCAGCGCTGGAAAAACCACCATGTGCGGAGCGTCAAACAAGTGGCTGCGCGCATCATTGAGCATCGACCCCCAGCTGGGCAGCGGCGCGAGCACACCTAGTCCCAGAAAACTTAACGTGGACTCCGCGAGAATTGCCCCCGCCATGCCGATGGTCGCCTGAATCAAAATCGGTTGCAAAATATTCGGCAGGAGATGACGCACCAGAATTCGCCGGTGTGATGCACCCAGCGAACGCGCCGCAAGCACAAATTCCAATTCTTTGGCTTTCAAGACCTGCGCGCGAGCCAGACGCGCGTAACCCGCCCATCCGGTGATAATCAACGCGAGAATAACTTTGCCGATCCCGGGGCCCAGGAAAGCCGCAAAGGCGATGGCCAGCAGTATTCCTGGAAAAGACAGAAACGCGTTGATCAGCAGCAGATTCACAAAACGATCGAACCACCCGCCCGAATAACCGGCCAGCATCCCGATGATCAGTCCGATAGAACCGCAACCGCACACCACGGAAATCGCCACCAGCAAAGAAACGCGCGCGCCAAAAATGGTTCGTGAAAGAATGTCGCGGCCAAGCTCGTCGGTCCCCATCCAGTGCGCCCGCGAAGGAGCCGACAACCGAATCGGCAGATTCTGAGCGGTTGGATCAGCGGGAACGATCCACGGGGCGAGCAAAGCAGCGAGAATCAAGATTACCGCGGCAATAAATCCTGCACGGGCCAAGATACTTTGACGCAAAAATTGTCGCAGCGATGCCAAGTTGCTCAAGAGAGACGCACCCGAGGATCGATCAGCGTGTATAGCAAGTCGGTGAACAAATTTACCACCACGTAAGAAACAGCGATGACCAGGATGCAGCCTTGTAGCAGCGGATAATCTCGCGAGGAAATCGCCTGCACCGTCAGGCGGCCGATCCCCGGCCACGAGAAAATGGTTTCCGTCACGATAGTGCCCGCCAGCAAAGTTCCGAACTGTAAACCAAGAATAGTGATGATCGGAATAAGCGCGTTGCGAAATGCGTGGCGGAACAAAACAGCGCCGGTGGACAGGCCTTTCGCGCGCGCGGTTCGCACGTAATCGCTGGACAACTCCTCCAGCATCGACCCGCGAACCATGCGCGTAAGAATCGCCGCCAAGGCAGCGCCTAAAGTCGCCGCGGGAAGAATGTAGTAAGCCGGTCCGCCCCGTCCGGACACTGGCAAAAATCCCAGCTCGATGGAAAAAAGCAGAATCAGCAAAGGCCCCAAGGCAAAATTAGGAATGGCGAGGCCAAACAGCGTGAACACACCCACAGCGCGGTCCGCGCCGGTCCCCCGGCGATGGGCTGCGAGCACGCCAGCAGGTACAGCAATCGCCGAGCAAACAAGAAGCGCCAGGAACGCGAGTTGCAGCGTAGCCGGATAACGCTCAAAAATGATCCGGCGCACCGGGGCTTGAAATTTCAATGAGTTTCCCAGATCGCCGCGCGCAAGTTGCGAAAGATAATGCCCGTACTGCGCGGGCAGCGAGATATCTAGTCCCAAAGAATGGCGGAGTTGCGCGAGCTCTCCTGGAGCAGCGCCTTCACCCAGCATTTGCTCCACAGGATCGCCGGGCACAATATGAATCATCAGGAAGACCAGCGTTAGCACCAGCCAGAGCGCCGGCAAGGTCATTAGAAAGCGTTGGAGAAAATAGCGCAGCATTTTTTTAAATTTAATGATCCAGTGCCGATGCGAACTCAGGAATCAGTATGGGCAATTCGTGTTTCCTTTTGCGGGCGAGCGGGCACAGCAGGAGCATCGCTAAATTTGGCCGGTTCAGCTGCAGCATGGATACGTTGGATCTTTACGCGCGCCACCCTCTTGACGTCCATTTCCGCAACGGTAAATCGCCAGCCGCCGTATTCGAAAGTCTCGCCGCCTTTGGGAATAAATCCCAATTGAGCGAGAACGAATCCTCCTACCGTGGCATAAGCCGGGTCCTCCGGCAGTGAAATGTTGTACTGCGTGTCCAAATCACGCACATTCAGCGCGGCGTCAAAAATGACTGCGCCATCCGCCAAGGTCAGGGGCTGCTCGACCACGTCAAATTCGTCATGAATCTCGCCCACCACCTGCTCGAGAATGTCCTCCAACGTGACCAATCCAAGAATGCTGCCGAATTCATCTACCACCATGGCCATCCCGACGTGCCGTGCGCGAAGCTCGGGGAGCAGTTCGCTAGCAGGTTTGGTCTCCGGCACGATCAATACTTCGCGCAGCACACGCCGTAAATCGAACGCCGGTGGCGGCAACTTTTCCGCGGCACGACGCTCGCGATCGAGCAGCACCCACAACATATCTTTAATGTGCACGAAGCCCAGGATGTGATCTTCCGATCCGCGATAAACCGGAATTCTCGAACGTTGCGTGGTGGCGAATGTGCGCATCACTTCATCCAGCGTAGACTCCACCGGAAGAGTGTGCATGTCCGGCCGCGGAACCATAATTTCCCGCACCTGCACCTGCGTCAACTCGATGGCGCTGATTATAAATTTTTCTTCGCCCACGGCCAGAAGTCCCCGCTCTCGTGCCTGCTGAATCTGAATTTGTAGTTCTTCCGTGGAATGCGCAACGCCGTGGCCGGGCGCCGCCGTAACACCCAGCGCCTTGATAATCCCGTTAGAGATGGCCTCCAAAAGATAAATGGCCCAGCGAAAAGTTTTCAGAAACCAGTGAAACGGCAAGGCGATCAACAACGCCACACGTTCGGCGCGCGCAAGGCTAATGGTCTTGGGAACTAGCTCCCCGATCACCACGTGCAGGGCACTGAGGAGCGCAAACGCCAACGTCAGGGCAAGCGCGTGCGCAATTAGAGCGGAGCGAGTGCCCAGAGTGCCAGGCCAGATCTGCTGAAACAATTTCGCCAGGCTGGATTCGCCAAGGGCGCCAATGGCCAAACTCGACAGGGTAATCCCCAGTTGCACGCCGGAAACCACGCGGCGCAGATCGCTCACCAGAGTTTCCACCACGCGCGCGCGCAGATTGCCCTTGGCGACGAGTTGCCGCACACGGGATATTCTGACCGCCACAAGGGAAAATTCCGCGGCAGCAAAAAATCCATTCAGGACAATCAGTCCCAATACCCCAATCAAGCGCAGCACAAACATAGCCCAACGGTCCCCTGCCGCATTGTAGCAGCAGACAAATGCCAAGCGGTGGGCGTTGCCTGAGGATACGCGGTCTTCTACACTCGACTGGAACCGCCTGCTGACTAAGGATCAACTTGCGTAGCGTTCGACGGGCCTTACTTTCGATATTTGTAATTTTTGTGATCGCCGTGGGCACCGCCATTTGGTGGTTTGTCTATCGCCCGCTGCCCCAGGTCGACGGAACCATAGTTGTAAATGGATTGCACAGCGATGTATCCGTCGAGCGCGATCGTTGGGGCATCCCGCACATTCGTGCCGGCTCTGTAGAAGATATGGTGGAAGCCCAGGGCTACGTGATGGCGCAGGATCGCCTGTGGCAGATGGATCTGCTGCGCCGCGCCGCCCGCGGGCAACTCTCCGAAATATTTGGCCCGACGGTACTATCAATAGACAAGGAGTTTCGCACTCTGGGATTCGGGCGTGCCGCCGAGCGTGAGGCGGCGGCAGCCAGCGGTGAACCCCGCGCAATCGTCGAGGCTTATGCTCGGGGCGTAAACAGATTTATTGAGCAGCACCAAAGTCAGCTGCCACTGGAATTTTCCCTTCTGCAATACAAACCGGAACCATGGACGCCCGCCGACACTTTTGTCATTGGCGGCTATATGTACCAGACCCTTACTGATCAGTGGGAAGACAAGTTGGATCGCGCCAAGGTAATTGAGCGCGTCGGGCTGGATCGCGCCAAGGATCTTTTTTCCCAGGAAGCCGCGATGGACCACTTTATTGTCGGCGATCGGAACGACAAGAGAGACGGTTCCCAACACGCTCATAGCGGCGATGATGGCGAAGATGACGACGATGTGGAATCAGATGAGGTCATCAAGGCGGGTAACCTCAGCCCTAACACGGGTGAAGATGGAATCCCGCCGGGTATTACTTCGATGCTCTGGCCCTCCGTACGCGATTTTCTGTCCGGCACAAACCGTGAAATTCGGCGCTCCCTGGGAAGCAACAATTGGGTCGTCAGTGGCGCCCACACAGCTACCGGAAAACCGCTACTGGCCAACGATACGCACCTTGAGTTAAGCGTTCCGTCGATCTGGTACCAGGTTCATCTCACCGCCCCGGGTTGGAATGTGGCAGGTTTTACGTTTCCAGGAGCACCGCTCGTGGTCATTGGTCACAATGATCGCATCGCCTGGGGATTCACCAATAATGGAGCGGACGTTCAGGATTTATATATCGAGACGTTCAATCCGGCGGCCCCGGATGAATACCGCGTAAATGGCACTTGGAAAAAAGCGCAAACACTCGACGAAGTGATCCACGTAAAAGGCCAAGCTGACGAACACCTAGCGGTGGTGTCAACACGCCACGGCCCGGTCGTTCGACGCGACGGCAACAAAGGATATGCCCTGCGCTGGACGGCTACTGAACCGGGTGCTCTTTCAAATTCCTATAACTGGCTGGGCGCCGCAAAAAACTGGGAGGAGTTTCGCAAAGCCATCAAACAGTCCTGGGGACCGGCGCAAAATGCCGTGTACGCCGATGTAGGCGGAAATATCGGTTACGTAATGTCGGCGAGGGTTCCCATTCGCAAGAAAGGCCACGATGAGGTGCCGGTTCCGGGCGATACCGACGACTACGAATGGACGGGATACATTCCCTTCGAACAATTGCCGCAGGCTCTCAATCCGGAAAGCGGCTTGATCGTAACCGCCAATGCACGAGTCACCGGCCCAGATTACAAACCTTACTTGACCGATCGCTGGGAAGAGCCCTATCGCACGGCTAGAATTTTTGATTTGCTACAAGGCCGGCACGATCTGCGTCCGGAAGACATGCTTAACGTCCAGAACGACACCTACAGCTATCCGCACATGTTTCTGGCCGAACAATTGTCCGCCGCTGCCAAAAGCGTGCCGCCCAAAGACCTACGGGCCCAGCATTTAATTCAGCAACTAAAAGACTGGAATGGGATTGCCAACGCGGATTCGGTAGAAGTTTCTTTTTTGCAAGCGCTGCGAAGGTCGCTGCTGGAGATGATTCTTGAGCCTTATCTCGGCAATGATACTGACCTGTACGGGTGGCGCAGCATGGCGTTTCTGCAAAGAGTTTTGACCGAGCGGCCCGCCAAATGGCTTCCTCCCCCTTACAAAAACTATGAAGAGCTGCTAACCGCGGCGGCGGATCGAGCGGTTTCGAAACTCGCCGCGCAAACGAAAAGCCATCGTCCAAAGGATTGGCCGTGGAAACGATTTAATTCCCTTCAAATGCTGCATCCCATGGGGCAAATGGGGATTCTCAAGTTCCTCTTCAGCGTCAGCGACAAACCGCAGTCCGGAACAGTTTACAGTGTACGTGCCGCAAGCAAGCGCCACGGCCCGTCGGAGCGCTTTGTCGCCAATCCCGCCAACTGGGATGACTCGATACTGTTAATCAGCTCTGGAGAGTCCGGGCAACTAGGAAGCTCGCACTACACCGATCAGTTTTCTTTCTGGTATGAAGGAAAACCGATTGTGATGCCCTTTAGCGATGCGGCCGAAAAAACTACGCGTAAACACACCTTAACTCTAAAGCCAGGACCGTGACGCGCGCGAGGAAAGGCCGCTGCGTCAATTTGAATTCGGTGCTGGCCGCGCATGGCCCGAAAATAAAAATCAGCGTCGCACCATAAAGCGATTGTGTCCTTTCTCGCGCGTGCCTTAGAATGCTGACATGTTGTCTCCAGGTCGACTATCGATGGCTGGCGTTAATCGCCGACCTTCTGCGATGCGAAAGACAGGGCTGACGCGTGAATTCTCCTGCACCTAAAAAACCAGAGGCACCGAAGAAACCCGATTTTGAACGTTCCCTCGCGCGTCTGGAAGAAGTGGTTCGCCGCCTTGAGAGCCCGCAACTCTCTCTCGACGACGCCATGCAGCTTTTTGAAGAGGGGGTGGCTCTTTCTCGCGAATGCCAGAAGCAACTGGAAGAAGCCGAAGGGCGCGTTGAAATTCTTCTAAAGAAGGCCGACGGAAAGCTGGCAGCTGAGCCGTTTGAACCCGAATCCGAGAACGAATCTTGAAACTCCGCATTCTCCCGCCTTTTCCAGTGCCGTCGCGATGAACCTTCCCAATTTCTTTGAACCAGATCGGCTGGCAGTTGATGCCGCGCTAGACCGCTTACTTCCCGCTGAAACAACCGAGCCGGTATCCATCCATACCGCCATGCGCTACAGCGTATTCGCTGGCGGCAAACGCATTCGCCCCATTCTTTCCTTGGAGGCCGCCCGCATTTTTGAGCCCGATGCCAAGCCCGAGGCCTCCCGGGCCATGCATGCCGCGTGCGCCATTGAATGCATTCACACGTATTCCTTAATTCATGACGATCTACCCGCGCTGGATAATGACGATCTACGCCGCGGCAAACCCACCTGCCACAAAAAATTTGGTGAAGCGACGGCAATCCTGGCGGGCGATGGATTACTCACCTTGGCGTTTCAAATCATCGGCGAAAGTTCGACGAGTGCCGAACGCACTCTCGCGATTCTGCAGGAGGTGAGCAGCGCGGCCGGCACGGTGAAAGGTATGGTCGGCGGGCAGGTTGCCGACCTCGAAAGCGAAGGCAAGCATGTCCAGCCACAAACGCTCGAATATATTCATCGTTCGAAGACCGCGGCGCTCATCCGGGCATCCGTAAGCACCGGCGCAATCAGTGCGGGCGCAGGAATCGCCGACGTCGCGCGGCTTCGCAGCTTTGGCGAAACGATTGGCTGGGCCTTTCAGGTAACCGACGACATTTTAGATGTGGAAGAATCGTCCGCAGCTCTCGGTAAGACCGCGGGCAAAGATATCGCGCAACAAAAGGCCACCTACCCAGCGGTGTTTGGTGTGGCGCAGTCACACGAAATCGCTGCCAAGCTTGCGAACGACGCGATTGCGCAACTGGACTCTTTTGGCGAGCGTGCCTCGCGATTGCGGACTCTGGCAGAATTTCTTGTACAGCGCCGCGCCTGATTTTTTTCATAGGAAAGCTCCCACTTCGAATGAAAAGAAAGACCCCACGGACGCGCCTCGATAACTTGGTAGTGGCACGGGGCCTCGCTTCGAATGCCCAAAAAGCTCAAGCGATGATTCTTGCGGGCGAAGTTTTCGTAAATGGAGCTCGCGTAAGCACGTCAGGTACGCCTATTGCGGAAGACGCTCTAGTGGAAATAAATAGCCGTGAACAACGATTCGCCAGTCGAGGCGGGTTCAAACTTGAAGGAGCTCTGAGAGATTTTCACGTCGATCCCCACGGCAAAATATGTTTGGACGTCGGATCTTCGACGGGCGGATTCACCGACTGTTTGCTGCAACACGGTGCAAACCGTATTTACGCGGTTGACGTTACCGTGGACCAAATTGCCTGGAAATTGCGTCAAGATGCGCGCGTCGTGCGGGTAGAACGCAATGCCAGAGAGCTTAGCGCACGCGACGTCCCAGAATCGGTAGACCTGGTAACCGTGGACGTATCCTTTATATCCGCAGGGAAAGTGCTGGCACCAGCCTCAAGCGTAGCCAAGGAAGGCGCCAGCTTTTTGATTCTGGTGAAGCCGCAATTCGAATTGGGCCGTGAAGAAATAGGCTCCGGGGGAATCGTGCTTGATACCGCCCTGCACGAAAAAGCAATCTCGATCGTGCAGCAAGCAGCCACATCCGCGGGCTTGGAATGCCTGGGCTTACAGCCCAGTCAGCTGGCGGGCGCAGAAGGTAATCAGGAATATTTTCTGCACGCACGTAAAAATTCGCTAGGGTAGAATCGCTCTCACACATGCAGCCCGTCCCTACTTTTCGAAATATTGGCATCATTTCGCGGCCAAGGCGCTCCAATCTTGCCGAAGTAGTCCCACCCTTACTCACATGGCTGGCAGACCGCGGCATTCATGTTGTCTATGACCAGGAAACCGCAACGTCTCTTGCGGAACCATCCGAAGGCCGCAGCCGCGAACAGGTTGCGGCGGCGTCAGACCTGTTGCTGGTTCTCGGCGGCGACGGAACGTTGTTGGCAGCGGCACGCGTCGCCGCACCCAGAGGCATCCCGATCCTGCCCATCAACATGGGAAGTCTCGGTTTTCTGACGAGTTTCCGGTTGGAAGAGCTTTATCCGGCGCTGGAAGACATCCTGGCCGGCCGGCTAACTATCAGCGAACGGGTCATGCTCCATGCCGAACTGCAACGCGGCAACATAATTCTCGACAAGCAGACCGTGGTGAACGAAGTAGTGATCAATAAAGGTGCGCTGGCCCGCATGATCGAGTTGGAATTGAGTATCGACAGAGATTTTGTGTGCCGCTATCGCGCCGACGGTCTGATCTTCGCGTCCCCGACCGGCTCAACTGCTTATTCTCTTTCGGCGGGCGGCCCCATCGTTCATCCGTCGGTAGATTCTTTTATTATCACGCCCATTTGCCCACACACGTTGAGTGACCGGCCGGTGGTGGTAAGCGACACATCTATAATTGAAGTGAAATTGTCGGCCGGAACCGAATCGGTATTCTTAACGCTGGATGGGCAAAAAGGCATCCCCCTGCAAGCCACGGATCGCGTGCGGGTTTCTCGCGCTCAGCAGCGTTTAAAGCTTATTCAAACCCCGAATAAATCCTATTTCGAAATTTTGCGTAACAAGTTGAAGTGGGGAGAAGCCTAGAACGAATCAGATTCCGAGCTGCGTTTCAAAACAGAGTGTCAGGAAGGAGCAAATCCTTAACCGTTTCACGCCGCCTGATTAGCTGTGATTTTTTCCCATCGATCAAAATTTCTGGTGCGCGGCACCTTCCGTTGTAATTCGACGCCAGCGACATGCCATACGCGCCGGTGGTCCAGATAGCCAGTACATCTCCCGTTTTAACCGGCCCAAGCTGCCAATCATGCAGGAAACAATCCCCCGTCTCGCATACCGGACCCACGACATCGACTCGGTCGCGCTGGGAACCCGATTCCGAGCGGTTGCGCATGACCCGCGTAATCGGATGGACGGCACCATAAAGCGAGGGCCGCATTAAATCATTCATGCCTGCATCTACGATCACAAACGTCTTTTTGCCATTGTGTTTGTTATACAGCACGCGCGTAAGCAAAACTCCGGCAGAGGCGATGATGGTGCGGCCCGGCTCCAGCAAAAGATGCAGTCCTAAGGGCCGCACCATATTGGCGATCATTCGCGCATATAAAGCACGAGAAGGAACTTTTTCATTTGTATAGCGAACTCCCAACCCACCGCCAAAGTCGAGATACCGCAATGCAATTCCATTTTTTTTCAATTCGCCGACGAAGCTGACCACCCTTTTGAGCGCCTGCTTGAACGGCTGTGGCGTAACGATTTGCGATCCGATGTGCGCGCTGATTCCCTGCCAGCGAATCCACTTCGAACTGCGGTGCGCGAGATATAACCGCCGCGCTTCATCCCAACCGAGCCCGAACTTGTGTTCGTGAAGCCCCGTCGCGATATGCGGATGCCCGCCGGCCAATATGTCGGGATTCACCCGCACAGATACGCCGGGCACCGCGCCACCGCGTTCTACATGGCGGGCGGCTTCCTGCTGTAATACATCCAGCTCCGCTTGCGATTCCAGATTAAATAGCAGAATACCTGAACGTCCGCGGCGGTGTGCGCTGGGATATTGCAACGCATCTCGGATTTCCTCGCGGGTCTTGCCTACCCCCGAATACACGATGCGGTCACCACGTGCTCCGATGCGGCGAAGATGTTCGAGCTCGCCTCCCGAAACAATGTCAAAGCCGCTGCCCAGCTTGGCGAGATGCTTGAGAATGGAAAGATTGCCGTTAGCCTTCATCGCAAAACACAGAGTATGCGGCACGCTGGCGAGCCCACGATCTAGTTCGCGAAATGCGGCGGTTATGGCCGCGCGGCTATATACATATGCCGGGGTTTCGAATTTCGCCGCTGCGTCCAGGAGAGACACGCCTTCGCAAAAAATCTCTTCATCACGCGCACTCCCGCCGGATTTTGGCTTCCAGCGAAAATGCGGGCTGAATGTGGTTGGATCTACGGCTTTCAGATCGGAGCGCGGTTTGCTAATGGTCATCTAACTTTGGCAATAACCAGCGTTCGATCATCCGCCAGCGGAGCATTCTGCGTAAACCAATCTACTTCGCGTAGGATCAGGTCGGCCAGCTCAGCGGCTTGTAATTCATGGTGCTGTTCAATCAACTTACGCAGCCTTTCGGTGCCAAAAAATTGCCCTTCGGGATTGGTACTCTCCGCGATGCCGTCAGAATGAAAAACCAGTATATCGCTGGGCTCCAGAACGCCATTCCATTCGTCGTAATTCACTTCTTCAAAGATTCCCAGTGGGAATCCGGTTAACTCTATTTTTTCGCAGTGGCCGTCTTTGTAAAGCAATGGCTGCGATTGCCCCGCGTTCGCTACGCGTAATTTTCGTTTGACCTTTTGCCAGCTTGCAAAGCACGCGGTCATAAAGCGGCCTTCGATGCGCCGCTCGCCGATGATTTGATTCATCTGCTTCAGGATGTCCGCGGGTTGCAGTTTTTGCGGCGCCAAACTGCGCATGATCCCGATGGCCACGGCACCGTAGAGCGCTGCGGCCGTGCCTTTGCCGCTTACATCGCCAAGCGCTATGCCGAGTTGCTGGGGCCCATAGCGCAAGAATTCATACAGATCGCCGCACACTTCTCGCGCAGAGAGATACCGGGCGGCCATATCCAGCCCATAATCTTCGGTGGGCACCGGTTGCAACAGCGCGCCCTGAATGCGCTTGGCAGCTTGCAAATCCCGTTCCAACCGCGCTTCGTCTCGCGCCAATTTTTCGTACAGTCGCGCATTTTCCAGCGACACCGCAAGATTCGCCGCCAAAATTGAAAGAGTCTGAACGTGGTCCTCGGTAAAGTAATTCAGCTGCGGACTTTCCAGATCCAGCACCCCAATGACTTGCCCTTTGTGAATCATCGGAATCGCCAGTTCCGAACGCGTTTCCGGATTGACCATCAGGTAACGCGGGTCGGCGGAAACATCTGGAACACGTACTGGCGCTTTCAACGTCGCGGCCGCACCCACAATGCCTTCGCTGACCGCGACGCGCAACTTGCCTTGCACGTGCTGGCCATGTTTCACATCGATACGATGGCGGAAAACTTTTTGCTTCTCGTCGTACAGCATCAAGCTGAGGATCTGGTAGTCAATCACGCGCTTGATCTGTTCGGCCGCGCGACGAAGTAATTCCTCCACATCCAGAATAGAGCTGGTTTCGCGGCCGACCTCGTTTAGCAATAAAAGCGTTTCCGCTTGGGTGCGTTCTTTTTGATACAGGCGCGCGTTCTCAATGGCCACGGCCAGCCGGCTGGCCAGCAATGTCAAAATATTCTGCTGATCCGGCGTAAAGTAGTCGGGGTGCCGGCTCTGAATATCGAGCACACCGACGGGTTTCCCCTGCAGCATGAGCGGCACAGCCAACTCAGAGCGGACATTTTCAATCGCCGCAATATAGCGATCGTCTTTGGACGTATCGCTCACGCGCACGGAATGTCCGGTGGCGGCTGCCGATCCCGTAATTCCCTGCCCGATCGGGACGCGCAAATTATCAACGAGTTCGCGTGGGTAGCCGATCGAAAAATAATGCTTGAGATAAGCTCCGCCGCCCTCGATCATTAACACGCCAAAAATGTCGTAATCGATGTGGCGCTTGATGAGCGCAGCGGTGCGAGCCAGCACCTCGTCGAGGTCCAGGGACGAGTTAACGCTTTCGCCGATTTCGGTGAGAGTCGCCAAAACCTCGGCAGGAAGCGGAGTATCAATCGTGTCAGGCGCCACTTCAGCCCGTGTGTGTCCAGGATTCATTGCGTGTCATTATTATAGCAGGCGGAAAGCAACGTCTGGCTGGGCGAGTATTAACAATAAGTTACGATTCCGGCGCACTAGGTTCCAAACTTGGCTCGCGCTTCCTGCATGATCTTGACACCATTGCTGGTCCCAATACGCGTAGCCCCGGCGTCCACCATTTTCAACAGCTCGTCCAGCGTGCGAACGCCCCCGGAGGCTTTAACGCCTATTTCGCGCCCAACCTCACGCCGCATCAACGCTACATCCGCGACCGTTGCACCTGAGGTACTAAAGCCAGTCGACGTTTTTACGAAATCTGCGCCGGCGTCACGCGCCGCACGGCAAGCTCGCACTTTTTCTTCTTCACTCAAGAGCGCCGTCTCTATGATGACTTTCAGAATGGCGCGGCTATCGTGAACGGACCGTAACAAACCTTCAATCTCGCTTCGTACCGCGGCATCGTCGCCGGCCTTCAGTGCGCCGATATGAATCACCATGTCAATCTCTTGCGCTCCTTGTTCAAGCGCCACGCGCGCCTCGTCAAGCTTTACCTCCGGCAAATTCGCGCCTAGAGGAAACCCCACCACAACGCACGTTTTGACTGATGAATTATGAAGTGCTGCAGAGACCTGACGAACAAAAACTGAATTTACGCATACCGATGCGAATCGATACTGCAGCGCTTCCCTGCAGATACCTGCGATGTCATTTCGCGTAGCTTCCGCTTTTAACAAAGTGTGATCGATCAAGGCCGCTACACCGCCGGAATTGGTGGGCTGTCCGTTCACTTTTTGGAGCCTTTCCGCTTGCGCTTCTCCGCACTTCCAATGGTCAATATTCCAACATCCAGCAGGTTGCGGAAACGCTCGGCATAATCGAGCCCATAGCCCACCACAAATTCGTTAGGAATCCTGAATCCCACATAATCGGCTTGCACCGCGGTGATCCGCCTTTCCGGCTTATCCAGGAGCGCAGCGACGCGCAAATGCTTGGGTTTGCGCTGCTGAAAAATACTCAGCAAGTAATGCATGGTCATCCCAGTATCCAAGATGTCCTCCACGACGATGACAATTTTTCCTTCGATACTGGAGTCCAGGTCTCTGGTCAACCGCACTTGGCCGGACGAATGCATTTCGTCGCCATAGCTCGATACGGCAATGAAATCAAAAGAAACTTCTCCCGGGATTTGCCTAGCAAGGTCGGCAAGAAAAAATACCGCTCCTTTCAATACCCCCACGAGGTGCAGCGGTTGGCCCTCAAAATCTCGGCGAATTTGGTTCGCCAATTGCTTGATGCGCTTTTTGATGCGGTCGCGGGGGATAAGCACGCGGACACTTTCGTGGACATGCTCAGCTTGACGGGGTGCGGCATTGTTCTTGAGTTTTCTAGTCATTGAATGGATTCGAACCGAATCGAGACTCTAGCGCACGCGTTGCTGTCTGAGCAAGCGGCACCCACGCTCTTTCCCACAGCCACTAGCGGATTTGAGCGACGTTACAATCGCGATCCGAGTTGTAGCTGGATGCCCCAGCATTTTTGGTCGGGATCTTGTTTCGTTTGCGGGATCAATTCCGCCCGCGAGGCAGTTGGGTGATTTTCCCCAAGACTGTAAAATAAGGCGGACAGTAATATTCGCCAAGATCGTGACCGATGCAAAAATCTCAACCTGAACCGTGGTTGCGAGGCACTCACTCAGAAATTCCTGCTGTACCTCGTGCTGTGCTTCACGCTCTGGAACTCGCCCGGGAAGATCTAACCACCTGGTGCGGCGAATTGAACGACCAAGAATTGATGGCCACCCCCTCGGGCCTGCCGTCTATCGCATTTCATCTTCGCCATATAGCGCGCAGCCTGGATCGGCTGCTGACATATGCAGAAGGACGCCAACTTGACGAGCGACAACTGCAAGCATTAGCCAGGGAGGCCAATCCCCAGGGTTCGAAGACTGAAATCTTCAGCGGGTTATTAGCGGCGTTATCGGAGAGTTCCGCTAGAATACTGAAGCTGAGCGAAACGCCCGACGCGCTGAGCCAACCGCGCTCCGTCGGCAGGAAGAATCTGCCAGCCACCGTGGCCGGGCTTCTCGTACACATTGCCGATCACACCCAGAGGCATGTAGGACAAACTATAACTACCGCGAAGATAATCGTTGCGCAGCGTGGTTAACCCCTTTGACAGACTGCTCGACAACGAATCCCCGTCGCGCCGAGGTTCGCAGCCATTACGACATTGCTCACAGGCAACCTCCACAGATAGAATCGAATCACTATTGATCTTCTGCAATATCGTCACGTGCGGAACGATCGCCAGTTCGCCAAACGCCTCCGAACCTTGTGGGTTTGGATGAAACCGGCCAGCCGAAAATTTGTCCGTTGTCGATGAGAGGCCTCAGAATTTGTGTGGAATAACCGGCTTCACTAATAAAAATTGGGAACCTCCTTCAGATCGCATCAGGGCCGCCACAAGTACGCTGATTCATCGCGGACCTGACCAGACCGGGGTGTTCGAATCCCAATTATTTTCCATGGGTGCCACCCGTCTCAAAATTATTGACCTGCACGGAGGAGACCAGCCCATCCTTTCCGATGATGGCGACACGGGAATCGTCTTCAACGGAGAAATCTACAACCACCTCGAACTCCGGGGCGAACTGGAGCAGCGCGGGCATCGTTTCACCTCGCACTCCGACACCGAAACCGTTTTGCACGCCTTTCTCGAATGGGACAAAGACTGCTTTTCCCGGCTGCGTGGCATGTTCGCGATTGCGCTATGGTGTAAATCCGAGAAACGCATCGTTCTGGCCCGCGACCGTATGGGCATTAAGCCGCTGTACATCAGCCGTCAGGGCGAAGATCTTTTCTTTGGCTCTGAGCTCAAAGCGATTTTCGCTCATCCGGAAATCCAGCGCAGCATCAGCCTCGCGGGTCTGGACTGTTACCTCTCGCTGAATTATGTGCCGTGCCCGTGGACGCTCGTCGACGGCATCGAAAAGCTTCCGCCGGGTCATTGGCTGGAATGGCGCGATGGACAAGTAACTTCTGATTCGTACTGGCGTCTGCCATTCGGCCCATCGAAACACTGGACACTCGGTTCCGCCAAAGAGGAACTGGACGGACTGATGCAAAGCGCGCTTCGCGAGCACTTGCTCTCTGACGTTCCCTTGGGTGTTTGGCTGAGTGGAGGGATCGATTCTTCCGCAATTCTGCACTACGCCGCGCAAGCATCGAACTCCCAGCTTAAGACTTTTTCCATCTCCTTCCACGGTCGAAGTTTCGATGAGACGGAATACATCCATCAGGTCGTCAAGCAGTACGGGACCGATCACCACGAAATGGATTTGCCTCCAGAGACTAATTTACGCGGCGCGATAGAAGAATTTGCTTACTACGCGGACGAGCCAACTGCGGATGCGGGGGCATTGCCGGTGTGGTTTTTATCCAAGCTAAGCAAAAGCCGCACAACCGTGGCCCTCAGCGGAGAAGGAGCCGATGAACTTTTTGGCGGCTATCTGACCTATCGCGCCAACCACCTTGCTCGCAGCGCCCGCTTCATGCCTGCGATTGCACGCCGGATCGCGCTGGCGGCAATTCGTCAGTGGCCCGTCTCAGACGAAAAAATTGGCTTTGAGTATAAGCTCCAGCGCTTCCTGGAAGGCAGTCTGCTTAATCCCAGGCGCGCTCACACCTACTGGAATGGCACATTTTCAGATATCGAAAAAATCGACCTCTTGCGGGTACCGCTTCCTCCTTCGCTCGATCGGATTCTCGACGGATTCTTGGAGCTTCCCCTTGACCAGGACCGCCTTGCTGCGTTTCTGTGGCTGGATCAAAAATACTACCTGGCCGACGATATTCTCACCAAAAGCGACCGCATGAGCATGGCCCATTCCCTGGAGGTACGCCCGCCTTTTCTCGATCACCGCATTGTCGAATTTGCCGCGTCTTTACCTGCTTCCCTAAAAATTCGAGGTTCACAACAGAAATTTGTCTTACGGCAACTGATGTATGACAAGCTGCCACCCGCCGTACTCACACGTAAGAAAATTGGCTTCGACATCCCGGCGCACGATTGGTTGCGAGGTCCGCTCCGTGAGTTGCTGGTTGATACCTTGCAAGCCGGCGCTGCCGAACATAGCGAACTATTCAATGCGGAAGTCATTCTGAAATTTGTTCGTCTGCATCTGGAGAGAAAAGCCAATATCGGTTATCACTTGTGGGGCTTGCTGATTTTATTTATGTGGATGAATAAATGGCAGATTCAGACCAGTCCGCGCGCGACCCAGAAAGTATTCGCTTACGCAAAAACTGGGTCGTCTATCTAATAGTTTTTTTGATCTCCGGCGCAATCTATCTGGGATGTATCGTCTCGCCTCCCTCCCTGATGGATGATGTGGACGCCGTACAAGCTCAAATCGCCAGGAATATGTTGACCTCCGGCGATTGGGTGACCGCGCGCCTTGACGGCGTCGCTTACCTGGAAAAGGCTCCGCTCCATTATTGGATCAATGCCGCCTTTTATGAGCTGTTGGGAATTTCCGACTGGTCAGCGCGAGTCCCCTATGCACTTTCTGCCATTGCGCTCGCGTTGCTTACGACTGCTTTCGGCATTTGGGCGTTCGGAAAGAACGCCGGTTTTTACGCCGGTCTGTGTATCGCCACTTGTACTGGATTATTTCTCTTCACCCGTATTTTAATCCCCGACGTAATGCTGACCTTTACGATCGCATTGGCGATGTGGGCGTTCCTTCGAGCCCTCGATCCGCAGGAGACCAATCCTCGATTGTGGGCCATGACAATGGCGGTGAGCCTCGGTCTTGGGTTGCTCCTGAAAAGCCTGGTAGCCATTGTTTTTCCGGTATTCACGGCGCTCATCTATTTGGCCGTGACGCGGCAATTGTTTGCTCGCCAAACCTGGAAGCGCCTTCATCCCATCAGCGGCACACTTATCGTGCTGCTAGTCGCCGCACCGTGGCACCTGCTGGCCACCCTTCGCAATCCGCCATATTTTTCTTTTTCATTTCAGAGTGGTCCCGGCGAGTATCACGGCTTCCTGTGGTTTTTCTTCATGAACGAACAGTTCTTGCGTTTCCTCAATCTGCGTTACCCGCGCGACTACAACACTGTTCCGCGTCTCTACTTTTGGCTCTTCCATCTGATTTGGCTTTTCCCCTGGAGCGTGTACATTCCGGCAATCTTTAAATTGTCCTTCAAGCCCGTCGATCGCGCCGGCCAGACTCGCCTGCTCGCTTTATGTTGGATCGGCTTTCTGCTGATATTTTTTACCTTCTCCACCACGCAGGAATATTATTCGATGCCCTGCTATCCAGCGTTCGCCTTGCTGTTAGGCTCCGCCATGGCAACACGTGACCAATGGATCCGTATCGGCACTAGGGTATTGAGCATTCTGGCTGCCTGTTCGGCCGTGGCAGGCATCGCCATTCTGGTCCTCGTGCGGCATGTTTCCACGCCGGCGGACATCTCCGTGGCACTCAGCTACAACCCGGAGGCTTACACACTTTCGCTGGGTCACATGGAAGACTTGACGCTCGGCTCCTTCGCCTATCTCCGTCTTCCACTAGCCTTGGCGGTTGTAGCGTTTCTTATCGGCGCGGTGGGAAATCTATGGTGGAAGGGCCAACGAGCCTTTCTTGCCACTGCATTCATGATGGTGGTGTTCGCTTATGCGGCGCGTTTGGCCATGGTAGCCTTCGATCCCTTTTTGTCCAGCAGGCCGCTCGCTGAAGTGATTCTGCGTGCTCCCCCGGGGAAGCTAATCTCCGCGTACCCATACTATGAATTTTCATCAGTGTGGTTCTATACCAACCGCGATCCTTTGATCTGGAACGGCCGGTATAACAATTTGGAATATGGCTCCTATGCCCCAGGAGCCCCCGACATTTTTGTCGATGATGCGCGGATGCAATCGCTGTGGCGCGGTGCGGACCGTTATTTTCTAATCGCGGAAGACGGCCAACTCCCACGGATCAACACGGTGCTCGGGCAGCAATTGAATCCCATCGGGCACAGCGGTGGCAAAGTCGTGTTGACAAATCATCCTTTGCCAAACAAAGCGCCATTTTCCACCCCTTAACAATTTTTGTGCGATTTCGATATCAAGTGTTTACAGGCCGGACGAATAACCGCAATAATAGTTGTGTTTGTATCGAGCCCAGCTTTAAGAACGTTATAGCCTTGGATGCCATACTCTGATTTCCTAGCCTGCTAGAAACCCGGTACATGAGCAGCGCGGTCTAGGCAGAAAACACAGTATTAGGAGCAATATGAAAATCGCCGTACTCGGTGGAGACGGATATTGCGGTTGGGCCACAGCTCTATATTTGTCGCAAAAGGGTCATGCCGTCGCCATCGTCGACAATTTTTTGCGCCGCCAATGGGATCATGAGCTCGGCGCGCAAACCCTTACTCCCATCAGACCGCTCTCCGACCGCCTGCGCATCTGGCAGAAAATAACCGGTAAGACCATCGAGCTGTTCGTCGGCGACGTTGCCGATTACGATTTTCTAGAGTCCACCATCAAGGCTTTTGAGCCCGACGCCATCGTGCATTTTGCGGAGCAACGCTCCGCTCCTTACTCGATGATCGACCGCAAGCACGCTATCTTCACGCAAGTAAATAACGTCGTGGGCACCATGAACGTGCTCTTCGCGATTCGTGAACTCCGCCCCCAATGCCACCTGATTAAACTCGGCACCATGGGCGAGTACGGCACCCCCAATATCGATATCGAGGAAGGCTACATCACCATTGAGCACAATGGCCGCAAGGATGTGCTGCCCTACCCGAAACAACCAGGCTCCTTCTACCATCTCTCCAAAGTTCACGACAGTCACAACATCATGTTTTGCTGCAAAATCTGGGGCATTCGCGCTACCGATCTGAATCAGGGTGTGGTCTATGGAACCATGACCGAGGAAGTTGAACTAGACGAAGCCTTGATCAATCGCTTCGACTACGATGATGTATTCGGCACGGTCTTGAATCGCTTTTGCGTGCAGGCCGCTATCGGCCAGCCTCTGACCGTTTACGGATCGGGCGGACAAACTCGTGGCTTCCTCGATATTCGCGACACGGTCCGCTGCATTGAAATTGCGTGTGAGAATCCCGCGAAAGCAGGCGAGTGCCGCGTCTATAACCAATTCACGGAGCAGTTCTCCGTATTAGAACTGGCCCGCATGGTGGAAGCTGCAGGTAAAAAACTCTCCATGAATGTTGAAATTGACCATTTGCCAGATCCGCGTGTGGAGTCCGAGCACCATTACTACAACGCGAAACACTCCAAGTTAATCGACCTGGGCTTGCAGCCGCACTTTCTCTCCGACTCTTTGCTGGATTCTCTGGTAAACATCGCGGTCAAGTACCGTGACCGCGTCGATGCTTCCCTCATGCTGCCGCAGGTAAATTGGCGCGAACCACGCAATGACCGACGCCTGCAAAAAAGCATGACCGCCCGTGCCACACTCGGTGGCGCCGAAAATAGCGGAGTCCGCACCGGCAAGGCCAAACGCTAGCCGCTGCTTAAGCGCAGATTTTCGTTCACACGTTCCGCGAACGCGAAATCAAACGGGAATGGCTTGCCATCCAGACTGTTTTCAAAGCGCGCCAGGAAGCGTTGAATGATAGGCTCCTTGCTGCCTAGAAAATCAATGCTCGCAACCCGCTTGTTATCAGAGTCCAGCCACACCGTTCGCTGATCCGGTAACTGGTAGCCGCAACGAATTTCCAACCAGCCGGAGTGCGGAACTGCGTACTCACGCATGGCCACGAGGTGCGATCCGAGATTCTGCATCGCAGAAATCCCCAAATGATTGCCGGCCTGCACGTTGAATACGCCGCCAAATTCCAAGTCATTTTCGTGCTGGTACCGCCTCCGCCAATTCTCAATCTCGGATAACAGGCAATATTCGAAATGAACCCCACTCTTTACCCTCGCTCGGGCCCCTGACGCCTGCAACAAGGTGGTTTCTTCCGACGAATATACCCAGGGCTTTTCGACGATCACATGCAAGCCCGCTGCAAACGCCGCTCGAATCAACACCGGCACGTGCGCTCCGGGAGGCACGCAAAGCCACACGATCTGCGCCGCGCTGCCCAAAAAAGTTTGCGCTAATCGCGATTCGTGAGCGGCGCTACTCTCGCTGGTCGCCCCGCGCAAACCCAACGCGAATTCAGCGCGCCGACCTTCCTTCGTGAGCAGCCCATGTATTCTCCTACCCCAGCGCCCCCTGCCAACGATGAGGTAGGCCGGGCGGTTGGCGTTATTCATAACCAGCGATTTTCTCGCAAACCATTCTGGCCGCCTTCACTGCACCGACGACCTTGCCGGAAAAAATATGAATCTCTCCTGGAAGACCATCACGCACATACAAAGTCCGTCGGTCATGTTCCGGATTGTCTTCCACCACCCGCAAGGTGAACCGGGAACCGATGTACGTCGCCTCTTTCGCCGCCGGCACCGCGAGGCAGCAGTCTTCGCGCATAGCTTCAAACCGCGTATTTGCTGCGCTGACAAATTCACGGTGGTTTAACGCACTGAAATACTTTTGAGGGACCGGGTCTTCTGGATTTGAGCTAGTCCAATGATTTGTATGCTTGGCAGAACCAAATAGCGAATGACGTGAACTGCCGTACGGGTCAAACGCCGTAAAGGGTCCATCGACGACCACCAGCGCTATGCGCTGCAACTCCGCTGGCAATGCGATCAGAATTTTCTCGGCCACTTGATATTTCGCGATCTTAAAAATATCGCGGCTGGCTCCCGTTCCGTAGGTTGCCCAAACGACGAAATCGTAATTTCCGCGGATCTCCTGCAAAAACACTCTCTGTTCAAACGTTATTCCCAGCGCGTGTAACCGCGATTCGATCACCGAACGAAGCAAATCAGGATCGTATATATTTTCCTCGACTTCGTAACACTGATCGATGTACTCAAAATTCATCCACTGCGGACGACAAGCATTCAGCGCGAGCCCGTGGGACCGCATGATCTGCTCGTATTCCTCGGGACGCGTGCGCGAGCCTTCTCGCGGAATAGCGTAATAATGACGGCTGTTTCGAACGATAGCTGGCGCAAACGCCTGGACAAATTCCCGCCGCGCCTCCAGCGTCTCCATGATCGTTTCTGGACTGCGCGGGTAATGATAGCCGGAGTGAACGCGATACTGATTGATTGCTGACGCTGCGCACATGACTCCCAGCGGATCGTACAGACTGACCTGATGGCCCCGCTCAGCTAACCGGATAGCCGCGGTTGCTCCATAAATCCCGGCCCCAGCTATAGCGATTTTTGCGCCCATCTTTATGAGGGAATGAACTTCAAGTACACCTGCGGCCTATTTTATCCGGACGCCAACCTCGTCTAACTTTTGCGCCGGCTGCCGTCCCGGCACGAGCATCCCACCCTTGACAATATAATCCACGCCGCGCCAACGAATGCTGCGACGCACAAAGCTGGCCAGCCAGATAAAAAATGCCGTCGCATCCCAGGCCACAAAGAGTGGCAGCGTCTTCCACAAGTTTTTCTCTCGCAGACCCCAGGTCCCGACGCACAGAGTCATTACCGTGCGCAGCACCAAATACATCCCGAAATAAAAAGCAGCAACGGCCAACGCGGGATCCACTGCCACTGCAAGCAAAGACCATGCGAGCCCCTGCGTAAAAATCAAACCAGCATGCCCCCAGGGCCGCATGTGGCGCATCACCGTCATCCAGCGCAACCGCTTGATCAGCAGCCCACCTAGCGATTGATAATCCGCCACCGTCTGCACCGCATAAGGAAGCATCTCCACCGTCACGCCCTGGGCGGCGATCAAACGGCCGGTCAGCAGGTCGTCAGCCGGCCGGCTCTCCAATGCCTGAAATCCTCCGAAACCCGCAAGCAGTTTGCGGGTAGTCACAATGGTCTGCCCAAATGCGAACTTAACACCATCAAGCAGCCACGCCACCATGACCCCGGGATAAAAATCAGAAATCATGCCCATGGATTGAAAACTCTGCGCCATAGTGGTGTCATCCACCGAAACATAAAGGCATGTAACTCCGCCCACCTTGGGATCCTGCAATGGCGCGACCACCGTCCTAAAATAGTCCGGCTTCACTCGCACGTCACTATCGTTAATCACCAGCACTTCATGCTGGGCCTCATTGACCAACCGCACCAGCTTGGCCACTTTGTCATTGATGGCATTGCGGCCAGAACCATATAAAATCCTGATTTTGCACTCGGGAAAATCACGAACCAGCTTTTCAAGCACTGGCACCGACGGGTCAAGCTGGTCGTGCACACAAAACAGGAGCTCGTACTCCGGATAGTCTTGCCGACAAAAACTTGCGAAATTTTCGTAGGCTTCCGGGTCCAGACCGCGAACTGGCTTCAAATTACTAATTGGAGGAGTGAAGTCGGGTTTTTGTGACTTATTGCGCGGGATACTTGTGAAAAACTTTATAGAACTATAAATTGCGATCAGATAATAAATAAACGGAATAGCCGCGACGACCAGAACGAAATACATGAAACCCGGTGAAATTATCGCACCTCTCGCATTCCGATTCCTTGGCGCCCGCTGCTTCCTTGATAAATAACGGCAGTTGCTCTCGTCAGACCCTGAGAAAGAATATCAAAAAGGAGTGTTCCATGCCGCTGAGACCGCATTTCTCCAAAAACGATACCGCCGCCAAATGCGGTTCCATCGTTGGGGAGAATCGGGGACATCAAGTAAACTTAGAAGCTACCTACTTCCAGAGCACGTTAAAGGCATCGCTAATCAATGACCGATCCACCTGGCTTACATTTTAAAACTTTTCTATTAATTCTAATGATTGTCGTGTTTGCCCCGCTGGGCAACGTGTTGCTCGGCAAAGGCATGAAAACCGTCGGCCCCGCGACGCATTGGGCAGTGGCCGATTTGTGGAGCGTTTTCGTTCGCATCTGCTCCTCCGGGTACATCTGGCTGGGTGTTGCGTCGTTGATGACGTTTTTCGTCGCCTACATGCTGGTGCTGACCTGGGCGGACTATAGCTATGTGCAGCCCGCTTCGTCCTTTTCCTATGCCATGGTCGCGCTGCTCGGCTACCTCTTGCTCGGTGAAGTGATCACGCCGCTGCGTTGGCTGGGCATCGCCATGATTTGCCTGGGTGTGCTCATCGTGGGACACACTCCTCCCCGCACCACTGCGGTCAAAGTCTAACGTGCGCGAATTCCTTTTGCTCTGTGTCATCGTGGTGGCCGGCACCGGCGGCGAGCTTTGCGTCACTCGAGCCATGAAGCAAATCGGCGAGGTCACCGATTTCCGCCCGGCGGCGTTAATACGATTTATTCTAAAAGCCTTGGTGGGCGGCTGGATGTGGGTCGGCCTCGCCATGATGGCGGTGGCGTTTTTCGCGCTTTTGGCGGCCTTGTCCTTCGAAAATGTAAGCTTTGTGGTTCCCGTTACGGCCCTCAGCTACGCAGCCGGTGCAGTGGGCGCGGTGCTCTTCCTGCGCGAACGCATCAGCTTTCAGCGATGGATCGGCGTTCTGATAGTGTGCGCCGGCGTCACCATCGTTCTCTTCAGCAAACATTAAAACCGCTTGAACAGCCCGCAGTTTGCGGATTGCAGAACCTAAGGGTGCTCCGGCTGTACCTGTGTTGGAGTTCCCACCTTGATGGTTACTCCGAATCTCTTGTAGTTCGCATAACGCACGGTCATGCGAATATGCACCGCCCCGGCGCTGAATTGCAGCATGTCGTCCGCCCGCGTGTAGGTAGGAAACCAGTAGTGCCCCTCGATGTTCTCGCGAAATGTCTCAAATCGGGGAAACACATTTTCCTGCCCATGCTTTTTGATATCGGGAACCGCTTTTCCATCGGACTTTACGATCTCGAGGTCGGCATCATCCACCCAAATGCGCCCCTGAAAATATCGCTGGTTCTTCTCCAGTTTCTTTGGACCGACATCGAACACATACGTATTGAGCTGATCGACAGCCTCGCGCCCCACATATTTGATGTCGTATTTTGGCAATTCTTCGCTGGTGAGCACGAAAGGCTGCACATGCTCCAGGTCGTCCAGGTCCTGCTGGGACATCTGAATTCTCTGCAGCGTCGAAGCGGGCGCATAGGTTACTTTCTCGTAGCGCTTCCCGTCTGGCGTAAAAAGAATATCGCTCCTCATCTGGTATTCCCCGTCGGCCATCCCGTCGCCGTCAATGGTTTGTATTACGAACGTCTGGGTATAGGTGTAATTATCCCGTTCTTTTTTGAACTCCGCCTCGCGCGCTGCAAAGCGTTGGATGATCTGCTCTACGGGTAATGCCGGCGGTTGATTGGAAATGCTCGATGTCCCACCTTGGGAGGCTGTGCCGGGTGCCGGAGTGGTGGCCGTGGCGTCGGGCTTAGTCTGGGAGGCGCTGGAATTTGGCGACGGAGTCGGCAGCGGGACTTGTCGCTGCGCTCCAAGCGACACACAACACACCAAGGACACGGCCAGCAATGCAGCGGTAGTAGCACTCGCCGCGTAAGTCGTCGCCTTACGCATTTGAAGGTCCCAAAGCATCCGCCCACGCTCCTAGCTGGTAATCACTGTATGAGATGCAATTTTCTAGGATAACGCAACTTCACCAGCGGAAAGCCACACTGGCAAAGCTGCTGCGTAGCACCTGTTTCCATGAGCCACGAGGGGATAAGTGAAGAGACTACCCAATGTCAGGCTTCGATAATTTGATTCTTTACCGCGTAGCGCACCAGTTCGCTCACCGAATGCAGCTCCAATTTCCTCATAATATTGGCGCGATGCGTTTCCGCGGTCTTCACACTGATATTCAGCGAAACTGCAACTTCCTTGCTGCTTTTCCCTTCCGCAAGCAACTGCACAATTTCGCGTTCTCTGGGCGTCAACCGGTTTCGCAACACCGTCCCTGGATCGGGTGCGTGGCTTCCAGTATTAAATCCATTCAAAACCATGTCCGCGGCTCGGGCCGTGAAATACGAGCGGTGATTGGAAACGGCTTCTACGGCGGCCACCAGGTCGCGGTCCGCGTCCGACTTCATAATATAACCACGAGCGCCGGAAGCGAGGATTTCGCGCACCAGCTGATCCGAAAAATGCAGCGTCAAAATCACAATTTCGGTTTTGGGCAAAATCTTCAATATCTTGCGCGCCGCTTCCAAGCCGTTCAGCTCCGGCATGCTGATATCCATCACCACCACTTTGGGCTTCAGTTGCTCTGCGAGCGCCACAGCTTCGCGACCGGTGCTCGCTTCCGCGCACACTTCCCAGCCCGGCCTGGAGTTAAGCAACTGCTTTAGACCGCGGCGAACAATGTCGTGATCGTCAGCGACCAGGATCTGCATCGCGTCACCACGCGGCCTGACCGGCTTCAGTTCGCTTCCAACAGCTGATTTATCCACGGCTAAACCTAGCCTTTCAAGTAAACAAAAAAAGTCCCGAACCCAGTTCTGTTATAGCACTGATGTGAGCATTGAACCAACCAGCACGCGCGAACCACCCACCCACTCCAAAGCAGGTGTTTGGCCTAGACTGCTTGAACCACAGACTCCGCGGGAGGAATCGGCTCTGGGAAAAAAGTTTCCTGACGCAGTAACTTATCCACCGCTTCCAAAAGAGTGCTCGCCACCTGAGTCTTGGTCACATATCCTTGGACGCCTATCTTTTTGGCTTCCCCGATCAATTGGGTGCTCTCATGCATCGAAAGTATAAGGATCGGAACCTTCGGCAGCGTTCTTCGAATTTCTCGCGCGGCCTCAAATCCACTCAATACCGGCATCGTGATATCTAGGATAATGAGGTCAGGTTTGAGCGCATTTGCTTTCTCTATGGTTTCCTTGCCGTTCTCGGCTTCACCGCACACTTCCACATCTGAACGCGAAGAGAGGATCGCACACACACCTTTTCGAACAGCTTCGTGATCATCTGCGATAAGTATTCGCAAGGATGGGGCCCCTTCCCATTTCAGGACCCGCTAGGATCCCCTATTGATTTACACCCTATGTTACTCGTTTTAAAGCCCGCATACTGCGATTTTCGTGTTGTAAATGCTAACCACAAATTTGCCGACATCCTTTGCGAGAACTCGAAACTCACCCATGTCCCAAAAGCGACTTTTATGTCCAGTCGGGGTTTATCCTTACAGTGCTGTAGTTACATATCTTTATCGAATCGTCTGCGGCCGAAAGCATAATTAGGAAAGAGGACTAGTATGCGTATGATCCATTCCATCAGAACGGCGTTCTTTGCTGCGATCATGTTTGCAATACCGGCGGCCTCTTTCGCGCAAATCAGCGTAGGCATCGCGGTCCGGATTGCTCCGCCCGAATTGCCGGTCTACGAACAGCCAATATGCCCCGGGGAGGGCTATATCTGGACGCCCGGGTATTGGGCTTATGGCGACGATGATTATTATTGGGTGCCCGGCACCTGGGTGTTGGCGCCACGTGTAGGGGTTCTTTGGACGCCCGGCTACTGGGGTTGGGGCGACGGCGGCTATTACTGGCACGCCGGTTATTGGGGACCGCATGTCGGCTTCTATGGCGGCGTGAATTACGGATTCGGTTACGTCGGAGTTGGCTATCTCGGCGGGCGCTGGGACCATGATCGTTTCGCGTACAACCGTGCTGTGAATAACGTCAATGTAACTGTCATTCACAACACCTATAACACCAGAATCACCAACAACTACTACTCTTCGACACGCGTCAGCTATAACGGCGGCAATGGCGGCGTTCGCGCGCGCGAGACAGCCCAGGAGCAAAGGGCCGCAAGAGAACAGCACCTCCAGGCGACGAATGTTCAGTTTCAACACGAACATGCTGCGCGATCCGATCGCTCCCAATTCGCTTCCGTAAATCACGGACGCCCGAATGTTGTAGCCACACCAAAGCCAGGTGCTTTTAATGACCGCGGAGTTGTTCACGCCAACGCCGCAGCTGAGTCAAATTCACGCTCGAATGCCCGCGTCGGCAATTCTGTGAATTCGAACAATACACATCCAAACGGGGCTCGCAACGACCACCCAAGCACTGCCAATCAACCAAACGGCTCTCGCGGCGCCAACGCGAACCGAACCAATTCCGCGCAAGCGAACAGTTACTCAGGTAACGCTCCAACAAACCACCAGGCGGATGCGCGCACCGTCTCTCCGCACAATGCTGCTTCAGACCGGCCTAACAACGCGGCCAGGCCTAATGACAGTCGTGCAAATACAGCTGATCGGCCAGTCACCCAGCATTATTCAAATGCCCCTAGGTCCGAGCCTCCCCCAAGGCAACCGCAGAGTGTCCCCAGGTCTGCGCCGCAACAGCAACAGCACAACATGCCACAGCACCAGCAGAGCGCTCCACAGCAGCAGCACAACATGCCACAGCACCAGCAGAGCGCGCCTCGACAGGAAGACAGGCCTCAGGGACGCGACCCTCACCCGAAACCATAACAGTTGCCCTAGTGGGCAACCTCAACGATGGGCCATTCGATCATTGAATGGCCCATCGTTTTTAGCGTCAAGCACCTTTCGGTTTTCCAAGCCGCGCATCCCTTGCCCTCCGCTCCTCCTGACGTATAATTTCTCTTCCACCTTGAACAGCTCATTCTAGTGTGAGGTCGCATGCCAGATCATTACGTCGAAAGGGTCGTGGATTTAACCGAACCCCAAGTCAACCAGCTCTTCGGCCTGACTACCGAAGCGGCACGACAAATCATCCTCAATTCCCCAGCACATGAAATAAATAAAATCTCTGGCTCTTTCGCCCTCGTCGCGCGCTATGGCAAGACCGTAAAAATGGCTCGCTCGCTGGATCGCCCCATGCGTTACTTTCTGGCCAAGCGCCAGGAAGGCCCGGTGCTCATCGTCGCCCATCGTATCGACGCCATATACAACTGGTTGAAAAGCGAGCAGCTCGATAATCAATTTCATCCCAGCTATACAAGGATGGTTCCCGCGCATCACGTTGTCGAACTTCAGTTGATCGGTTGCCCGGACCCCGATCCGGTTTATACCCGCTTTTTCTCGCCGCAAGGCAAGCCCCTGCCATCGAATCTCGACGAAATCGGCAAAACTTACATTTCCGCGCTGGCTGAAGAAGTTTCGCTTTGGCTGCGTCACCTGCCTGCCACGGAACCAATTGGTGTGTGTTTCTCGGGCGGAATCGATAGTGGCAGCGTATTTCTAACCGCCTATTACGTGATGCGCAAACTGGGCATGAATCTGTCGCGACTAAAAGCTTTCGTTCTGGATTTTGGCCGCGGGCCCGATCTCGAGCAAGCTCGCACATTCCTCGAGTCCCTTAACCTCGGACTATTTCTTGAGCCCATCGAGGCTGATCCAGCTGCGCTGGATGCTGCAGAAACGATTCGCGTCATCGAAGACTACAAGCCTCTCGATGTCCAGTCCGCCACCATGGCATTGGCGCTGTGCCGCGGCATTCGCGAACGCTATCCGGACTGGCGTTATCTCGTCGATGGCGACGGCGGAGACGAAAACCTGAAGGATTATCCCATTGAGGAGAATCCTGAACTCACCATCCGCAGCGTCGTGGCTAACCAAATGCTTTACCAGGAAGGTTGGGGCGTGGGCAAAATAAAACATTCCCTGACTTACAGCGGCGGCTTGAGCCGTTCGTACACACGCACGTATGCGCCGGCGCATCACTACGGCTTTTCTGGTTTCAGCCCGTTCACGCGCCCCAGTGTGATCGCGGTGGCGGAAGCGATCCCCTTTATCGATTTGACCGGCTATGACGCGGCGCGTCTCTACAAACTAAAAGGTGAGATCGTCTCACGTGGGGTCGAAGCCCTAACCGGCATGCCTATGCGGGTGTTTCCAAAGCGCCGATTTCAGCATGGCGCGCTCCCGGAAGATGATATGCATCGCCAACTGCCCTCACAGGAAGCGGACTACCGCAAACAATTTTTGACCCTATATCTGTGAGCATCTTGTCTATCAGCCAACTGCCCGCGCCTTATCCCGCAACCAATCTGGAGCGTGACCAGTGGACTCTGGATCGGCGCCCCGTACGCAAAACCCTGGATCCGCAAAAACCCTACTTGTTTTTTGTCGAACAGGAATTGTCAGCTTCGGGTGAAATTCTTCCCGTAGCCACAATTTTTTTGACCAATCGAGAGTGTCCGTGGCGTTGTGTGATGTGTGATCTCTGGCGCAACACTTTGACCACCTCGGTTCCATCCGGCGCAATTCCTGCGCAGATCGATTTCGCCCTATCGCAACTTTCGGCAGCCCGCGTACTGAAGCTCTACAACAGCGGCAGCTTTTTCGACTCGCGCGCGATACCCGTGGAAGACCATCCCGCAATCGCAGGGATGGCTGACAATTTTGACCGCCTGATCATCGAAAATCATCCCGCTCTCGTCGATGACCATTGCCTGCGGTTTCGCGATCGCTTGAAATGCCGCCTGGAAATCGCCATGGGCCTGGAAACCGTTCACCCGGACGTTTTGCCTAAGCTCAATAAGCGCATGACCCTGGAGCAGTTTTCAACTGCTGCGGCATTCTTGCGCGCGCGCGATATCGACCTGCGAGTATTCGTTCTGGTGCAGCCGCCATTCATGCAGCCTCACGAGACTGTTCTTTGGGCTCAGCGCTCTGTCGACTTCGCTTTCGATTGCGGCGCAACTGCAGTCACGCTCATTCCAACTCGCGGCGGCAACGGCGCCATGGAAGTTCTGGCTGCTAACCAGCAATTTTCACCGCCTCGATTGGAGACTCTGGAGGTATCCTTCAGTTATGGCCTGGGCTTGAAGCGCGGACGGGTCTTTGTGGATTTGTGGGACTCAGAAAAAATTCCCGCCTGCCCCGTTTGCCAAATCCCGCGCATCGGGCGTCTACGCCACATGAATCTCTCTCAAACTAATCTCGCTCCGGTCCGCTGCGACAGCTGCGAAACTTCAAATTGAACGAGGCTTACGACATTGCCGTAGTGGGCTCGGGCTTTGGCGGCAGCATGCTTGCCATGATCGCTCACCGTTTGGGGCGCTCAGTAATCCTGCTCGAAAAAAACAGGCACCCACGCTTTGCCATCGGTGAATCTTCCACGCCTTTGTCCAACATCCTGTTGGAGAGTTTGGCCACTCGTTATGACTTGCCCAGTATTGCGCCACTGTCCAAATGGGGGAGTTGGCAACGGAAATATCCACACGTGGCATGTGGCCTCAAACGCGGCTTCACCTTCTATCACCACATCCTCGGCGCGCCAGGTACGAGCGATCCGGACCGTCAGCGTCAACTGTTAGTCGCCGCCAGTCCGCACGATCAAATCGCTGATACGCACTGGTATCGCGCCGAAGTCGATCATCTGTTCGTCAAGGAAGCTCAGAAAATAGGAGTGCAATACCTGGACGAAGTTAAGCTACGAAGCGTTTCAGAATCGGAAAATGAGGTTCGCCTGCAAGGCCGTCGCAACAACGAAGACTTTTCCGTTCGAGCAAAATTTATCGTCGACGCCACTGGCCCGCGCGGTTTTCTCCATCACACTCTCGCGTTGCAGGAGTCGCCGCTGCCTGACTTTCCTGCCACCCAGGCGGTGTTCAGCCACTTCACCGGTGTCGGACGTTTCGCCGACCAGATATCCGACCATGCCTCCGAGGTTCCGCCTTATCCAGTAGACGATGCCGCGGTTCACCACATTTTCGACGGCGGCTGGATCTGGGTCTTGCAATTCAACAACGGAATCACTAGCGCAGGTGTGGCGGCTACTGACAAACTCGCGGATCGCCTGCGCTTGTCAGAAGGACCAGCAGCATGGCAACGGCTTCTGGATTTGGTTCCCGCCTTGAAAAATCAATTCGCAAATTCCCAAGCGATCCAGCCCTTCACTTACATGCCCCGCGTTTCTTTCCGCAGCAAGACTGTCGCCGGTAAACGGTGGGCGCTGCTCCCGTCGGCCGCGGGATTTGTTGATCCGCTACTCTCCACCGGCTTTCCGCTCACGTTGTTAGGCGTCTCGCGGCTCGCCGAAATCATCGAGCGCGACTGGGACAAACCCGAATTCACTGCCAGCCTGCGATCGTATGCCGCCCAGACCGATGACGAATTACTCGCTGCCGCCGAGCTCATCGCAGCCTTGTACGCCACCATGGATAAGTTTCCAGCCTTCGTATCTCTATCAATGCTCTATTTCGCAGCAGCCAGCTTTTCGGAATCGGCGAGACGACTCGGCAAAGCTCAACTGGCCCTATCGTTTCTGTTGCATGATGATCCGAGCTTCGGTCCCGCGACGCGGCGGTGTTGTAAACGAGCGACGAACAACTGCACGAAACTGGGGATAGACAACCTAGCCGACGAAGTCTACAAAGCCATCGAGCCCATAAACATCGCAGGCCTGAGCAATCCTCACCGCCGAAACTGGTATCCGGTAGACGCTAGCGACCTGCTCAATTCCGCAGCCAAACTTCAGTCAACAAAACATGAAATCTCGCAACTATTGGACAGATGTGGTTTCTGGAAATCCGCAACAAATCATAGTTAGTCGGGGGCGTGCCCTCGCTTTTAAGGGTTACTCGCTTGTGACGGGTCGGCCTTACCTTTCCGTTGGCGAAGTCCCTCGAGCAAAAATAATCGGTTGAGCCGAAATAATTCCCTTCCCTTCCTGTACAGTTACAAACTGATTCGGCTTGATCCCAGTCATCGATTCGCTTTTCCCGCTGGGCCAAACAATTTGCAGCGTTAACGTTCTACCTTCTTCCGGTTTCCCTAGTCCAAATGTCGGCGGCATTTCACTTTGCGACAAATAACTCGACCCCGATTTCACCATCTGCATCTGCGAGACCCCTTGGTTTGTTTTCACCGTGACCTTCGCACCGATACCATCGCGATTCGAACGCGTTCCCACAGTTTTCACCCGCAGCATATCGTTCTGATTTCCATTGTCATTGCGCAACAATCGCGCAGCCCCATTGTTCGAGGTGATCACCAAATCGAGATCGCCATCATTATCGAAGTCGCCGTACGCCGCGCCACGCCCAACAATCTCCCTTTGCAACGCTGGCCCCAGCTTGCCAGACACTTCTTCAAACTTCCTGTTGCCTTTATTTCGAAAAAGGCTAGGCCGCTGAGCATATTTCACATTTGGCTGCACCACGTTGATGTCATCCGAAACATGGCCATTCGCCGCGAAAATATCCAGCAGCCCGTCCAGGTTATAGTCAAAAAAGAAACACCCAAACGTCAGCGACTGAATAGACATCTGTCCAATCCCCGACGCCGCCGCCTCATCGGTATAGAGTCCGGACCCATCGCTGTGATACAGCGACATACTCTCATTCGTAAAATTTCCGATGATCAGACTCTGCTGGCCGGACCCGTCGTAATCCCCAGCGTCCACCCCCATTCCCGCCCGCGCCCGCCCCGTGTCGCTCAACGCCACACCGGACAGAACAGCTACATCCGTAAAAGTTCCGTTGTGATTGTTGCGATACAGTTTGTTCGGTTCCGTGTCGTTCGCTACGAACAGGTCCAACCAGCCGTCGTTGTCATAGTCCACCAGCGCAATACCCAATGATTTGCCGGTCGGATCGTATAACCCCGCGCGTTTCGTGACATTCTCAAATGTCCCATTGCCGTTATTGTGAAAGAGCGATGCGCTTTGCCCCTTGTACGCTTGCGGCGTACAATACGATTTATTCTTCCCGTCCAGCGAGCAGTATTGATCTTTCGCGACCGACCAATCCACGTAGTGCGAGACAAATAGATCCAGCTTCCCGTCGTTGTCGTAATCAAACCACACCGCACTGGTAGAAAACCCGGGATCGCTTACTCCTGCCTTGGCCGTCACATCGTTGAACTTTCCATTCCCCAAATTGTGGAATAAATGGTTCGATCCGACTGCCGTCATATAAATGTCCGGATAACCGTCATTGTCGTAGTCCCCGATCGCGCATCCCATCCCATACGTTTCCATCGCGAGCCCCGCAGCGCGAGTCACATCCGTAAACGTGCCATCGTGATTATTGTGATACAACCCCGGAAAAGATTTGCCATTCTTGTGCTCCAGCCAATCCGTGGAGTTCACGAATAAAATGTCCTGCCACCCGTCATTGTCGTAGTCCAGAAAACACACTCCGCTGCCCATCGTCTCCGGCAAATACTTTTTTCCAAATGCTCCGCTGTTGTGCTTGAAATGAATGCCCGCCTGCGCGGTAACGTCGGTGAATTGTATGGGACCGGACGAACGTACCGGCGAACGTGATTTGGCCCGCTGTTGTACGTTTTTTTCAAACGTTTCCGTGCTTGCAGTGGTAGGCACAAGTGTAGCCGGCGAGATTTGAGCTTCGGTTATTCTGTGGGTGACTGAAGCGGCCGGAGCAATGACCGCCAAGCTGAGCGGGCTCGTTTTACAGCCCGCGGCGGCAGCGATCGCCGAGAAAAAGAAAGACCATTTTAAAATGTGGGTCAGAGTCAGGAACAGTTCACGCGGCAACGGTGGCACCGGCAGCACTTGCCCGTCGCGAATCCAGCCACATCTCGATGAGCATGGCCGACGGGCCAACGATAAATAGCGCATAAAATGGCGCATACACGACCTGATTCAGCCGGAGCACCATTTCCAGAAGGGCAACACAAATCACCGTAACACACTGGCCTGTCTTTGAACGCACGGTTGTTCTGGGGTCAGTAATCATGAAAAATATAAAAAGTTGATACATCGGCCCGGTAATCGGAGCGATTTCCGCCTGCCACGGACTGCCAGTCAGCCAACTCCGCAAGAAAGCAAAGACCAGAAATGAAGCTACATAAAGGCCGCTGATATGGAATCGCTTCAGCCGGTAGATAATTACCGAACCCAACACCCAGATCACCACCATCGGTAACAAGTAATTTCCCCATTGAATACTCAGGCTGGCCACCGTCTCGGGCGCCAGGAACAGCATCACCGAAATTCCGAAGTTGGATGGGTTCCAGATGTGCCGGCCCTTCACACGCAAAACATACTTGGAGGTAATCGACACGATGCTGCACACCGCGTACGGCCAGAATGCCGGCGAGCGAATCAAAATGCCGACGCTGATGCCGGTGATATATGCGCTGGCGAGATTCGGCCATTTCCCAAAAAAGAAACGAGAAAGAATCAGCTCGGTCCCGATACTGGCTGCAATCGCCAACAGCGTTTTCTGATAACTCTCGAGTATCCCGAACGACAAATGGCCGACCAGCAAAATCAAAGTTATGAAAATCGGCGCAATATAACGATTCTCCAGGCTCACGAATCGCTTCCACTGCGGCACTTCCAAAGGACCTGCGGCTGACGCGCTCACGCGGGCTCCGTCACTTTGTGAATTTCATCCACGTTGGGCTTTTCGATGGTTTGCATCTTCCGCGAAGGCCAGCGGATCACCGCTTTGTCAACTTGTGAGGTTTTCCCCAAACCAAAATGCAGCGCTCGCTGATTTTGTGCGCAAAATCCGCTGCCTCCAGAAACTTCCTGCACCTGCCGCTGCCCGTTCCAGAACACTGTGACTTGCGCTCCTATCGCGGAGCGATTGCTGTTCGTGCCGATAAGCTCAAATTCAATCCACTTATTCTCTGGCGCAACCGTGTTTTTATAAATCAGCAACGGGCCACGCTGGTTGGCGACCACGACGTCCAGAACGCCGCGATTCCACAAATCGGCCATGGTTACCGAGCGCCCGTCATAGGTGTCGGTTACCCCCACGGCCTGAGCTACATCCACAAATTTGCCAGCGCCATCATTTATCCACACGCGCTTTTGTTGATAGCCTGACAAACTTCGCCCTTCCATCGCCGGCCAGTTTTTGGCGTCGCCAATGATGGCGGTGTTGCCGCCAGCGACTTTGGAAAAGTCGTACCAGTAATTCCGGGTATGATCGAGGGACACGTTTCCATTGGTCAAATACAAATCTAGAGTGCCGTCGTTATTCAGGTCGGCAAACTGCGCGCCAAAACTCCAACCGCCGAGCTCCACGCCCATATCGCGCGCCAGATTTTCGTACTTGAGCTCGTCGCCGGCCGATCCTTCTTTGGGCACCCACAAATTATTGCCCTGAATCAGCACGCCTTCTTCGGAGATATTCGACACGTAAATCGCATACTTCCCTTGATTGCCAATGTCACCAAACGCGACGTTCATGCCACTTTTGGGCGCAAACCCGACACCGGTCTTCTCGCCTACTTCACGAAACCGTCTCCCATCGTTGAAATACAGTTCCGAAACACCGTAGTCGTTGGCAACAAACAAATCGGGCCGGCCAGTGCCGCGCAAATCTGCCGCCGACGTGGCTAACGTCCATCGCCGGGAACTAATTCCCATTTTTTCAGTGATATCTTCAAACTTGCCATTGCCCAGATTGTGAAACAAATATTTTCGGCCGCCATTTTTTGCATATTCGAAGCTTTCCGGCATGATGCGCGTGTTGTTCAGATGCCACAGATCGAGGTCTTCCGAATAATAGCCGCCGATAAAAATATCCAACAGTCCATCGCCATCGTAATCAAGCCAGATCGCCGAATTGGCATTCACCCACGCCGGTAATCCGCTGTCCGCCACACGCGTGAAACCGTGGCCCCCATCGTTGTGGTAAAGCTCGGGGCGCCCCCACTTCACCAACAGTAAATCCTCGTAGCCGTCATTGTCGTAATCTCCCCACACCGCCGCCATCGAAACGCCGGTCCCAGGCTTGTTTACATCCGCTACACCCATCTGGGGCGCCACATCCTTAAAGGTCCCGTCGTGCTGGTTGCGATACAGCGCGTTGTGGCTGCCTTCCGCGCTGTTGGTCACGTAAATATCCGGCCATCCATCGCGATCAAAATCCACGATGGAGACCGAAGCCCCCATGGACGCAACTTCCGGCATGATGTGATCCAGTTTGTGATCCAGCGTAGGACCCTGGTGAACGAAATTCACACCCGCGGCGTGCGAAACCTCCTGGAGGTAAAAACCATGCCGCTGCAATGCCGTTTGCAAATCGAGTCTGGACTTGGCTACCTCTCGCCGGGCAGCCATTCGCTTGATAAAGAGCGGGCTCACCACCAGGGCCACAAAAAATATCGCCAGAATTATTCGTGCTAGCGGCCCGCGTTTCATTGGTGTGCTTCGGCTCTCAATGCGTTTTGATAAATCTCAGGCGTCACATAACGAGTGTGATAGTTTTGCCAGTCTTGAGGATGCTGTTGGTACACCCACTCATCTTCAAGTCGGCCCGGTGGCGTGACATATTCCTGTTTGGCGTGATATGGCAACGGCGCGACAGTCTTCGAGAAAGTGGTGTTGTAATCGCCGTCCTTGATCCACCCGTCGCCCACGATCACAAAGTCGCGTTTCCAACCTGCAGGCGGTGGCGCCTGCTCGGCGAAGCGCAAAGTCATCTCGTCGCCGGCATTCATGATGATGTAGCGGTCATCGACCTTGGCCAAAAGTTCTCGCACGTCGCCAAATCGCGTGTAATAGCCAGACAGGTCGCGCCATTTTTGTGTAGATGCTTCCAGACGATCGTAGTCGGGAATTTCTGGTGAAGAGTCGTCGGTCTGATGAATCGCCGAATACCCACGATAGTGCAAGTCTGCATGCTCAGGAGCCAGCCGGGTAGTCTTGATCGATGCACCGTCAACACCGCGCGCCCATTCGATGGAATCCCAATAAATTTCCATGTTGGTTCTCAGGCGCAGCTTGCGCGGCTGCCCGGCGCGAAACACATGGCTAAGATTGATCAGGCAAATCTTCTTCCGCCCTGCGGGAAAACCCAAATTGTCACGCGCGACGATCCAGCCGCCGCGGCCATCCGGGACTTCCAGGCTCAAGCCTCGAGCGTGCTCATGATGACCCTGCGTGATCGCCACGTTGATCGACGAATCGCTCGGATGCATCCAGCCCTGAGCAATTAAGTACAGCGGACCACTGGCAGCAGCGTCGTCGCCAAGTTCAATTTCCACATAATGATCTCGCGTCACACCTTGATATTGGCCACGCGAAAAAGCATCCAGATATTTGCCGTCGAGTGTGACTACCATGTCGGTAACGTCTCGCCCTTCGTCATCGAACGCTCGTGCAATCTTGTGCGCCTTCTCGACCGTTGTAATCGTCAGCTTCGCTGGCGGCACCACAAAGCGCTCATCCACAAAAATATCCGTACCCACCGGATGGTCGACGGTCATGAGCGCCAGATAATCGTAATAATACGTTTCCCAGAGTTCCGCGGTGATTCGCAAATCGTAAAAGCCGTCGTGTGGAACAAGCTCGTCCGCGCCAATCTTGTACCACTCCTCGGTGGCTGCAATGCGAGCCGTTCCGGTGTTGTTGATACGCAAGCCCAGCGCGGAGCTCCAGGGCACCGCATCCTTTACAAAACGCATCCCGCGCCCATCAAACGCAAAAAGAAATGGACAGGAGCCTTTGAGCCGTTGCTCGGTAACCACCTGCTGATCCGCTTTCAGATCAAATTCCGCGCGGACCGATCCGTTAGGCCAAACGATTCGCGCCACGTCCACGCCGTTCTGTTCGCCCAAGCCGAAGTGCAGCTGCGGTCCGGTAATGGGTTGCTTTTGCACCAGCAACCCCGAGCGAATCTCCATTTCCCCGCCAACACCAAACGGATTAATGCGCTGGTCACCGCTAGCTTGTCTTGCGCGCGGCCGAATTGTTTGCCAGTGATAATTTCGTGTTCCGCGATTCACGCCGCGCATCGCCTGCCCATCCGCGGAAAGCCCCAACATATCCATCCGCCCCTTGCCATCAAGATCGGCAGCATCAAACACCCGTGGCGGACCCATGGGCTTCGCGATCGGCGAGAATTTTCCACTCTGATCTGCGAGCCACACTAAGCCACCAGGGTTGGTCTTCGCGGCCTCAGCAGCAGTGCGCGCCAGCCATAAATCGAAGGCCCCATTGTTATCCAGATCCGCGACCCGCAATCGTACTTCGCCCGATACATTGCTACCCGGGTCGGACACCTGCGCGATCACCGCTAGATCCCAATCCGATCCATCGTTCTTTTCCGAATCGGCCAGTTTGTCTGCCAGCCGAATAATATTTCCGTCCTCTTGCACGGCCAGCAAATCTAAAATCCCATTCTTGTTGGCATCCGCGACATTGATGGTCTTGACGTTCGGCAAGCTACCAGGAAGCGCTCGCTCGTGAAATTTGCCCGTGCGATCGTTGATAAAAACGTGCAACCGCCCTGCTCCATCGATAATGGCCGCGTCAGGATTCCCGTCGCCGTTCAAATCCGCCCACGCGAAACCCCGCACCCCGTCCACATTGGCAAATGGATGAATCGCCGTAAACGTGCCGTCTCCATTGTTTCGCAAAACCAGCGGCATCCCCTCTTTCGAGCCCATCACCACGTCCAGATCCCCGTCCGCCTCAATGTCCACGGCCCACGCGCCCAGGTACCGGCCATTGACGATCGCACTCGGCAACTTTGACGGTGCGGTCACATCCGTGAATTTTTCAGGACTAGCCTGCCGCCAGAATCGAACTCCGCCTGCACCCGCGACCACAAGGTCTGTCTTAAAATCGTAATTAAAATCGAGCGGCACAATTCCTTCGGGAAATGGCGCTTCATTGGATGCGCCTCCCGGAAACGCAAATCTTGCTCCGCTAGCTAATCGCACTTCCCGTCCATTCGCCACGACAACGGTCGGAGCCGCTTCGCTGCTCAGACTCACCGCGCCGACCCAATCCCATCGCTCATCAGCGGATCGATCGGATGGCGCTATTTCCAGTGGTTTCGTTTCGAACGTTAAGGCCAGGTCCGCAGCAGCAGGCGTAAACCCGGGCGTTTCCAATCGGACAAAATGCGTGAAGGGCTCCGCCTCTTCTCCCGCTGCCGCTTTAATGACAGCCAAGCTTTGCCGGAAATTCGAATCGCGCATCAGTATGTTTCGCAAAAAGGCCGTGCGCGTTGCCGCCGGACGAGTGTCCTGTCCAGCGACAGCCGCCTGCAACGCCGCCAGTTGTTGTTTCGCTTCGGGCGCCCAGCCGGCAGATTGCTTCTCAATGCGATCGACTGTGGCTCTTAATGTGGCCGCCTCGCCTTGCTTTGCCGCGATGCGGCTCAATTCCAGCAGCGCCGCCAGATTATCCGGCTGCACTGCCAGAATTTTCGCCATCAGCTTTTGAAATTCCGCCGCGCTACCCGGGTCACCTTGGCGTTCCATCTCTTGAGCCAACTGATACATCGCGCGCAAATTTTGTGGATTTAGCTCTACAGCTTTGCGCCAATCGGCGATGGCTTCCGCGGAACGCCCGCGGTTGCTCTCTAAAAGTCCGAGGAGGTAATAAATGTGATCATTTTTCGGCGCCAGGTCGCGCGCGGCTCCAAGTCTCTGGGCCGCAATGTCAAAGTTTCTCTGCCGCAGCGCGAGAATTCCCCAATCAGCCCACCCCGCCGGCTCCCCAGGAGCAATTTGCGTGGCTTGCCCAAGCTTGTTTTCGGCGCGAACGTCATCGCCCACTTGCAGTGCAGCCAGCCCGGTATAGAAGATGGACACGAACCCAATATATTCTTTCGAAGATTTTCGCGGCAGCTTGTTGCGTCCGCATCCGGAAGAAAGCAACAAGCTCGGACCACATAAAATCATCAGAACACAAACGGCAATCGGCGGCTTCGTGGCCTCTAATTGTTTTCTTCGGTGGCTGCGCTTAGCGGTCACAGCCTTAAACCATAAAAATCCGACGCCCGCGAAGGGAAGCAAATATAACAGCAAGTCCCAGCGGCCAAATCCCGCCGGCGTCGCTTCCACGCTCGCTATCGACTCGCCGTCACCCTGTGAGCTATGCAAAATCAGTCGCGCACGCCAGAATTCTTGCCGGTCGAGATTCACTTCGGTCTTGTATTCCACCTGGCCGCGCAAGTTCTCGCGCCGCGTCGGGTAAATCACCTCGGCAAGGCGCCCGCTAACTGGCTGAATCCCGAGGTCGATCTTCAAATCACTGGGAATCGAAGTCTCCGGCGTCGCGTCCACCATGACAAAAAACGTTCCGACTCCAACATCCGGATGCGTCCACAATGAAACGATGCACGGCCCAACGCGCTGATCCACAATGATCGGGAATGGCGGACCGTTATGCGCACGCGCCAATGGAACGTTCAGCGCAGTAAACCCAACGAACATCAGCATGGAAACCTTACGCAACCTTGCTAACCATCGCGCTCTTTGCGGCTTTGTCGACAAACTCATCATCAATTTTTTTCCTAGCCGCCCATCAACATCACTCGCATCTCCATCGGCTGATACATCAGCCACACAGAAGCGAGCCAGATAATCACGCTGACTGAAGCCCACGGCGCGAACGCGCGCATAACTTTTCTCGGGGAATCTTCTTCGGCCAGCCGAAATGCCACCAAAAGCGATCCCGCCAACCCGAGCAACAGAAACCCCAACTCCATAGGCTGAATGAACCTGGCGGGTATCCCGGTCAACCGCCAAAGCGGAGTGCCCAGGATCGGCCAGCCCACACTAGCCACAGCGTTTTGCGCCACCGGAATAAACGTATAAAACCCGCTAAAAAAATGAAATCCGTAATGCGCGAGCCACATACCAAAACCGAGGGGCGCTAAGGCGTACGAATACCTCACAACTAGGGGAAGAATTGCCCGCGAACTACCGTCTAATATTTTGGTAAGCCCGGCAGCGAGCCCCAGCAAGAGGACAGGCTCGACAATTAGAAACAACGCAAAGATCACTCCGAGAACAGGCGCCTGCGCCTGCACACGGAGCACTCCACCCAGCCACTTTTCTACCGCGTAGGCAGGACTGACCATCCCAAACGCGTTCACCAACGCGCCAAAGCAAAACACCATCGTCAGCGCAGCCATATCGGTCCTGCGCGAAAACAAACCAATTCCAGAACGCATCGGATCCGTCATTAATTCCGCGGCGGGAACGCGGCTAAGTATTCCTACGTTGTCGTGGGGACAGGCATGCACACAATCGAGGCAAAACGTGCAGTCCATGTTGCCGACTTTGAGTTCCTGAAAAAGCGCCAGTTCACAACCGCGTTGTAGCACCACAAAATCAGGGCCGGCCGGCCGGTCGCGTCGCCCACGAATGCAATCCTTAGTATGGCAGTGCGCGCAAACCTGATGGTCGCGCACTTTTACCTCCAGCGGCGAAACCGTGGAGGCCACATAATTAAATTGCCCAATGGGACAAACAAATTTGCAAAAAGTTGCGTGTTTAAAAACACCGTCGACCACCAGCGCGGCGACGAAATAACCAACAATGAGCCAAGCCGTCCACCACGGCGAATTCCACAAACCAAAAAGCTCGTAGACAAACAAAATGCCCACGAATAATCCGATGGAGGCCCACTTATTGCGCAGCGCACGAGGCCAATTCATCCATGGCTTAAAAAATCGCCGTGCCGCATTGCGCACAAGCATAAATGGGCACGCCAGGCAGAAAAAATTACCGGCGCAAAGCAGCACCAGCACTAAGGCGCCGCGAAAATGCACCCAGGTCAAAACCGTCGCAAGATTTTTCGGCGCGAGTGTCGGCCCAAACAATCCCTGCACGATCATAATTATGCTGATCAGCAACAGCGGGATCTGCAGCACCGTGCGGGAATGCCGCCATCTTAAAAAATGGCCGACTCCAGGTACTCGCAATAAATCGAATTCAGAAGAGCTTAGAGAACGTTCTATAGCGGTCTGCGTGGGAGGGGTCGACAACGTATTACTCCGCCGGGATAATTTCAGGTTAATGGCCCCGCACGGCGCGGCGCCGAGCCCTCATTAAACGGCTCGGGCGTCGGCGAGACTGTGCTGATGGAACGAGCAGTTGCACGCCGCTTGCTCCTCACCCACCGGCGGAAACATGTGGTAGTACATCCCGATCACCATGGGGACAAACACGACGGAATTATAGAAAAGGTGGAGTTCGACTCGCGGAATTACCAGTTGCAGAATACTTACCGGGACCGGCTTGCCCCAAAAATTGTGATGCATCGTCGCCTGCGTGATCAGCAAAAGGTGCTCAAAGTGATGCCAGAATTGAATAACCAGCGCAGCAGTCCACCATCTGCGCGAAGTTCCCGTGAAACCCTTCCGCAATACCCAGATGCCGACGAGCATCACCAATGCATAACTGTAATGCAAAACTTCCGACTTGATCAGCCACGGATACCACAACCCTAAAATGCCCCCCGCCTTCGCCGGCGGCCAGCCCATCACATAAATTTGGTAAGCCTGAACCAGGTGCTCACCCCAGTGCGCCAGAACGACGGCCATGAATCCTAATAGCGCCGGTTTATGCCATTTTGAATTCAGCTGGTCGTAAATCGAGTCGCCGGAGACGTGCGCGTGAGTGCTAGCAAGACTCGAAGCGGATACCGCCATGGACTCTCCCCTTCAAAGAAAACGCATAACTTACAGTAGTTGAGCGTACCATCCCACGCACGCCGTCAAAGGGTCAATAGTAGATTTGCATTAGGTTGCACTTCGGTCCGGGAACCCCGCATCGTAGAAGCTGCGAAATGCGCGGACGGCGGCGCAGATTGTTGGGCATCCCGTCGTTCCTTATTTTCGACCGTCGATATCCGGGGAACGTCGATCCTGACTTGCGACCGGACACTCAACCTACAAGAATTCCGTATCCGCTCTGCACGATTCTACCGAAACGCTTTTTGCCCCGCTGCGCTACACTCAGCCCGTCCGAGCCCACATCCTAACTAGGAGGGGTACATGGCAGCCAGTTCGCGAAGCAGATACGGCAAAGCCGCCAGCAAGAGCGTTAAAAGCGCAATGCACCGGGAGAAGCGCGGCACGCTGAAATCTGGAAAGGGTGGAAAAGGTGGCACGGTGAAGAGCCGCAAGCAAGCCATCGCCATTGGTCTTTCCGAGGCGCGCAAAAAAGGCGCCAAAGTTCCAAGAAAATCCCGCTAGCAATCCCAAGCGATATTTTTATCGCTTATCAGGCCGCCCGACCCACTCGAGCGGCCTCTTTCTTTTATCGTTCTGGACTATCGCATCATTCTCCGTACATCGCCTCGTGTTAAACTCCGCGCTTTCAATTCAACCGAAACGACTCTCTCATTTCTTGGCACTCCGGAGATCTCATGAATCAGATCCTGACTGCACTGTTAGCTCTGTTTCAAGCGCTCGTCATACCGCCTCCTACAACCGAGCCTTTGACAGATATTCCCGAACCCGGTTCAGTCGACGCCATCGCCAAAGCGACTACCGACCCGCATTTTCTCTCTCCTTGGGTTTCCTACTTACCTCAGTCCTCTACGGTCGTATCGCCGCAAAAATTTCTCGGGCGCATTCCCGGAGCACCCGGGGAATTAGCGGATAGCGCCAAAGCTTATGCCTACTGCCGTGCACTCGCGGCCTCTTCCCCCCGCGTGCGCGCCTTCACTATCGGGCGCAGTGAGGAGGGCCGCGACATTATGATACTGGCCATCGCCGACGAATCCGGCATCCGCGATCTCGATCGCCTTAGAGCCGCCACCGCCGCCCTCGCCGATCCGCGCCGCACCGATCAACCCGCGGCGGAAAAACTCATCTCCTATGCTCGGCCCATTTATTATTTCAATGCGGCCCTGCACTCCGACGAAACCGGCTCCACGGAAGCAACGCTAGAACTCGCGTACCGTCTCGCCGCCTCTGAAACTCCCATGATCCAGGGTATTCGTAGCAAACTCGTCGTTCTGATCAATCCCGTTTCCAATCCCGACGGCCGCGACAAAATGGTCGAATGGTTTTATCGCTACTTAAAAGGTAAGACTGACCGCGCCGGTCTCCCGCGTATGTCTCCCCCGTATTGGTCCAAATACGCCTTCGTGGACATCAATCGTGACACCCACCAACAGACACACGAGACCACCAAGGCCGTTCACCGCATGTTTCACGAATGGCACCCTACGGTAGTTCACGATCTCCACGAGGGTTTTCCGTTCTTGATGACCTGGAACGGCACCGGTCCCTACAACCCCAATATCGATCCGATCACCTACAGCGAATTTCTCGAGATGAGTTTTCATGAAGTGCAAACCATGACTGCTATGGGTATGCCCGGGGTTTCCACCTGGAATTTCGGCGAAGCGTTCAGCCATCTCTATCTGGACTCCGTGGCCATGAATCACAACAGCATCGGCCGTGGGTACGAAACCTGGGGCAACGGCACCGCCGAAACCTTGCACCGCAACGTACCGAAAAACGCCCTCTCCATGGAGTGGTACCGCCCGGTCCCGCCGCCGGCCGCCGATGTGACCTGGTCCTCCCGCGACAATTTGAACTATCAGGAGACGGGTTCACTCGCCATTCTCGATTACGCTGCGCGCAATTCGAAAGAAATGCTGCGCAATTTTTATCGCAAGGGTTGGGATTCCTGGCGCAAAGGACTCGATCAGCCTCCTTTCGCATTCGTCATTGCAGAAGATCAGGGCGATCGCACACGCGTGGCGCAAATGGTCGGCCGACTCCTCGCGCAACACATCGAGGTTAACCGCGCTCAAAACACTCTAAATCTGAAAGAAGGAAATTATCCTGCAGGCACCTACATCGTTCGTCTGGATCAGCCATACCGCAATTACGCCGTCGATCTGCTTACTCCCCAACATTTCCCCAAAAGCGGCGGCGAGCCTTATGACGACGTCTCCTGGGAATTGCCAGCCCACTATCATTTGAATGCTGTACCAACAGCCGACGCTATAATCCGCGACGCTGCTTTAGTGCCCGTAAACGACGAACCGCATCCCGCAGGAAATGTTTCCGGCTCCGGCCCGGTATTTCTTCTGCAGGATACCGGCCAGGAAGGTTTGTTCGCCGCTCGCTACCGGCTAGCGGGTTATGAAATAGAAATCGCCGAGAAATCTTTTCGCATCGGCGAACGCGACTTCTCTGCTGGCTCCTGGATTTTGCGCTCGCAAAACGGCCTGCTGCCGGCTCTGCGCAACACTGCGACCGAACTCGGCTTGGATTTCGTCAGCACCGCAAATACGCCCGACGTGCCCCGCCACAAAACGAACGCGCCGCGCATCGGTGTGTGGGTCCCTTGGGCGGATACTGATTCCATCGGCTGGATTCGCTATTCACTCGACCAGCGCAAAGTTCCTTACACTTATATCCGTGACGAAGATATTCGCGCCGGCGTCCTTGCCAATCATATTGACGTACTAATCTACGGTCACGTCGATCTCGAGCTCGCCGAACAAATCCACGGCCTGCCCAAGCGGTGGGGCCCCATGCCCTTCAAGAAAACTCCACAAACACCCAGCTTCGGCACGCCCGCCGAATCGGATGACATCACCGGCGGCATTGCTTGGGACGGCCTCGCCAAATTGCAATCGTTCGTCGACGACGGCGGCCTCCTTATCACCCTCGGCAGCGGCTCCACGCTCGCGCTCGAAGGCGGCATCGTCCGCGGAGTGCGCCGCGTTTCCGGCGGCGTCCCGCGTAGCAGCGCAGGCGGCGGCTCCGACTCTGCGGCTGCCGCGATGGAATCCGTCACGCGCACACCAGGCGCGCACGTGCGCGCGACCTTCGCACGCCCCGATCACCCTATCGCCTACGGCTATCCAGCTCAAACCACGCTGTTCCGCCAAAACTTCCCACTCTACGACGCCCCGCGCCGCTGGCTGCGCATGGCCTATTGCACCACTTGTCTCGATGGGCCGCTCGATCGCAGCAATATCGTCGTCGAATGGGGTGATCGCCAAGGCGCCCCGCTTCTAGTCAGCGGCCAGGTCTGGGGAGAAGCAGGTTTGATCGGCCGTCCAGCGATATTCGATATGCCAGCCGGAAAAGGCCATGTGGTCGCCTTCAATTTCAATCCATTTCACCGCGACCTGAATCGCGGCGACCATCGCCTGGTCTGGAACGCCATCATAAATTGGCAATCCATCCTTGCCCAACAGGGAGCAACGCACAGGGGTCCGCTGGAAGACACGGAATAATTCAAAACGCCGGTTTGCGAATACGAAGGGGTAGCAATCGTGTGGTGGAAGCTTCTGCTAGACGCTAATTGAACCGCACATACTCAAAATTCAGCGGTTGCCCGTTAATCCCACGAATCGGCGGCGCAATCCAGTTAGCAAATTTTCCCGGTTCCACCACCCGCCCGGTCATCAAAGATTGCACAAACGCGTGATCCTCCGGCGCAGGCAGCCAATCCCGCTCGTGATTTTGCCAGGCTTCTTTAGTCAATACTTCCCCGTCGGGACTGATAAAGTGCCCCGCAAAATTTCCAATAGCCCGGTGAAATCCCTTATGCGGCAAGCGCAGACGGAACGAAATTCCCCCGTTTTCAATCACCCGGTTCCAGCGATGCACTCCCGCCTGAATTTCATGAATGTAATCGTCGCGCAGTCGCTCATTTAAGGCCGTCAACGCCGGGACTTTTTTCTCCACGATCTTATTCCCCACCACCTCGAACACCGGATAAACCTCATCGGCGAGCGCGTGGTCGTCTTCAATCTTGGTTTCGTCGTAGCGTCCCTTTAACCCCGTCGTGTAATAGGTAGCCGCATTCGAAGACGCGTCCGACCCAAACAGATCGATCGTCACGCTGTAATGAAAATTCAGATATTTCTGCATCGTTTCGAGGTCGATCACTCCAAGCGCGCGCACCTCACCGGGAGTTTCCACCTTATGTTCACGCATTACTTCACACGTACGTTGCAAAATCCGACTCACTCCCGTCTCGCCCACGAACATGTGGTGGGCTTCCTCGGTCAGCATGAACCGGCAAGTACGCGCCAGTGGATCGAATCCCGATTCCGCCAGGGCACTTAATTGAAACTTGCCGTCGCGATCGGTAAAAAATGTAAACATATAAAACGCCAACCAATCCGGCGTAGGCTCATTGAAGGCCCCAAGGATCCGCGGATTATCAACGTCTCCCGACCGTCGCTCCAGCAGCGCCTCAGCCTCTTCACGCCCATCGCGGCCAAAATAGCGATGCAACAAATACACCATGGCCCACAAATGCCGTCCTTCTTCTACGTTCACCTGAAAAATATTGCGCAGGTCATACAAGGACGGACAGCACATCCCCAGCATGCGCTGCTGCTCCACGGAGGCAGGCTCCGTATCTCCCTGGGTAACGATTACGCGCCGCAGCGTCGATCGGTATTCCCCCGGAACTTCCTGCCACGCAGGGTCGCCTTTGTGTGTTCCAAAATTCACCGCGCGCTCGGCATTCCGCGGTTGCAAAAAAATCCCCCATCGATATTCCGGCATGCGTACATAACCAAATTTCGCCCAGCCATCCGGTTCCACGGTAATTGCCGTGCGTAAATAGACTTCGTAATTGTGGCTCTCCGTCGGGCCCATGTCATACCACCAGCTCATATACGCCGGTTGCCAGTGTTCCAGCGCGCGCTGCAACACCCGGTCACGCCCCAGGTCCACGTTATTCGGAATTTTGTCCGTGTAGTCGATCATTGCTGCTCTCCCGGCATTACCAAATAGCCTAAACTTTTTCCCAGTTGAATTTCACCGGCGAACCGCTGCCGTAGACTTTTAACGCTCCGCTCGGCCCAACCGCGTTGGGTCTGATAAAAATCCAGTTCTGCCACGCCGACAATCTTCCAAAAACGCGTGTCTCCATCGTCTCCGGCAAACCAAATCGCAAATTTGCCTCCAGTCCCGTCAAGGCATCCGGCGAAAGCGCAGCACGCGATTCGATCGCTGTACGCAACTCATCCTGCCAGTCCAGATCATCCGGCGCGGAAGTCACCAACCCGGCGATCATCGCGTCAGACGCAGACAATTCCTGTCCTGTTCGCGCCCGCAAGCCTTTGATCCGCTCGTCATTCTTATGAAAGCGCGCTTCTAAGCGCGCGACATGATTGACCATCGGCAACGGCCCAAAATTCATTTCCGACAACATCACCGTCGCTCGAGCTTCTCCCTCTTGGGTGTCCAGCATGTACACGCGGTCCGCCGCCATCGCCAACTCCAGCAAGGTGCCCACAAAGCACGATCCCGGCTCAATCACCGCGTACATCGACCGCGAAGTCACATCCAGTCTCGCAAACGTCCGCCGCATCATCCCCAGAACTTCGCGCACGAACCAGTTCTGTACATTTTTCAATAGGAATTCGTCCATGGCCAGCATGGCTTTTGCATCGCCGCCGGTTTTCAATATCCAAAGCCCCAGTTCCAACTCGTTGGTGCGCAGGCTCAGAATGGCATCATCCAACTCGCGCGCCATCTTAAGCGGCCACCACTCGGCCCCCAATTCGGTCACCCCTCCTAAAGTCTGCGACGGAACCATCTCCGGAGCCTTCACGGTAATCGTGACCGATCGGCTGTTGCGATTGAAGACCGCGTCCACGGTCTCGTAGTGCAGTCCATCTTCGTCAATCGTTCTTTTCAAAGGCGCAAGCACAATGCCTTTCGCATCCGCTGGTCGGTCACTCCCCTGCACCAATTCCGCCGCGCGCTTCTTCACATGCTCGCCGAACTGTTGGGTCTTAATTACCTCATCAACCAATCCCCAGTCCTTGGCCCGCTGCCCACGAATTCCATCCGAAGTCGTGCAAAAAATGTCCGCCAGGTCTCGACGCACTCTCCGTTTATCGGTCACCCGCGTCAATCCGCCAGTACCCGGCAACACGCCGAGCAGCGGCACTTCCGGCAAACTGACCGCTGAGGAACGATCATCCACCAGTACAATTTCATCGCAGGCCAGCGCCAATTCATACCCACCCCCGGCAGTCGTGCCATTCAAGGCCGCCAAGAATTTCAGCCCGGAGTGCCGGCTCGAATCTTCCATTCCATTCCGCGTTTCATTGGTGAACTTGCAGAAATTTACTTTCCAGGCATGCGACGATTGCCCCAACATATAAATATTCGCGCCAGAACAAAAAACGCGCGGCTTGGCGCTGGTAATCACCACCACACGGATTTCCGGATGCTCGAACCGAATCCGCTGCAGCGCGTCGTGCAACTCAATGTCTACGCCCAAGTCATAGGAATTTAACTTCAGCTTGTAGCCCGGCCGTATCCCGCCGTCTTCGCTAACATCCATCGTAAGAGTAGCCACCGGCCCATCAAACGCCAGTCGCCAGTGCTTGTAGCGCGATGATTCCGTCTGGAACTCCACCGGCTCCGGCTTAACTTGGACGTCCTGACTTATAGCGCCATCCACAAGTCTTCTCCTCAAACGATTAACCCCAGGAAACGCCAATCGCGTGATCGGCGTTCCCTTGAATAACGTCTTGCACCGCTTAGTTTACTGCATACTGCAAGCGTTCGTCGGTACGAGGTTTACCTCAGCAGTGGTAGCTGTGGAGGCAAGAATACGGCACAAACACGAACGTTCAGGGCTAGCGGCGCAAACTTCCCGGTTGCTGCTGCGGGGTTTCTGTGGGTTTACCAGAGAACTGTCAAACCGCGGGTTGGGCGCTGGCCTTAACCCTTCCGTTCCGCATCACTTTCACAAACATTTCGTGATCCCGTTGCGTCTGATCCGCATACGCGAAAGCAAATCTCGCGACGGCCTTGTCAAATACCTCGCTGCGCCCCAAATACCCCGCAATTTGCGCGGGATCACTTGTACGCGCATGCGCTCGTGCCAGCGTCCAGCCGCAAAGTTCGAGGTACTCGACCCAGTCTTCCTTCGGCATATCTTCCACGTTGATAGTCATCTTCATGTCGCGCAGTTGCCGAAAATAATAATCGTGCCCTTGATCATCGCGCGTCCATCCCAGAAAAATGTCGCTGGCCGCCTGCAGCATGCGCTGCCCGGTGACCACGCGCTCGCCATGATACCGATAGCGGCTCCTCCCCGCGTAGGGTTCCAACACCGACGGAAGCGCCTCTTTAAACTGCAAAAATAACGGGTCGCCCTTGCCCGCCATAAGCAAGACCACCGCGCATCTCGTCCCCACGCTCCCCACGCCCACAACTTTTCGCGCAATGTCCACAATATGATAGCGGTCAATCATCACGCGTCGCTCCTCCGGCAACGTCAAGCGGTAGCGCCGAAACATTTCTCGCACTCTTTTGCCTTGCTTGATTCTCTGGCGCGGATGGTAAATCAGCGGCGGATTGTCGATGATGCGGGGCAGGCCGTTCACGACCGTCGTCATGCGCGGAAAAACATGCTCCGCCGTTTGCAGTTCTGCTTTTTTTTCGATCTGTTCCCAGTATTTCTTGGCCTTCTTCGTCTTCGCGCTGCGTATCAATATTTTAGCGTCGAGTGACGAATACCACACTTCCAGGGCGCGCATTTTCGCGTACTGGTGCATATGTTCCCGATAACTCGCCACCGCTGCTCTTACGGCTTTTTTACACGAACGTTCTCCGTCGCCTTTTTGGCGTCCGGCAAGCACAATGCTGGTAGCCAGCCGCTTCACGTCCCATTCCCACGGCGCGTGCAACGTTTCGTCAAAATCATTGATGTCAAAAATCAGCCGCCGCTCCGGTGAACCGAATCCGCCAAAATTGCTGACATGGCAATCGCCGCAAGCCTGAACATGTAATCCTGTGCGCGGCGTGGTAGCCAGATCCGCCGCCATCACTGCAGCTGCGCCCCGAAAAAAGCCGAACGCCGACCGCTGCATTCGCGCGTATCGAATGGGCAAAAGCTCCGGCAATCGCCCATGGTCCGATCTCTTCAGCAGCGCAATCGGGTCGAAACGATTGGCCGGCGGCACCCACTTCCCTTGCGCGCTACGCGTCGCTCTTCTACGCAACCCTTTGCCGATGGCAAATCTCTCGTTTAGCGTAGGGCCTGGAAGTGCGACGTCTCGCCCAGGCGGAATCGGAGCTTTCATAGGCGTACTTTTTCTTTCTTTAATTTAATCTCTTTGGTCATTACCCTCACGACCCGAGTCTTCCTATCAACTTCCGCATAAATTCCGCGGCAGCGGCCGCCTCTCGCTGCTCTTCTTCTGACAATCCTTGCAACGCTCGCACCAGCATCTCTACCCGCCTTGTTCTGCCCTCGCGCAAAATCTTTGCACCGTGTGCGGTAGCCTCGAGCAACATACGGCGCTTGTCGTCCGTTGCTTTGCGCCGCACCAGGCGCGTTCGCTCCAATCCGCCCACGATACGGCTCATGGTCGGAGGCCGCACTTGCTCAGCCTCCGCCAATTCCTTCAATGAACGCGGCCCGCCAAATACCAGCACTGCAAGCGCGGAGAGTTGCGCCGGTCCGATTCCGACGCTGCGATCCTGCGCCCGCACTTTACGCAGCAAATGAATCGCCGCCGAATGCAGCGCGTCCCCGATGCGGTAGGCCTCCGCCTCCGGCCATTTTTTACTCTTGCGCTTTGCCATGAAATATAGTTAGCTATGCTAACTAATTCGAAGGAGGTTTCCCCGTGAACATTCCCGAAAACTCCGCACTCACCCGGATCGGGCAGGTCGCCATCAACGCTCATGACGTGGACCGTGCCACCGCATTCTATCGCGATGTGCTGGCTTTGCCGCACCTCTTCCGCGCCGGCCAGTTAAGCTTTTTTAATTGCGGCGGAGTGCGCCTGATGCTCAGCCCACCGGAGAAGCCGCAGTTCGATCATCCCGCTTCTATTTTGTATTTTCAGGTCGGGGACATTCACGCCGCGTTCCAGCGCCTAAAGTCGGCGGGCGTAAAATTTGAAGATGAACCACATCTCCTGGCCCGCATGCCCACTCACGAGCTGTGGATGAACCATTTCCACGACACGGAAGGCAACCTTCTTGCGCTCATGAGCGAAGTCCCAAATGCCGCATAACTATTCGTTGCCGCTTAGAGCTTCGCGGCGGCGGGGCCTACTGCTGGCGCTCCTTGGCGCCATTGCGCATAAGCCGCAACCTGGGACTGAGGCTGAGCCGGTCAACACACTGCCGCAGCGAAGCGCATTGACAGCGCAGTAGATGTTCCAGAAGTGATTTGAGCCGTTTTGCGCGGACCACTGTCTCATCGACCTGTTTGATCTTGAGATGAGCGAGCTTTTTCCAGCGTTTGCCTACGGGCGCTTGGTCATTAAGACCGCTCAAGAAAATCTTGATCTCCTCAAGGGAAAAATCCATGTCTCTGGCGAACCGTATGAGCAACACGCGGTAAATTACTTCATCGGTATAACGGCGCTGCCCACCCGCACGATAAGGAACCGGAACCAAGCTCAACTTTTCGTAATATCGAATCGCCGACGCTTTTACACCCGTTCGGCTGGCAAGCTCTCCAATCTTCACGTTTACCTCAAAAGTTATCGCTAAGATGTGCTTGACTTAAAGCTAACTTCAACTTTTACCATTGGTCCGCAAGATGGGGCAAATCCAGGAGGACGCATGATCCACAAAACGAATCAATCCGACGGCTGGCGAGTAAAGCTTGCGGCCACCGTCGCACTCGGCCTGATTATGACTGGAGGCGCGGCGGCGTTCGAACTGCGCCAAACAGCCAGGGAGGACCATCAATCGATGACCACAGGAAGCAAATTTTTCTGCAACATGAAGGCACTGGCACCCGCCGAACGTACACACCACAAGCACCTAACTGAGAAACTTATCAGCAGCCGCACAGAAATCGTGGAAACAGAAAAGGGCTATGAATTTCAGTTCGACCCGTCGGTCGTATCGATTGCAGATTTAGCCGATTGGGTCGTTGCCGAAAGCAAATGCTGCCCTTTTTTTGATTTTCACATCGATCTGGAGCGCGAGGGCACGCTCGTTTGTCTGCGTTTGACAGGCGATCAGGGCATTAAAGGGTTCATCCACAGCGAATTCCAACTCCCGGCGAAATAGAAACAAAGTGACGCGCCGATTTGCTACGGATGGGTTAGGACAGTCTCTTGCGCCTGCGTGACGCCGGTAGTCCGCTGGGTGTATCTTTGGGGCGACCAAATTCAAGAAGGCAGGCACCGTAGCTAAACTTTTGAACAATATCAATTGTGTTGGCGACGCCGGACGATGAGCGGCACCAGGCAAAGACGGGCCGAAACATCTTTAACCGAGAGATACGAAGCGCTCCTCCGCCTTTCGCAAACTCTCATTTCCATTCGCTCTTCAGAGGAACTCTTTCGGCTTCTTGCACGCGAGTTGCGCGCGGTAGTGAACTTCTATGTCATGGGCATCGGGATCTATGACGAACAGGCGCACGAGGTACGTCTCACGTCGTACGGCGAACCAGGCGATCCCCTGCAGGTTCCAAAACTCGCGCCGGAAGAAACCTTCACATGGTGGGTGTACCAGCATCAACAACCCTTGGTAATTCCGTCCTTAGCCGCGGAGACTCGATTCCCAGCAGTAATCGAGATGCTCAAGAATCGCGGCGTTCGTTCAGTGTGCGCGCTTCCTTTGACGACAGTACACCGGCGCCTCGGCGGCCTGGCCGTGGGCAGCACCGAGACCGAAGCCTACAGCAAGGAGGAGGTCAGCTTTCTCTCGCTCGTTGCCAACCAAGTGGCGCTGGCAGTGGACGACGCGTTGAACTTCGACGCGTCACAACAGGCCAAGGAGTCCTTGCGTGCGAGCGAAGAGAGGTTTCGCCTGATCGTCGATAGCATTCCAGGCCTTGTTCTTACTATGACGACGGAAGGCGAACTCGAATTCGTCAGTCAACAAGGCCTGGATTATTGTGGCAAGACGCTTGATGAATTGAAAGCTTGGGCTACCTCCGACACTGTTCATCCCGACGACCTTTCTCGCGTGCTGGCCACCTGGCGACGCTCGGTTGAAACCGGGCATCCAGCCGGATATGACTCTGCGTACCGTATCCGTCGTGTCGATGGCGTATACCGCTGGTTCCAGGTTCGCGCGCTCCCCGTGAGGGATGCGGAGGGCCACATCACCCGCTGGTATTGCCTGCATACGGATATTGAGGAGCGCAAACAAGCGGAAGATCGGTTGCAATTGCTCCTCGATGTCACCACTCAGGTGGTCTCAAATTTACAACTCCAAGATCTCCTTCGCGCGATCTCGGCCAGCGTCCGGCGCGTCATGCACTGCGATCTGGTGAGCGTCTGCTTCGCGGACTCGGAGTTGAACAGATTTCGAACCTTCGTGCTCGATTTTCCAGAGAGCCAAGGATTCATCCGAGAGGAGTTCTTTACTCCGATCGAGGGGTCGCTTAGTGGTCTGGTCTTCCGCACCCGCAAGCCTTGGATAGGCAATGCCTCTGACATACTGCAGTTAGGTCTGAAGGATGAAGCGGCCATCACCGAGGGTCTAAAAACCGGATGCATTCTGCCGCTTGTCAGCCGGAATCGTATCCTCGGTGTGTTATCCCTCGGCAGACGGGAGGAGAATGCCTTCGGCCAAGCGGACCTCGACTTTCTTGGTCAGGTTGCCAACCAGATCGCCATCGCAGTAGAGAACGCATCTGCCTATCACGAAATCACACGGGCCAGAACCGAACTCGAAAAAGCCCTCGAAGAAATTCAGCGTCTGAAGGATCGTCTACAAGACGAGAACTTAGTACTCCGAGAGCAAATCGATCAAGCTCTGATGTTTGAAGAGATCGTGGGTGCTTCTCCCGCGCTGCGAGCCGTGCTTTCTCGCGTATCCAAGGTGGCGCCCACAGATTCCACGGTACTCCTTACAGGTGAAACAGGTACGGGCAAAGAGTTGATCGCCCGCGCCATCCACAAGAGATCTCGACGATCCTCGCGCGCTTTCGTCAGTGTCAGTTGTGCTGCCATTCCCCCTTCGTTGATTACCTCGGAGTTGTTTGGCCATGAGAAAGGCGCTTTTACTGGAGCAACTCAACGGCGATTGGGTCGCTTCGAGTTAGCGGAAGAAGGCACCCTCTTCCTTGACGAAGTCGGCGAACTGCCCACAGAAACTCAAATTACGCTGTTGCGCGTTCTGCAAGAGCGGGAGTTTGAACGCGTCGGTGGCAATCAGCATATTCGAGCTAACGTGCGGGTCATTGCCGCCACCAATCGTGACCTGGAGGCGGCCATCGCTGCGGGTACATTTCGCAGCGATCTATTTTATCGCCTCAACGTTTTCCCTATTGAGATTCCTCCTCTGCGGGAACGCAGAGAAGATATTTCTCTGCTGGTTGAGTACTTCATCGATCATTTCGCAAGAAAAGCAGGCAAGAGCTTCCGTGGGATTAATAAAAAAACTTTGAGTCTTCTTCTAGCGTATCCCTGGCCCGGTAACATTCGCGAATTGAAGAACGTCGTCGAGCGGTCCGTCATTGTATGCGAAACAGAGAATTTCTGGGTGGATGAGAGTTGGCTTTCACGGCAGCCGGTCGCAAGCGAGTCGAAAAACCAGTTGGAACTATCTCAAAAACTTGCCGCTCAGGAGAAAGAGATGATTGAAGCGGCCCTGCGCGAAAGCGGCGGGAGAGTGTCCGGGCCATCTGGAGCGGCTGCAAAGCTGGGAATTCATCGATCAACCTTGGAATCGAAAATTACTTCATTGAAGATCGACAAGTATCGCTTTAAAACTGCGAGCGCCGCGAAAAATAGTTAGTGCACCTATCTTCTCGAAGAGCGCTCTCCTGAAAACTGCTGTAGGAAATTTCAGCATTTGCTGAAGTTTGGGCATTCCGCAACCTGAAAACTCGGCACTTATCGATTGGGGGGACGTTGCAATGCGAGCTCTCAATTCTCTCAATGGCGTTCCCGAAACGTGCCAAAGCGTTGGCAATCGCAAAGGAGATTCAAGGAACTGACAGTCAGCTTGGGGTTATGGCAACCAACTGTGTCGCTTGGATCGATCCTGCAAAGATTTCCAAGGAATGTCTGGCACCATCGGTTTCAATATCGGCTCTCAGAGCGTATGGTAGGCAACATGCTTATTGACATCGCGCTGGACTCCAGCACGTCCGCTCGCCGCACACGTGGCGCTTAGCCCTAGCGGTCCGATGGGGTTTAACATCTGCTCCTGTCGGATTTACTAGGTTGGCCTAAAGGCAGAGTGCACGGTAACAAGTGACAAATGTTCCACAATGGCTAACGAACAGAAGGTGCCGCACCGCTGAGGTCTAAATGGCCGGCTTTGCTCCCGGGCGTCAACGAAGCTGCTGTCGTCGCTTGAATCGATGTGACCTGAAGTCCCAGGCACCCCCAGTCCTAAACGGGTCTGCTCGACTACGTGTTATTTTCCCCTTCTGCCTCCTTCTTTACGCCTGTCAGCATCGCATTTCTAAGCCCTCCATCGAATTCACCAAAATTCCCGTGGCGGCTGTAGGGGGTCTGGACAACATGGACACCATCGCGGGAAGGGTCATCGGTGTTCGCCCGGAACAAGGGATTGTTTTGTATGCTAAAAGCGGAGGCCGCTGGTGGATACAGCCGTTCGCTCGAGACCCGTTATTCACCAAAATCCAAGGGGATTCCAAATGGAAGAATGTGACCCATTTGGGCGAGGAGTATGCCGCTTTGTTGGTTGATCCCACCTACTCTCCGCCACAAACTACGGAAGTGCTGCCTGCCATAGCTGGCGCGGTCGCGGCAGTTGCGGTCGTTAAGGGCCAAACTGCCGATCCTTCTTCATCCCCTAAAACGCTCCATTTTAGCGGCTACGATTGGTCAGTACGCGATTTATTAAGCTACCGCGGTGGCACAATGAACTCATTCGATCCGGCTAATGCCTGGATCGACGATAAAGGGGCTCTGCATCTCCGTGTAACGAAGAACCAGGACGGATGGGGTTGCGCGGAAGTCCAACTTACTCGCAGTCTAGGTTACGGAACGTACCTGTTCGTGGTCCGCGACATTTCGCACCTGGAGCCTTCCGCTGTTCTCTCCCTCTTTACCTGGGATGGCATGGTCGGCACCGACGAAAATCGCCAGGAATTAGATATTGAAATGAGCCGGTGGGGGGTCCCCAACAACGAGAATGCGCAATACGTGGTGCAGCCCTATTACATCCCAACGAATATCGTTCGGTTTAATGTGCCGGCTGGCGTGCTCACTCACGCGTTCCGCTGGGAGCCCGGGCAGGTGAGTTTTACGACTTACGTCGGAACCCAGGTTAGCGGACGAGCTCATCCCCTGAACCAGCATGTCTTCACCGCACATGTGCCGGCAGCAGGTGGCGAGGTGGCGCGCATAAATCTGTACGTCTTTGGATGGGGGAAAGTGCCGCTGCAACGCGAAAACGAAATTGTGGTTGAAAAGTTTAAATACTATCCGTGATGCGCATGCCAAGTCCGTCTCGATGGCTCGCCACCGGACTAACATTAATCTGCGTGGTCGGTGAAGCTCGCGCTCTGGATCCTAATCACACCTTGTCGCAGTACTTGCGGGAACAATGGACTACTGATAGCAACTTTCCGGGTGGGGCCATCAACGCGATCATGCAAACAGCCGATGGTTATCTCTGGATGGGAACGGAAAAGGGCTTGGTGCGTTTCGACGGGGTTAACTTTCGTTTGATGTCATCGTTTTCTGAATTTTCAGGCGATCCCGTTTCAGGTTTGACCACCGATAACGATGGCAGGCTCTGCGCAATCTTCTGGGGTGCGGGTGTGCTGTGCTATCGCGATGGAAGATTTGTGAATCTGGCTTCTATTCTTCGAAGAACGACCCTAGAAGTCGCAAGCAGCTGGCGAGAAGAAGACGGGGCCTGGCTGTTCACAGATCTAATAGATGGACTCCTCCGGGTTCGAGGAGAAAACGTCCAAGTGCTGGCTCCCCCCACCGTCCTTCCACCGTCTCTGGTCCTGGCGATAGCGGAGACGCGCGACCGCAAAATCTGGCTGGGGACTGTTGCGGGTCTCTTCTATTTCGCGGATGGGCGGACTACACGCGTCACCGGTATCTCGGATAGGAAAATCAATTGTTTGTTACCCGTGGGTGACCGGGAATTGTGGGTCGGTACCAGCAAAGGATTATATCGCTGGAATGGCGCTGTTTTCAGCAGCGTTAACCTGCCACTTGCTCTGGCTAGCGCCGAGGTGCTCGCTCTTTTGCGAGACCACGACGGCAACATATGGGCCGGAACAACCACTGGCCTTTTTCGCATCAACGACTTTGGCGTTTCGTTCTCCGATGAACCCGACTTTGGCAGCCGGGGTATCAACGCGCTGTTTGAGGATCGCGAGGGGAATCTTTGGGCCGGAGGTGGACGCGGCCTGGAGCGCATCAGGGACAGCGTATTTGTCACCTACACTCTCAGCGCTAGCAACGCGCACGCGAAGGACGGCGGGCCAATCTATGTAGACCGTGAGAATCGGATTTGGTCTGCTCCCGCCGAAGGCGGGTTGTACTCGTTAAAAGACGGCCGAGCTCAAGCACTCAATACTCCCCTAGTTCATAAGGAAGTGATCTACTCCATCACTGGTGGCAGGAACGAGATTTGGATCGGCACACAATACAACGGCCTTAAACGTCTCGAATTAAGGGCTGGACGCATCGTAGGCAAGACTTACACGCAAGCAAATGGTCTCGCCGAAAACAGCGTGATTGCTGCGTATCAGGACAAGAACGGGGCGGTGTGGGCAGGAACGCTGACCAGCGGCATCAGTAAGTTTAACGACGGAAAATTTATGACATACTCGACAGTTGACGGTCTCGCGTCGAATACCGTCTCGGCAATCCTGGAGACGCGGGATGGAACGATGTGGTTTGCCACACCCAACGGCCTGAGCGCGTTCTTCCGCGGGACTTGGACGACCTACGCAACGCCAGACGGTCTGCCCTCTAACAGTGTGAACTGCCTTTTTGAAGACTCCACCGGCGTGCTGTGGATCACAACCTCGGGGGGGTTGGCTTTCTTCAAATCGGGGCGATGGCAAGTTCCGCGCGATGTTCCTGATTCGCTGCACGAGCAGATCTACGGAATCTCTGAAGACAAGGTAGGATGGCTTTGGATATCGACTGCAAGTCACGTGTTGCGCGTACCGCACCAAAAGCTATCGAGCGGAGCCTTAAGGTCGATCGACGTAAGTGAATACGGAGTTGCCGACGGCTTGGC